>NZ_JBEZVN010000007.1:0-233976 GCF_040636995.1 Streptomyces sp. NPDC032161 | reverse complement strand
GCCTGGCGGCGTTGTCGTCGGTCGACGACGCTCCGCGTCGCCTCCCTCCTCCGCCTTGCCGGGCTTGCCCCTCGCCCCGCTCCTTCCTCCGCCCCACCTATGCGCGCGACCTCTTAAGCTCGTAACCATGACTGACGTACGTGCTGAGCTGCTCCAGCAGATCAAGGACAAGGCCGTGGTACACGGCAAGGTGACCCTCTCCTCGGGTCTTGAGGCCGACTGGTACATCGACCTGCGCCGCATCACGCTGGATGGCAAGGCCGCCCCGATGGTCGGGCAGGTCATGCTCGATGCCACCGCAGAGCTGGACTACGACTGCGTGGGCGGGCTGACGCTGGGGGCCGACCCGGTCGCCACGTCGATGCTGCACGCCGCCGCCGCGCGCGGGCAGGAGCTGGACGCGTTCGTCGTCCGCAAGGCGCAGAAGGCGCACGGGATGCAGCGCCGCATCGAGGGCACGGATGTGAAGGGCCGCCGCTGCCTGGTCGTCGAGGACACATCGACGACGGGTGGTTCGCCGCTGACGGCCGTCGAGGCGGTGCGCGAGGCCGGTGGCGAGGTCGTCGCCGTCGCCGTGATCGTGGAGCGGGGTGCGGCTCCGGCGATCGCCGAGGCCGGGCTGCCGTACATCCACGTCTACTCGGTGGCCGATCTCGGTCTGGCCTGATACGCGGTCTGACCTGCGATTTTCTTCAGGGGTGGGCGGTTTCACGTGAAACCGCCCACCCCTGACGCATGCCCCGGACCGCCCGGCAGGGCTCCGTGTGCATAGGCCGGGTGGAGCCGTGGCGGGAGTCTGGGAAGATGGGGGCGACGATGATGTCGCCCCCAGGTCAGGGAACCAGCACGCACACCCGCAAATCCCAAGGAGCGGACACATGCCCATCGCAACCCCCGAGGTCTACGCCGAGATGCTCGACCGGGCGAAGGCAGGCAAGTTCGCCTACCCGGCCATCAACGTGACATCGACCCAGACCCTGCACGCTGCACTGCGTGGCTTCGCCGAGGCGGAGAGCGACGGCATCGTCCAGATCTCCACCGGCGGCGCGGAGTTCCTGGGCGGCCAGTACAACAAGGACATGGTCAGCGGCGCCGTCGCCCTCGCCGAGTTCGCGCACATCGTCGCCGCCAAGTACGGCATCCAGGTCGCGCTGCACACCGACCACTGCCCCAAGGACAAGCTGGACGGCTACGTACGTCCGCTGCTCGACATCTCCGCCGAGCGCGTCGCCAAGGGCCAGAACCCGCTGTTCCAGTCCCACATGTGGGACGGTTCCGCCGAGACCCTCGCCGACAACCTGGCCATCGGTCAGGAACTGCTGGCCAAGGCCGCCGCTGCCAAGATCATCCTTGAGGTGGAGATCACCCCGACCGGTGGCGAGGAGGACGGCGTCTCGCACGAGATCAACGACGAGCTGTACACGACCGTCGACGACGCGCTGCGCACCGCTGAGGCGCTCGGCCTGGGCGAGAAGGGCCGCTACCTGCTGGCCGCCTCCTTCGGTAACGTCCACGGCGTCTACAAGCCCGGCAACGTCGTGCTCCGCCCCGAGCTGCTGAAGGACCTCCAGGAGGGCGTCGCCGCCAAGTACGGCAAGGCGTCCCCGTTCGACTTCGTCTTCCACGGCGGGTCCGGCTCCACCGAGCAGGAGATCGTCACCGCCCTGGACAACGGCGTCGTGAAGATGAACCTCGACACCGACACCCAGTACGCCTTCACCCGCCCGATCGTGGACCACGTGTTCCGCAACTACGACGGAGTGCTGAAGGTCGACGGCGAGGTCGGCAACAAGAAGGTCTACGACCCGCGCAGCTGGGGCAAGTCCGCCGAGGCGGGCATGGCCGAGCGTGTGACGAAGGCGTGCGCCGACCTGCGCTCCACCGGCACCAAGCTGAAGTAACGCAGGCAACGGGCGTACGGAAGCTACGGACGTACGGAAGCAACAGGCGTACGGATTTAGCGGACGCGCGGAAGCAGCGCGGACGTGCGGAGGGCAGGCGCGCCGCGCGAGGCGGTACGTGACGTGGCCGTGGGCCCGGCACCCCCTGGAAAGGACTCGGGGTGCCGGGCCCACGGCGTGACAGGCAAGGGGAGAATCGTTGTGAATGCCGGCGCGCGTTATGACTTCGACACCGTCGTCGACCGGCGTGGCACCTGGTCCGTCCAGTGGGACGGGGTCGCGGACCGGTTCGGGGTGGACGGGCTGCTGCCGTTCACCATCTCCGACATGGATTTCGAGACCGCTCCCCAGGTGCTGAGCGCGCTGCGGACCCGGCTCGACCACGGCGTCTTCGGCTACACGACCTGGCAGCAGGACGATTTCCGCTCGGCGATAGCCCACTGGTACGCGACCCGGCACGGGGTCCGGATCGACACCGGACAGCTGGTGTACGGTCCGTCCGTGCTCAGCCAGCTCTCGCAGCTGCTCCAGATGTGGACGGCCGAGGGCGAGGGCGTCGTCGTCCACACCCCGGTGTACGACGGTTTCCGCAAGGCGATCACTGGGCTCGGGCGCGAGCTGCGGGGCGTTCCGGTGGGGGACACCGCCGCGCTGGAACGCGAGCTCGCCCGCACCGACAGCAAGGTCCTGGTCGTGTGCTCGCCGCACAACCCGACCGGACGGGTGTGGACGCGCGACGAACTCGGCGTCATGGCGTCGCTCGCCGCGCGCCACGGCGTCGCGGTGATCAGCGACGAGATACACGCCGATCTCGTGCACCCGGGGCATGCGCATGTGCCGTGGACGTGCGTCGCCGACGAGAGGGAGGGGGAGGGGAAGAGGCGCTGGGCGTTGCTCTCGTCCGCGTCGAAGGCGTTCAACTTCCCCGCGCTGACCGGTTCGTACGGTCTGATCGGCGACCCGGCCGACCGGGCGGAGTTCCTGCGCCGGATGGAGACGGCGGAGGGACTCGCCTCCCCGGCCGTGCTGTCGCTCACCGCGCACATCGCCGCGTACCGGGAGGCCGGTGACTGGCTGGACCAGGTCCGCGCCTATGTCGGCGGGAACCTGGAGCTGGTGGCGGAGCGGCTGAACGAGGCGTTCCCGGGCCTGGGGTGGGAGCTGCCGCAGGCCGGTTACCTGGCGTGGATCGACCTGCGGCCGGTGGGCGTCGAGGGCGCCGACGGCGACGAGGCGTTGCAGCGGGTGCTGGTCGAGCGCGAGAAGGTCGCGGTGATGCCGGGGGCGGTGTACGGGGCGGAAGGCTTCGTACGACTGAACGTCGGGTGCCCGAGGTCCAAGGCGGAGGCGGGCGTCCAGGCGCTGATCCGGGGCGTGAGGGCCGTGGCTGGAGGCGTTTCGTAGGTCGGGTCCTGCCGTAGCGCGGGGTTCCGGAGTTCCGGCGCGGTCCCAGGGGACCGGAGGTTCCGGGGGCATGGGGCCCGGCTCCTCGTGGCTTCTGGAGTTCTCGGGGGGTGGTTCCGTCCGCCCGTGTGAATGGGCACGGGCGGATTCGCTTGAATGCGTACGGGCGCGTTCGCTCCGATGGCTGCTGCGGCCCCGAGCGGGGATGCTGCTCATATGCCTGACGCAGAGACGGGAGCCATCCGCGTCGCCTCCCCTGCGGGGCGGTGGGTCGTCCTCACCACCGTGCTCGGCTCCAGCATGGCCCTGCTGGACTCCACCGTCATCAACGTCGCCCTGCCTCGCATCGGCAAGGACCTCGGCACCGACCTGGCCGCCCTGCAATGGACCGTCAACGCCTACATGCTGACCCTCGCCGGGCTGATCCTCCTCGGCGGTGCCCTCGGCGACCGGTTCGGGCGGCGCAGGGTCTTCGTCGTCGGGATCGTCTGGTTCGCCGCCGCCTCCGTGATGTGCGGGGCCGCGCCGAACGCCGTCGTCCTGATCATCGCCCGCGCACTCCAGGGCATCGGCGGGGCACTTCTCACCCCCGGTTCGCTGGCGCTGATCCAGGCGAGCTTCCACCCCGACGACCGGGCCCGTGCGGTCGGGCTGTGGTCGGGGTTCGGCGGGATCGGGGCCGCCGTCGGGCCGTTCGTCGGCGGCTGGCTCGTCGACGGGCCGGGATGGCGATGGGTGTTCCTCCTCAACGTGCCGCTCGCCGCGATCTGCGTTCCGGTGGCGCTGCGCCACGTACCGGAATCGCGCGACCCGCACGCCCACGGGCGCTTCGACGTCCTGGGCGCCGTGCTCGCCGCGCTCGCCCTGGCCCTGGTGACCTACGCGCTGATCGAGGCCCCCGGCCGGGGCGTGTCCGGCGTGGTGATCGGGACGGCCGTCGCCGGGGTCGCCCTCGGGGCCGCGTTCGTACGCGTGGAACGCCGACGGCGGAACCCGATGCTGCCGCCCTCCGTGTTCGCTTCCCGGCAGTTCACCGTCGTCAACGTGATCACCCTGTGCGTGTACGCGGCGCTGGGCGGATTCTTCTTCCTCTCCGCGATCCAGCTCCAGGTCGTGGCCGGGTACTCGGCCCTCGGCGCGGGCACAGCCCTGCTGCCCATGACCCTGCTGATGCTGATCTTCTCCGCCTCCTCGGGCGAGCTGGGGCAGCGCATCGGCCCCCGTATCCCGCTCGGCGTGGGCCCCCTGGTCGCCGCCACCGGGATGCTGCTGATGCTGCGGGTCCGGCCCGGGGCGCACTCCGTCTCCGCCTACCTCACGGACGTTCTCCCGGCCGTCGCCGTGCTCGGCGCCGGAATGGTCACCCTCGTGGCACCGCTCACCGCGACCGTCCTGGCCTCCGTGGACACCGCACGGGCCGGTCTCGCCAGCGGCATCAACAACGCTGCCGCCCGCGCCGCCGGGCTGATCGCGGTGGCCGCGCTGCCGCTGCTCGCCGGGATGGGGCCGGAGGCGTACCGGAATGCCGAGGAGTTCGCGGTGACGTTCCGGCGGGCCATGCCGATGTGCGCCGGGCTGCTCGTGCTGGGCTCGCTGATCGCCTGGGCGGCCGTACGGAACCCGCCGGTGCCGGCAGCGGAGAGGGAGGCGGAGGGGAGAGGCGAACCGGAGGGCCGGAGGGTGGATCGGTGGAAGGACTGGACGGGGTGGCGGAAGGGCCGGGGAAGGGCGCGGCCGGAGGGGCGGGTGCGGCCCGAGTGCGCGGTGCACTGCGGCGTCGTCGCCCCGCCCCTGGAACCCGCGCGCGAGGAGTCCGCGCGCGAGGAATCCGCGCATGACGAGTCCGCACACGAGGAGCCTGTGCAACCTGCGCACGGGGAACCCGCGCGTGAGCAGCCGGCGCGTGACGAGTCCGCTCGTGGCAAAGGAGCGGGAGGGCCGGGGGACGCGGGAGGCGCGGGAGACGCCGGACGACACCCGACGTGAACCCCCGCAACGGGGAGTGCCCGCACGCACCGGCGTGAACCGCCTCATCGCCGTGCGCCCGGGTACCCCCGACGCGCATGTGCCAGGCACACTTGAACGCATGTCGATCCACGAGAACCTGCTCGGGGGACCGCCCCCGACCCATCTGCCGGACGACCCCGAGCCGCGCGAACTGCTCGCGAGCGGCGCGGCCCCCGCAGATGTCGCCGCGAAGTACCCGACCTCCTCCCTGGCCTGGGCGCAGCTCGCCGACGAGGCGTTCGAGGGCGGTCGCGTCGTCGAGTCGTACGCCTACGCACGCACCGGCTACCACCGCGGCCTCGACGCACTGCGCCGGGCCGGATGGAAGGGCCACGGCCCGGTGCCGTTCGAGCACGAGCCGAACCGCGGCTTCCTGCGTGCCCTGCACGCGCTGGCACGCGCCGCCGGGGCGATCGGTGAGCAGGAGGAGTACGAGCGCTGCACGACGTTCCTGCGGGACTCATCGCCGACCGCCGCCGAGACCCTCGGCTGAGGTATCCGAGCCCCTCGGCCGGGGCACCCGGGACCGCCCGGCCGAGGGCACCCGCGCGGGCGATGTGTGCCGCGTACGCGCGTGAGCGTGTGCGGGTACGCGTGCGGAACGTACGCGTACCCGATGCGTCCATGCGCACCCTCACGCACTCGGCATTCCGGGCCCCGCGGACGGTGGCACCCACGTCCGCGGGGCCTGCGTGCTCTCCCGGCCTCCGTTTAGGATGCCGACAGGGGACCGGAGCTCCACCACCTCACGGAAGGGGCGGACCGCTACCCGGAAGCTCGTGTCGAGGAGACAGCAATGTCGACGATTCACCCCGACCCCGAAGCCACCGGTGCGGAGACCCCGCATCTCGACTTCGCGGGAACGACTCCGTACGAGGACTACGTCCAGGCGGATGTCCTGACCCACCTCCAGCACCCTCTCTCCGACGACCCGGGCGAGATGGTCTTCCTGGTCACCACCCAGGTCATGGAGTTGTGGTTCACCGTCATCGTGCACGAGTGGGAGACCGCCGCGCACGCCCTGCGCGAGGACCGGCTGACCGTCGCGCGCGATGCGCTGAAGCGGTCCGTGCGCGAACTGGAGGCGCTCAACGCCTCCTGGACGCCGCTCGCCCAGCTCACCCCCGCCCAGTTCAACTCCTACCGGGGCGCCCTCGGCGAGGGTTCCGGTTTCCAGTCGGCGATGTACCGGCGGATGGAGTTCCTGCTCGGCGACAAGTCCGCGTCCATGCTGGTGCCGCACCGGGGCGCACCCCGCGTCCACGCCGAGCTGGAGAAGGCGCTGGCCGAACCGAGTCTGTACGACGAGACGCTCGCCCTGCTCGCCCGGCGCGGCCACGCCGTACCGCAGTCCGTGCTCGGACGTGACCTGACGCAGAAGTACGAGCCGTCGCCCGAGGTCGAGGCCGTCTGGGCGGAGATCTACGCCAATCCCGACCAGAACGACGAACTGGTCCGGCTCGGTGAGGCGCTCACCGACGTCGGCGAACTGGTGTGGCGCTGGCGCAACGACCACCTCGTCGCCACCCGGCGCGCGATGGGCTCGAAGACCGGTACCGGTGGTTCCGCCGGGGTCGCCTGGCTGGAGAAGCGGGCCACGAAGAACGTCTTCCCCGAGTTGTGGAGTGCGCGCAGCCATGTCTGAGACCTTCGCCGGGCACGCCCCGGAATCCGGCGTCCGCGCCGGGCACGCCCCCGCATCCGACGTCCGCGCCTGGGCGTCCGAGGAGTTCGGCGCGCGGGCCGCCGGGCTCGACGCCGCAGACCGACTGGCCGGCCGACGCGAACTGTTCGCGCTCGACGACACCGTCTACCTGGACGGCAACTCGCTCGGTGCGCTGCCCGCCCATGTGCCCGGCCGGCTCCAGGACGTGCTCACCCGTGAGTGGGGGGAGCTGCGTATCCGGTCCTGGGACGAGAGCGGCTGGTGGACCGCGCCCGAGCGGATCGGCGACCGCATCGCCCCGCTCGTCGGCGCCGCCGCCGGACAGATCGTCGTCGGCGACTCCACCAGCGTGAACGTCTTCAAGGCCCTCGTCGCCGCGACCCGGCTGGCGCCCGAGGGGCGTGACGAGATCCTCGTCGACGCGACGACGTTCCCCACGGACGGGTACATCGCGGCGTCCGCGGCCCGGATGACCGGCCACCGGCTCGTCCCGACCGCCCCCGCAGAGGTGCCGGGCGCCCTCGGTCCCCGTACCGCGGCCGTCCTGCTCAACCACGTCGACTACCGCACCGGCAGGCTCCACGACCTGGCCGGGCTCACCGACGCCGTGCACGCCGCGGGCGCCGTCGCAGTCTGGGACCTGTGCCACAGCGCGGGCGCCCTGCCGGTGGGGCTCGACGCGCACGGCGTGGACCTGGCGGTCGGCTGCACGTACAAGTACCTGAACGGCGGCCCCGGTTCGCCCGCCTATCTGTACGTCGCCGAGCGCCATCAGGCGGACTTCGACTCGCCCCTGCCCGGATGGACGTCGCACGCCGACCCGTTCGGGATGACGCCCGGGTACGTTCCGGCGGACGGCGCCGTACGGGGCCGGGTCGGCACCCCCGACATCCTCTCCATGCTCGCGCTGGAGGCGTCGCTGGACGTGTGGGACGGGGTGTCGATCGAGACGGTACGGGCCAAGTCCCTGGCGCTGACGGACTTCTTCCTGGAGTGCGTCGCCGCGTACGTCCCCGAGGGCCGGGTCACCTCCCTCACCCCGGTCGCGCACGCGGAGCGCGGCAGCCAGGTCGCGCTGCGGTGCGAGGACGCGGAGGCGGTCATGGGCGCCCTCATCGAGCGGGGCGTCGTCGGTGACCTGCGGCGTCCCGACGTGCTGCGGTTCGGATTCACCCCGCTGTACGTGGGGTTCGCGGACGTCGAGCGGGCGGCGCGGGTGCTCGGCGAAGTACTCGACGGACGGCGGCTCGAGGCCTAGGCCGTGTCGTCACAGTGCCGGGAGGGGCACTGGGTAACCGAGTGCCCGGGACCGGCCGGGTGTTGTCCTGATCCGTCGGCGGGGACGGGAACCATCGGTACTGGTACCGTCCCCGCAGGTCAGGCCAGTTGGACTGGCGGACCGTCGAGTACACGCCATCGACTCCCGGGCAGTCGGGCCCAACGGACGAGACGGACAGGACGGGTTGGAGCAGCATGTCGGATTCTGCCGCGCGTGATCGGGACGCAGCCGAGACCGAATCGGCCTTCTCTCATCCACCGGTCGCCCCCGACGCGTCCGCCGCCTACGGGAACCACCCCGACCAGCTGATCGACTTCTATGCCCCGCGGGACGGCCGGACCGGGGCGCCGGTGGTGGTCGTCCTGCACGGTGGCGCCTGGCGGGCGTCGTACGACCGCCGGCACGTGTCGCCGTTCGCGGACTTCCTCGCGCGGCGCGGGTTCGCCGTGGCCAGTGTCGAGTACCGGCGCGGTGGCGAGATCCCGCAGCAGCGGGGGGACGGGCCGGTCGCGGGCCGCTGGCCCGAGACGTTCGACGACGCCGCCGCGGCGATGGACGCGCTGCCGGCCCTGCTGGCCCGGGAACTCCCGGAGGCCGACGTACGGCGGATCGTCCTCACCGGGCATTCGGCGGGCGGGCACCTCGCCCTGTGGGCCGCCGCCCGGCACGTGCTGCCCGAGGGGTCGCCGTGGCGGCTGCCCGCGCCGCCCCCGTTGCGGGGTGTCGTGGCCCTCGCGCCGATCGCGGACTTCACCAGGGCCGTCGAGCTCGATGTGTGTTCGGGGGCGGTCGGTCAGTTCCTCGGCCGCGAGGAGGAGTTCGAGGAACGGTCCCGTCACGCCGACCCGGCCGTGCTGCTGCCCACCGGCATCGCGACGGTCGTGGTGCAGGGCACCACCGATCGCGATGTGCCGCAACCCGTCGCGGAGGCGTTCGTCGACGCGGCGGCGCGGGCCGGGGAGACGGTGGGGCTGACCCTGCTGCCCGAGGTCGGCCACTTCCCGCTGATCGACCCGGCGAGCGACGCGTGCGCGGTGGTGGCGGAGGAACTCGCGCAACTGGCCTGGTGATCCGGGACGGAGACGTCCCCGTGGCGGAAACGTTCCTGCGACGGAGACGTCCCCGCTGGGCACCACGTTCTGCCACGCCCCACCGGCCGGTCCCGAGCGGCCAAGACGGTTCCGTACGACCGGCTGGTCCAGTGCCACCGGCCGGTGCCGTGCTGTCGGCCGGTGCCGCACCCGCTCACGCGCGCATCGCCCGGGAACGGGTTCCGTAGTCGATTCTCTCGGCGATGAACGGGCTACACGAACCGCTCCGTAGTACTTGCGATGGACGGCTCAGGATCCGCATCACTGCTGACGTCCCGGGCCGTACCGGCGCCTACCGTGGAAGCGTGACCGAGACCAAAACCAGAAGCCCCGAGTTCAGGCTGGCCGCAAGGGCGTTGGGCGGACTGCGACAGGATCTCTTCAGCAACGCCTTCGCCTACCGTCCGCTGGAACGGATGCGGACGGACGGGCTGCTGACCGGCAGGCTGCCGGGCCGGATGCGTGCGCGGGCCGCCTGGACGCCTCATGCCCTGGTCGGCGTGGCCGCGTTCTTCGTGGCAGTCATGGGCCTGGCCTCGGAGGATTCCTCGGGTCTGCGTTTCATGGTCGGGGGCGTCGTGACCGTGCTGCTTCCCGCGGCCACGGTGCTGATGACGCTGGTCCGGCCGGTCGGTGCGTTCTGGGCGTCGCTGGCACTCGCCCCGTTCGCGGCGATCTTCGGCAGCGACGGCTGGCCGTGGACGCCGAGCACGCTCCTCTCGCACCTAGTGGTGCTGGTGGTGGTCGCGGCCCGGACCCGGCCCCGTACCGCCGCCTGGATGTGGGGGATCACCGGGTTGTACGGCGCCCTGTTGGAAAGCCTCGGAGGCTGGCACTCCACGGGGGCCAATGGTCCCCTCGCCTTCGCCTCCGCGTTCGCACTGCTGCTGGTCGCCGTGGTGCAGATCCGTCGCGACGCGGAGCGCGAGGTCACGGTGCAGCGCACGGTGACCGCCGTCGAACGCGACCGGCGCACCCTGCTGGAGGAGCGCACCACCATCGCCCGGGAACTGCACGACGTGGTCGCCCACCACATGTCGGTCGTCGCGATCCAGGCCGAGGCCGCCCCGTACCGGGTGGAGAACCCGCCGCCCGAGCTGGAGCAGGCGTTCGTCACGATCCGCGAGAACGCGGTCTCCGCCCTCACCGAGCTGCGTCGGGTCCTCGGCGTCGTACGGGCCGACGACCAGCAGGTGCCGGACGCTCCCCAGCCCACCCTCGCCCAGCTCGACGGGCTCCTCGCCAATGTGCGCGAGGCGGGGCTGGAGACCGGGAAGACGGTCACCGGCGCGATACGTGAACTGCCGCAGGGCGTCGAGCTCTCGGCGTACCGGATCATTCAGGAGGCACTCAGCAACACGCTGCGGCACGCACCGGGCGCGACCGCCAAGGTGGAGATCGGTTACGTGCTCGGCGGGCTGGGGCTGCGTGTCGTGAATGGGCCGCCGACCGCCCCGGTGAAGCCTTCGCCGGGCGCCGGCCACGGGATCACGGGGATGCGGGAGCGGGTCACGATGCTGAATGGCACGATGACGGCCGGGGAAACCGAGGAGGGCGGCTACGAGATCGCCGCGTTCATCCCCGTGGCACTCGACCCCGAACCGAGCACGGCGCGCGACATGAGCGAGACGACCCTGGTGATGCCGGTGACGCAGGGAGCGGCGGCTACCGAGGCGACCCGGGAGACGCGGGCGAAGCGAACGACGGAGGGGAACGAGGTGGACCGGGTGAAGGCTGTGAGCGCTGCGGACGCGGCACACCGGGATGAACAGGGCAAGCAGGGTGAGCGGGCGGAGCAGGTGGGTCGGGTGGGACAGGCGGAACAGGCGGGTCGGGTGGGACAGGCATGACCTCGGCCTTCGCTTCCGCTTCTGCTTCCGGCTCCGGCTCGCTCCCCGGCGACCCGCCCATCAGGGTGCTGATCGTGGACGACCAGATGATGGTCCGCGAGGGATTCTCGGTCCTGCTCAACGCCATGCCGGGAATCGAGGTCGTCGGCGAGGCGGTCGACGGTCGCCAGGCCATCGCGAAGGTCGCGGCGCTGCGTCCCGACGTGGTGCTGATGGACATCCGGATGCCGGAACTCAACGGCATCGAGGCCACCCGCGAGATCGTCGCCGCCGACGCGGACGCCAAGGTGTTGGTGCTGACCACGTTCGACCTGGACGAGTACGTCTACCAGGCGCTGCGCGCCGGAGCGTCCGGCTTCCTCCTCAAGGACGCCTCCGCCCGACAACTGGCCGATGGCGTAAGGGTGGTGGCCGCCGGTGAGGCGCTGCTCGCCCCGACCGTCACCAAGCGGCTGATCAACGAGTTCGCCAAGCTCGCCGAGGCCCCGCGTCCGCCCGCGCTCGCCCGGGTCGGGGACCTCACGGAACGCGAGACGGAGGTGCTCGTCCTCATCGCCCAGGGCCGGTCGAACGCGGAGATCGCCTCGCACCTGGTCGTCGCCGAGTCCACCATCAAGACCCATGTCAGCCGCATCCTGGTGAAGCTGGGGCTGCGCGACCGCACACAGGCCGCCGTCTTCGCGTACGAGGCCAGGCTGGTCACCCCGTCCTGAGCCGGCACCCGGCCACGGCCGAGGGCGGAGAGGCCCGGCCGGGCACGGGGCTGGTCGACGGCGACCTGGCCGGTTAGCGTCCCTGTATGAGCCCGTCTTCCCGTTCCACGGCCGATGTTTCCTTCCGGTCGTCCGAGCCCTCCGGCTCCCACGCGTCCTTCGACCCGTGGTCACCGGCGTTCGTCGCCGATCCGTACCCGGCCTATACCGCGCTGCGGGCGGCCGGACGGGTGCACTACTTCGAGCCAAGCGACCAGTGGCTCGTCCCGCACCACGCCGATGTGTCCGCGCTGCTGCGCGATCGCCGCCTGGGCCGTACGTACCTGCACCGCTTCACCCACGAGGAGTTCGGCCGCACCCCGCCGCCCGCCGAGCACGAGCCCTTCCACACTCTCAACGGGCAGGGCCTCCTCGACCTGGAGGCGCCCGACCACACCCGGATCCGGCGCCTGGTCTCCAAGGCGTTCACCCCGCGCACGGTCGAGCGGCTCGTCCCGACGGTACGGCGGCTCGCCGCCGAGCTGGTCGACTCGTTCGTCGAGGCGGGCGGCGGCGATCTGCTCACGGCGGTCGCCGAGCCGCTGCCCGTGGCGGTCATAGCCGAGATGCTCGGCATCCCGGAGTCCGACCGCGGCCCGTTGCGCCCCTGGTCGGCGGCGATCTGCGGAATGTTCGAGCTGAACCCGTCCGAGGAGACCGCCCGTGCCGCCGTGCGCGCCTCGCTCGACTTCTCCGCGTACCTGCGCGAGCTGATCGCGGAGCGGCGCAAGAACCCGGGTACGGATCTGGTCTCCGCGCTCATCGCCGCCCACGACGAGGGGGAGCGGCTGAGCGAACAGGAGATGATCTCCACCTGCGTACTGCTTCTCAACGCCGGACACGAGGCGACCGTCAATACCACGGTGAACGGCTGGTGGACGCTGCTGCGCCACCCCGAACAGCTCGCAGCCCTGCGCGCCGACCACGGACTGCTGCCGACGGCGATCGAGGAGCTGATGCGGTACGACACTCCGCTCCAGATGTTCGAGCGCTGGGTCCTCGACGACATCGAGATCGACGGCACGGTCGTGCCGCGCGGCTCCGAAGTGGCCCTGCTCTTCGGCTCCGCCAACCGTGATCCCGCCCGCTTCGAGGCTCCGGACGCCCTGGACCTGAGCCGACGCGAGAATCCGCACATCACCTTCGGCGCGGGCATCCACTTCTGTCTGGGCGCCCCGCTCGCCCGGGTCGAACTCGCCGCCTCCTTCGGCGAGTTGCTGCGCCGCGCCCCGGGCCTCCGGCTGGTGGCCGAGCCGGAATGGAACCCGGGCTACGTGATCAGGGGACTGAAGGAACTCCGCGTCGAGCTGTGACCCGAGCGAAGGGCGACAGGGCACACGCGCCGGTCCCGGGAACCCGGTCCCGGCTCCCCGGCCCCTGTGCCCGGCCCGGTTTCCCGGATCCTTTGTCCCGGCCCGGATACGCGGGACACGGCGGCTCCTGCTCTGTCAGCTCCTGCTCAGCATCCGGGTCCGCAGACCGGTGGGCCGGCCAGCACGTCGAAGGCCAGCCCGAAGGCCGCGAGTCCCGCGAGGAGCGCCGCCGCCCCGAGGGCCGACCGCCACTTTCCCCACAGGAGGGCGAAGAGAGCGATCCCGGTCGTGATGCCGCCGAGCACCATGACGGGGAGCCCCAGCCAGAGCACGTTCCACTCCGACTCCCCTTCGAAGCCGCCGAAGATGCCGTGTCGGCCGTACGGGGCCCAGGCGAGCAGGCCGACCACTCCACCGACGGCGGCTGCGAGGCAGCCGACGATTCCGCGAACGGCTTCGCCCCGGTTCTCCATGACCGGAGTGACGCGGGCGGGCCGCAGGGCGGTTGCACCCGGGCCCTGCCCGCATCACCGTGTCACTGCGTCACCGTTTCTCTCTTTGCTCCTCGTCCCTTCGCCTCCACATCTCACTGCCTCTTCATCTCCTTGCCGCGCCATCAGGTCAGGACATCGCGTCGTCGCAGCGCCACCGCCCCGGCGCCCACCAGCGCCACCGCTATCGCCGTCAGCGCGAGCACGGGGCCCCACTCCATCCCGGTACCTCCCGGCAGCTTCGGCAGGTGGGTGAACGGCGATAGGTCCATCACCGGTTGGGGCAGATCCAGCGCGGGCCCGATCCACCCGAGCGCCAGACATGTCCCGGCCACGCCCCAGGAGGCCGCCGCGGCCTTCGGGAGCGCCCCGTACAGCAGGACCGTGACGCCGCCCAGCAGCCAGATCGCGGGCAACTGGACCAGCGATGCCCCCAGCACGGCCGGGAGGTCGTGGCCGTACCCGGCGGCCAGGCCGACTCCGCCCACCACCATGATCAGGGCCGCCCCGCCGAACGCGACCACCAGATGCCCCGCCGCCCACCGCAGTCGGCCCACCCCGCACGCCAGCACCGGTTCGGCGCGCCCGGCCGTCTCCTCGCCGTGCAGCCGCAGCACCGACGCCACGATGTACAGCGCGGCGACCATGCCGAGCATGGAGACCATCGCCGCGAGGAAGGCGTCGGTCAGACCGGACTGACCGCCCATCCGCTCGAAGATCTCCCGCGTCTTCGGGTTGTCGCCGACCAGGTCCGCCGCCCCGTCGGTCAGCCCGCCGAAAACGACCCCGACCGCGGCGAACGACAGCGTCCAGCCGATCAGCGCTCCCCGCTGGAGCCGCAGCGCGAGCCCGGAGGCGGACGATATCCGCCCCCGCGCCGGCCCGGGCCGGGTCGCCAGGAAGCTCATGCCGACATCGCGCCGCCCAGCCAGGGCGAAGGCCAGGACGGCCTGGACCGTGATCGCGGCCGCCATGACGAGCAGCACCCACCAGCGTGTCCCTGCGTATGCCCGCACGTTCTCCGCCCAGCCGAGGGGGGAGAGCCAGGTCAGGACCGACGAACCGTCGTCCGTCGCCGCATCGCCCGCCGCCTTCAGGACGAACGCGGCACCGATCACCGCCGCCGTGAGCCCCTTCGCGAGCCGCGCGCTCTCGGTGAACTGAGCTGCCATCGCCGCCGTGCAGGCGAACAGCGCACCCGTCCCGGCGACCGCCGCCGCGAGCGCCACCGCGCCGGACCCGCCCGCGCCGGAGCCGGCCATGCCGGCCGCGACGACCAGCGCCAGCGCGGCGTTGGCGATCAACGCGGTGAGCAGCGCGGCCGTCAGCGGGGCACGGCGCCCCACCATCGCGGAGGACAACATTTCCTGACGCCCGGTCTCCTCTTCCTCACGGGTGTGCCGCACGACGACGATCAGGCTCATCACAGCGGCCAGCGCCCCGCCGAAGCAGACCATCCGCCAGCTGACGAGACCGCCGACGGAGTCGGTGAAGACCGGCCCGTACAGAGCCCTGAGAGAACTGTTGCCGTTCATCGACGCGGCAAGCTCGGCCCGACCGGAGGCGGTGTCGTACAGCGAGGCGAAGGAGCCGGCGACGGGGGAGAAGGAGCCGCCGAGCACGAGCACCCAGATCGGCAGCATGATCCGGTCGCGCCGCAGCGCGAGCCGCAGCAGCGCTCCCGTGCCCGCGAACTGCCGGGCCACTGAGCCGGTCCGGGGCCCGGCACCGGTCGGCACGGTCATGGTCACAGCAGTCACCGCACCGTCACCCCCACGCCCTCGCCGCCCTCCGGCCTACCAGCGCCGTCCGGGCCATCCGCGCCGTCCGGCCCGCCCGCGCCGTTCTTCGTCCGGCTCTCCGCCCCGCCGTCTGTTCCGCCCGCCGTATTCGTCGTGTCCGCTGTTTCCGTCGCATCTGCCGTGTCCGTCGTGTCGGCCGCGCCCGCCGTGTCCGTCGTGTAGTGGCGGAGGAAGAGCTCCTCCAGCGTGGGCGGCGTGCTCGTCAGAGTCCGGATGCCCGATGCGGAGAGCGTCCTGAGCACCGCGTCCAGCTTGTCCGTGTCGACCTGGAGCGTCACGCGAAGGCCCTGCACCCGGAGGTCATGGACGCCGGGAAGGCGTGCGAGCCCGTCGGGTGGGCCGATCAGCTCGGCGGTGATGTTCGTACGGGTGAGGTGACGCATGCCGGCCAGCGAACCGGTCTCGACCGTCCGACCCTGACGGATGATGCTGACCCGGTCGCAGAGCGTCTCCACTTCGCTGAGGATGTGGCTGGACAGCAGGATCGTGCGCCCGCGCGTGCGTTCCTCGGCGACACAGTCCTGGAAGACCTCCTCCATCAGCGGATCGAGGCCACTGGTCGGCTCGTCGAGGATCAACAGATCCACGTCGGAGGCGAAGGCGGCGACGAGGGCGACCTTCTGCCGGTTGCCCTTGGAATACGTGCGCCCCTTCTTCGTCGGGTCGAGTTCGAAGCGCTCGACCAGCTCGGCCCGTCTGGTCCGGTCGAGGCCGCCGCGCAGCCGCCCGTAGAGATCGATCACCTCGCCGCCCGACAGATTGCGCCACAGCGTGACGTCGCCCGGGACGTACGCCACTCTCCGGTGGAGCTCGACCGCGTCGCCCCATGGATCGCGGCCGAGCAGCCGAGCGGTGCCGGAGTCGGCTCGCAGCAGTCCGAGCAGCACCCGGATGGTGGTGGACTTCCCGGAGCCGTTGGGCCCGAGGAAGCCATGAACCTCACCGGCCTCGACCGCGAGGTCGAGGCCGGTGAGCGCGCGCGTCCGGCCGAACGACTTGCACAGCCCGGCCACCCTGATTGCCTGCGTCATGTTCTGAACGTACGCTACTTTCACAAATTTGTGAAGTTAAGGAAGCGTATAAAGTTGGAGCCACGGCGAAGCCGGAGAAGCGGTGGGGGCCGAGGAAACAGGGGAGACGATCGGGCGATGACCAGCGAAACCGAACAGGGCGCGCGGACAGAGCGGGACACGGAGGCCGTCTCGCGGTTCGTGGAGCGGTTCGCGTCAGACATGACGGAGGCGGGGATGCAGCGGATGGCGTCCCGCGTCTTCGCCGCGCTCCTCGCGGACGACGACGGGTCGATGACGTCCGCCGAGCTCGCCCTGGCACTGCAGATCAGCCCCGCTGCGGTGTCCGGCGCGATCAACTACCTCACGCAGGTCAGCATGGTCGGCCGCGAGCGCGAGCCGGGCTCGCGGCGGGATCGCTACCGCCTCCACAACGAGCTCTGGTACACCACCTTCGCCAACCGTGACCGGGTGCTCACCCGCTGGGAGAACACCCTGAAGGAAGGTGCCCGCACCCTGGGGGAGCACACCCCTGCCGGGGCCAGGCTCGCCGAGACAGCGGCGTTCTTCGAGTTCGTGCAGGTGGAGCTGGCCGGGATGATGGACCGCTGGCGCCAGCACCGCAAGACGCTCGACCTGCCGACCGCCGACGAGGGCCGGGGCTCTGGCCACCGGGGCGCCTGACGACCACGGGGTGCCCGACGACCGGCAGCTTCGACCCTCGCTCCCGGCGCCCGGGCGCCCCCAGCACTGCCTTGCCGGGGTCTATCCCCCGGCCGACGCCCCTGCCTCGGCCGGCAGCATCAGTCCCCAGGCCCCTGCCCGCACCGTCCACGTACGCGTCCGGACCGGCCCGCCGACCTGGGTGTCCGCGCGGTAGCGGAAGTCCGCGCCCGAGACCGTGACCGCCTTCGCCTCCGCCATGACCGGGTCCGCCTCCGGAGGACGTATCACCACCTCCGCGAGGCCGTCGTCGCCGCACGAGGTCACGGTCACGGACTCGACCGGGCGGTCCAGGTCGTTCAGCAGGACGCCGTCCGCCTCGACCCGCAGCCGGTGCGTGCGGGGCGGGTCCGGGGGCTTCGACGGGGTCGGGCGCACGAGGGCGCGGACCAGCGAGCGGCAGGTGTCCCACATGGCCGTGGCCCCGGTGGGGGCGGTCGCCGCGTCCGGCGGCGCCCCACTGCCCGTGACATGGCCCGGGGCCCGGTCCGGGGTGCGATCCAGCAGGTGGGCCTGATGGGTCTGATGGGCCTGATGAGCGGGGTGGGTCGGGTGGGCCGGGATGTGCAGAGCGCCCAGCACCAGGCCGTCGCTGTCGTCGACCAGCAGGTCGAGCCTGCGCACGGCCCCGTCGAGGGCGGTGCGCGCCGCCGCCACCGCGCCCCGCGGCACGCCGAGCGAGTGTGCGAGTTCCAGCGCGTCGGCGGAGCCGACCGGGATCAGCGCGAGCGACTTGTCGGCCGGGTCCCGTTCCCGGTGCAGCAGGGCCACCGCCCGCCGCAGCGCGAGGTCGTCGCCGACCACCACCGGGCGTCGAACACCCCTGCGGGACAAGGCCCGTGCGAATTCCTCGGGCCCTTCGGGCAGGCAGATCTTGGCATGCGAACCGGCGCTGAGCACGTCCTTCGCGATGCGAACGGACTCGCCGTCGGTCCGGCGGGCCACCGGATCGATGACCACCAGCAGCTGGTGCGCACCGTCGCCGGGGGGCTGGGCAGCCGACACCTCGGTCCTTCCTCGGGTAGCATCTTGGTGCAAGAGCCCCTTTCGCTATTGCGCCAGGGGCTTCGTCTATTCCGGGGCACCCGGTTCGACGGTTCAGGCCGTGCCGTACATCGTCGTACGGCGTGTACGACGTTCATGTACGCCCCCTGACGTTGGACATGCCCCGCCCGGAAGGGGTGTACGCCTGTGCCCGCACTTGTGCTGCTCGGTGCTCAGTGGGGTGACGAGGGCAAGGGAAAGGCCACCGACTTGCTCGGTGGGTCCGTTGACTACGTGGTGCGTTACCAGGGCGGCAACAACGCCGGCCACACGGTGGTCGTCGGTGACCAGAAATACGCACTCCATCTCCTCCCCTCCGGAATCCTGTCGCCGGGGTGCACCCCGGTCATCGGGAACGGTGTCGTCGTCGATCCGGCGGTCCTGCTTTCCGAGCTGAGTGGGCTGAACGAGCGCGGCGTGGACACGTCCAAGCTCCTGATCAGCGGCAATGCCCATTTGATCACCCCGTACAACGTCACGATCGACAAGGTGACGGAACGGTTCCTCGGCAAGCGCCGGATCGGCACGACCGGGCGCGGTATCGGCCCGACGTACGCCGACAAGATCAATCGGGTGGGCATCCGCGTCCAGGACCTCTACGACGAGTCGATCCTGGAGCAGAAGGTCGAGGCGGCCCTGGAGCAGAAGAACCAGCTCCTCGCCAAGGTCTTCAACCGGCGCGCCATCGAGTCCGGCAAGATCGTCGAGGAGATGCTCCAGTACGCGGAGCAGATCAAGCCGTACATCGCGGACACGACGCTGGTCCTGAACAACGCCATCGACGAGGGCAAGGTCGTCCTGTTCGAGGGCGGTCAGGGCACGCTGCTCGATGTCGACCACGGCACGTACCCCTTCGTCACCTCGTCGAACCCGACGGCGGGCGGTGCCTGCACCGGTGCGGGCGTGGGCCCGACGAAGATCAGCCGGGTCATCGGCATCCTCAAGGCGTACACCACGCGCGTCGGCGCGGGCCCGTTCCCGACGGAACTGTTCGACGAGGACGGCGAGGCGCTGCGCCGGATCGGCGGCGAGCGCGGCGTCACCACCGGCCGCGACCGTCGCTGCGGCTGGTTCGACGCCGTGATCGCGCGGTACGCGACCCGGGTCAACGGCCTCACCGACTTCTTCCTCACCAAGCTGGACGTGCTGACCGGCTGGGAGCAGATCCCGGTGTGTGTCGCGTACGAGATCGACGGCAAGCGCGTCGAGGAGCTTCCGTACAGCCAGACCGACTTCCACCACGCGAAGCCGGTCTACGAGATGCTGCCGGGCTGGTCGGAGGACATCACGAAGGCCAAGACCTTCTCCGACCTGCCGAAGAACGCGCAGGCGTACGTGAAGGCGCTGGAGGACATGTCCGGCGCACCGATCTCCGCGATCGGCGTCGGCCCCGGCCGCACCGAGACGATCGAGATCAACTCCTTCCTGTAGGGATTCCCGCCGGGAGCTGTGCGGCGGTGGCCGACCGGACGCCATGTTTCGACCGCCGCCGCACACCCGCGTACGCGGGCCGGATGGTGTGACTAGTCTGTCCGCCATGAAGGAGCCAGGATGCTGCTGAGATTTCGGGTGGCGAACGTCCGGTCCCTGCGCAACGAGCAGGAGCTGTCGTTCGTCGCACCCGAGGACAGCGAGAGAGAGCGGGCCGCAGCGCGTGAACTGGCCCTTTCGGACGGCAGTCGACTTCCTGTCCACACCGTCGTCGCTGTCTTCGGAGCCAACGCCTCTGGTAAGTCCAATGTGATCGCCGCGCTCAAGAACATGCGTCACGCGGTCCTGAGGTCCTACGCCGACTGGACGTCCTACGACGGGATTCCCCGTGACGAGTTCGCCCTGGATCCCAAGGCCGCGTCGGAGACGTCCCTGTACGAGGCGGACTTCGTCCTCGGTAACGGTGTCCGCTGGACGTACGGGTTCGAGCTGGGCGCACGGCGGGTCGAGGCGGAATGGCTCTACGCCTATCCCAAGGGCCGCCGGCAGGTGTGGTTCGACCGGGACGCCGGACGTGACAAGGTCTTCGACTTTCCCGGTGACCGGCTCCACGACCGCACACGACTGGCCCGTACCACCAGGCAGGACGCCCTCCTCCTGACGCGTGCCGCGAATGACGGCCATGAACAGCTCACCCCGATCTTCGACTGGTTCAAGAACAACCTCTGGGACGTCACTCCCGAGACCGAGCGCACCCAGCGCGAGGACTACACGGCCATGAAGCTCCTCCGGAGCGAAGGCTTCCGGCGACGGGCCGAGGAACTGCTGAGGGTCGCCGACCTCGGCATCGTGGGTGTGGAGGTCGAGCAGTCGTCATCCGGGCGCCCTCTGGTCCAGCTGATCCACGCGGGCGGTGGTGAGCGGACGGCGATGGACTGGTCTTCCGAGTCCTGGGGCACCCGCTCCTGGTTCGCGTTGATCGGTCCGCTCCTGCTCGCCCTCGACACGGGAGCGGTCCTCCTCATCGACGAACTGGACGCCAGCCTGCACTCGCGCTTCGCAGCAGAGGTCGTACGCCTCTTCCAGGCTCCGTGGGTGAATCCCAAGGGCGCCCAGCTGGTCTTTACCGGTCACGATCCTTCCCTGCTGCGGACACCGGGAGGCGGTCGACTCCTGGAACCGGGGCAGCTCTGGCTCACCGAGAAGGACGAGCGTGGTGCGACGGAGCTGTCTTCGGTCGCGGACTGGGATCCCACGGATGAGGAAGATCTGATGGCCTCGTACCTCGCGGGGGCCTTCGGCGCGGTGCCGAAGGTCTCCGAGGGGCAGATCGGACGACGGCTGGTGGCGCACGAACTGGCCCACGTTCGTGTGGCTGGGCACGGCCCTGAGTACTGGCGTCTGCTGGGCAGAGCGTTGCCGGAGTGCCGTCGGCTGAAGACCGAGTTGGACGAACTGGGCCGTCGGGTGTGGATGGGGGACCTGGCCTGATCGTCCTGGCGTTTCTCCCACTGGGCTCGTCCCGGGGCCGTACGTCAGCCGTTCAGTCCGCGCCGCAGATGAGCAGCCCCTTCGGGGCCGCGCACGGGAGGTGTCCGTGGGGGCGGATCACGTCCTGGCCGTTGCCCCGGCCCATGTAGTTCAGGAAGCTCGACGCCAGGGAGTCGGCGGGCGGCTGGCCGTAGGTGTAGGCGTACTCGATCTCCCGGGACGGGTATGTGCCGGTGCCGATCGTGTCGACGGACGGGACGGTGAAGTCGATGGCGAGCTGGTGCGCCCCCGACAGCTTGGTGCCAGCCCGCAGTTCGCTGTAGCCGATCGCTCCGTCGAGCCGGCCGACGCGGACAGCACCTGTTCGGTGGAGTCGAGTTCGCAGCGGATGACCGGGGCCTGCGCATCGTCCTTCGTGGCGCAGTCGCGGGAGGACTGGGCGGGTTCGTTGTGGCCGAGGACGCGGCGCTGGAATCACGGTACGAGCGCGGGGCGGTGGGCGAGGGGGAGAGGGTGGGGTCGTCGGCCGACGTTCGTCCGCCGTTTTCCGGCCGGACCGTGTCCTGACGCGTATGGGTCGACCGGGGTCGACCGGGGTCGCGCAACCCTTGTGGAGTGGCCGATTCCGGGTCTCCCGAATCAGGTTCGTTGGTCTAGACCTTGACAGGTGCAGAGTGGCCGGACTTGAGTGGCGGGGACGTGCAGATGGTTCGCCGACGCGTTCGGCGCGCCCCACCGAAGGAGTGTGAAGCGCTGAACCGCATCAAGAGCCTTCTGGTCGCACTGGGTGCCGTCGTCGCGACGGCGGTTCTTCTTCCCGGGACCGCGACCGCATCCCCAACTGCGGCCAACTCGGACTCCGTTGCCGAGTGTGCGCCGGTGTGGAGTTCTTCGACCTCGTACGCGGCGGGTGGCGTCGTCTCGCACCACGGGCGCAACTGGGCGGCCAAGTGGTGGACGCGGAACGAGAATCCAGGCGCCACCACCGTCTGGGCCGATCAGGGCGCCTGTACGGGCGGCGTCTCCGACTTCGTCGTCAGCGAGGAGCAGTTCGACCGGATCTTCCCGAACCGGGACCCCTTCTACACGTATCAGGGTCTGATCGTCGCCCTGCACGCCTATCCGCGCTTCGCGAACACCGGGACGCCCGCGACGCGCGCCCGGGAGGCCGCTGCGTTCCTGAGCCACGCCGACTTCGAATCGGTCGGGCTGAGGTACGTGAGGGAGATCATCGAGCACAACTACTGGCGCAAATGCGACTACAGCCAACCCTATGGCTGTCCGGCCGGCCGGACAGCGTACTACGGCCGCGGCCCGATCATGTTCAGCTGGAACTTCAACTACAAGACCGCGGGCGACGCACTCGGTATCGACCTGCTCCACAACCCCTGGCTGGTCGAGCAGGATCCGGCCGTCGCCTGGCTGACCGCTCTCTGGTACTGGAACACCCAGAACGGTCCCGGCACCATGACCTCGCACGACGCCATGGTCGGCGGTGCGGGCTTCGGTGAGACGATCCGCTCGTTGAACGGAGCCCTGGAGTGCGAGGGCGGCAACCCTGGCTCGGTCGCGGCACGGGTCGCCGCGTACGAGCGGATCACCGGCATCCTCGGTACGGCGCCGGGCGCGCGGCTGACCTGCTGATAGCGAGCGCGTCCTCTGCGGTCCGGGGCGAAGGCAGATATTCGCAAGAACTTCCGGGAGTGGTCCAGACCTTGACAGGTCTGGACCAGCGGCGCTTGAGTGGCCGTCACCCCCCATGGCGGCGCACCGTCCAGCTTCGGTGCGCCGCACCTAAGGAGTGATCACGTGATCAGACGCGTCATGGGCCTGCTTGCCGCGCTGGGCGCGGTCGCCGCCATGGTCGTGGCCCTCCCGGCCACCACCGCCGCCGCGGCGGCGGACTGCGCGGCACCCTGGAACTCCTCGTCCGTCTACACCGGTGGCGGAACGGTCTCCCACAACGGGCACAACTGGACCGCCAAGTGGTGGACCCAGAACGAAACTCCCGGCAGCTCCGACGTCTGGGCCGACCAAGGCAGTTGCGGTGGAGGCGGCGGGACCGACCCGGGCAATCCGTCGGGCTTCGTCGTGAGCGAGGCGCAGTTCAACCAGATGTTCCCGAACCGGAACCCCTTCTACACGTACAACGGGCTCACCGCCGCGCTGAGCGCCTACCCGGCCTTCGCGAACACCGGCAGCGACACCGTCAAGCGTCAGGAGGCGGCGGCGTTCCTCGCCAACGTCAGCCACGAGACGGGCGGCCTGGTGTACGTGGTCGAGCAGAACACGTCGAACTACCCGCACTACTGCGACAGCAGCCAGCCCTACGGCTGCCCGGCCGGTCAGGCCGCGTACTACGGGCGGGGCCCGATCCAGCTCAGCTGGAACTTCAACTACAAGGCGGCCGGTGACGCCCTCGGCATCGACCTGCTGCGCAACCCGTACCTGGTCGAGCAGGACGCCTCGGTCGCCTGGAAGACCGGCCTCTGGTACTGGAACACCCAGAACGGCCCCGGGACCATGACCGCCCATCAGGCCATGGTGAACGGTGCCGGATTCGGCGAGACCATCCGTTCCATCAACGGATCCCTGGAGTGCAACGGAGGCAACCCGGCCCAGGTCCAGAGCCGTATCGACCGCTACAAGGCGTTCACGCAGATCCTCGGCACCACCCCGGGCAACAACCTGAGTTGCTGACCTGCTGAGCTGTCGGCCTGCTGATCTGCGGACCGGCGACATCGGCATCACGTCGGGGGCGTGTCCGGTTCGACCGGGCACGCCCCCGACGTGTGTCCGGGAACGGCTCGCGGGCTCAGAAGGGCTCGCCGGGTTCTTCCGCGATCTCCAGGGCACGGAAGGCCAGCCACAGGTCGTAACGGGCGCTCGGCGCCTGGAGCAACGAGCGCTGGAGCACTGATTCGAGGCGCGTGAGGCGCTTGCGCGCACCCGGTACCGATATGCCCAACGCAGCAGCAGTGCCCGCGAGCTGGGCCTCGCAGTCCAGCCAGACGCGGAGGGTGGTGCGCGGATCGCGGGTGCTCCGGGGGACGCCCGCCTCGGCGAGCGGACGCAACTGGTGCACAGCCCATTCCCGGACGGCCGGTCCGCTCAGGACGTCGTCCAGGGCGTCCAGTCGGTGCGCGAGGGGTGCTTGGGGTGTCTGAGATATCCGGGGTGTCCGGGGTGTCCGGGGTGTCCGGGGTGTGGTGGGCGTTCGGGGCGGGGCGGGTGTGCGCGGCGCCGTAGGTGTGGCGCGGATGCGCAGGGCGAGGTCGAGGGCGGCCTGGTCGGCGAGCCGGTTCAGGTCGAGGTCGAGCAGTTCGCCGATCAGCCGGAGTCGCGCCGCGAGGGTGTTGCGGTGGATCTTCAGATGCTGCGTGGCGTGCGAGGAGAAGGCGAGCCAGGAGGAGAGCGTCGCCGTCAGTTCCTGGCTGCCCGGGTCGTGGCTGCGCCTCGGCACATGGGTGAGCAGCGGTTTCAGGAGCGCGTCCGCCCACTGCGCACCGGCCGCGCCGACGACCAGGGCCGCCTCCGGCGCGGAACCGAACCGGGCGTGCCGGGTGGGCAGTCCGCGGGCCACGGCCAGGGCGTGGAACGCCTGGCGGTATCCGGTCGCCGTGTCGGACAGCGATACGTCCTCGCTCGCCCCGACGACGCACTCGTCCACCGCGTCGGCGACGCGGCGTCCGACCGGCGGATCGGCCGCGTCCGGACCGGTCGGTACGACCAGGATCAGATGACGCGCGTACACCGGGCACCGTACGATCCAGGACCTGCCGCCGGAGATCTCCGCGCAGACCCTGGCCACCTCGTCCCGACGGCCCACGGGGCATTCCACGACGCAGACCCGTACCGGGTCGGGCAGTTCGGGCTTCAGCGCCCCCGCGACCTGATGTGCGATGGACAGCTGGCCGGTCATGAGCAGGTGCAGTACCGCTTCCCGGTTGCGTGACTCCGCCAGATCGACACGGCGGCGCGTGCGCTCCACGGTCTCCACCGCCCAGCACATGGCGAGCGGTACGGCGACGTCGGAGACCAGCGTGGCCAGCCCTTCCGGCAGCGGGCGCGGGGCGACGACGGCCAGGAGCGCGGCGGCGGTGTCGGGCGGGCCGTCCAGGGGGAACAGCAGCACCGTGTGCGGGCCCCTGTCGAAGGAGAAGGAGCGCGCGCCGAGCGACGCCAGCTCCTTGGCGCCGTCGGCAGCCAGGGCGGCGGCCTCGACGGCCCACGCGGCGCTCCCGGTGGCCGGGGTTCCGCCGGCCCCGCCGGCCCGTACGGCGTCGTCGGTGTCCGCGCTGCCGGTGCCCGTTGCCGTCCGGGCTGCTGGCGCCGTTCGTGTCCCTGTCCCGGTCCCTGTCCCTGTCCCTGTCCCGGTCCCCGTGTCTGTCCCTGTCCTCGTCCCCGTGTCTGTTCCCGTTCCGTTCCGGGCTCCTGGCCGCGTCCCCGTCTCGCTCCGGGCTCCTGTACCGGCCCCTGTTCCGGTGCCGTTCCGGGCGGAAGTCCCCGCGTCGGTGCCGTCCGTGGCCCTGGTCGCGCCGTGCAGGATGCCGCCGTCCGCGTCGAGCAGCCCGGCCCAGCCCTCGGCCCGGCCGGACACCCAGCGCAGGAGTTCGCGCGAGCCACCGGTCCGGGCCAGCCGGTACATCCTCAGTACGTCGTCGGCCCGTTGCCGCCCGTGCACCTGTCCTCCGCTCATCGCGCCGCCGCGCTCCCGTGCTTCTGCGCCTCCGCGTCCACGCGCCCTCGCGCTTCGCGCTTCTGTGTCTCCGCGCGTCTGCGCCCGCCAAAACCGGAGCGCAGCGTACCGGTTTCACTGTGCGAACTGATACCTCGGGCGGCCCACGCAGTGCGAACTGAATCTTTCTGTCGTCTGTCCGACGCCATAGAGTCCGAACACGGTTGCGGCGCCCTTCAGGGGAGGGACACGGGGGCGACGGCAGCGGCTCACGGGGGTGGCCGCTGTCGTCGGCCGCGACCGTTCCTCCATTTCCGGCCGGTTCCGGCCGCTTCCAGCCGCTTGCGGTCTCTTCCGGCCCGCTGCCCGTGGCGGGTACTTCGGCAGCCGCTTCTTCGGCAGTCGCTGCATCGGTCCGTTGTCAGTGGTGGTCCCTAGGCTCTGCTCACGACCAGCAATGCGAGCGAGGCCGACCGGGAGAGACCATCGCCATGGAATTCCGTATCGAGTGCGGAGCGCTGACCGACGCCGTGATCTGGGCGGCCCGGGTGCTGCCGAACCGGTCGACCGTTCCGCTGCTGGGTGGGCTGCTGCTGGAGGCGGAGGGCGGCCGACTGCGCATATCGGGCCTCGACTACGAGGCGTCCGCGTGCATCGAGGTGGACGCGGGGATTGTGCGCCCCGGAAAGGCGCTGGTCATGGGGCGGCGGCTGGTCGACGTGGGCCGGGTGCTGCCCGACGGCGTGGTGGAGTGCGTGGTCGAGGGGTCACGGTTCTCCATGACCGGAGGCAGCGCCCGGTTCGGGCTCTCGATGCTGCCGCTCGACGACTACCCGACATTGCCGGACCTGCCCCCGGTGCTCGGAGAGGTGGACGCGGAGGAGCTCGCCGACGCGGTCGCCCAGGTCTCGGTGGCAGCGGGCTGGGACGACTCGCTGCCGACGCTGACCGGTGTACGACTGGCGCTCGACGGCGACCGGATGACGCTCGCCGCGACGGACCGCTACCGGTTCGCGGTGCGCACGCTCACGTGGAAGCCGGTCACGGAGGACGTCTCGGCAGATGTGCTGGTCTCCGCCCGAAGGTTGTCCGAGATCACCCGTTCCTTCGACCGGTCCGGGGCGTGCCGACTGGCCCTGGACGGCGGTTCCGCCGGCTTCGAGCAGGGTGGCGCGCAGTCCACGGTGCGACTGCTCGACGGCCGACTGCCGCGCCACGACAGGCTCTTTGCGATGGCGGACCCGGTCAGCGTGGTCGCGGACTGGGAGGAGCTGGCCGGATCGGTGGCTCGGGTCGCCATGGTCGCCGAGGGAGGCAGTCCCTTGCAACTGACGTTCTCGGGCGGGTCGCTGCTGCTCCAGGCGGGGTACGAGGACGATGTGGCCTCCCAGCGCCTGGACGTCGTGCTGGTCGGCGCCGACGAGATGACGGTGGCGTTCGACCCGGTGTACTTGTCGAACGCGCTGTCCTCGCTCCACGCACCGGTGGTCAGACTCGACCTGATGGGTCCGGGGCAGCGCGCGATGATCACCGGCTGGCCGTCCCGGGAGGACGCACTCGGGCAGGCGACGACCCCTGCTCACCAGCATCTTCTGATGTCGGTGAAGCCGCTGGTCTAGGGATACTCGGTGAGGCGGTGAGGCGGTGATCGGCCACTGGATATCCGAGCGCCCCGTCATCCGTTCATGACGCCCACGACGTCCGTGCCGCTCGGCGGATCGGTGGCCGATCACCGAGTGCGGTGCGTCCCCGCCCTGGTCACTGGCCCACTCTTCCGTCGACGCACTCGCGCAACAGGTCGGCGTGTCCGCAGTGACGGGCATACTCCTCGACCCTGTGCACCATCAGCTCCCGGACCGCGATGCTGTCCTTCCCCATGCGCTCGCTCAGGTCCGTGTGCCGGGCCAGTGCGGCGTCGGTCGCGGCCTGCTCGCGCTCCAGATCGCGGTACGCGGCGTCGACCACCGCCTGCTCGGCGACGGCTCCGTCGAAGTCCGCGTCACGCCCGCCGTACAGCTTGGGCAGCGGGTCACCGTCGACGATCCAGTTGCGCCAGTCCCGTTCCACCTCGGCGAGGTGCCGGACCAGGCCGAGCAGCGACATCGTCGACGGCGGAACCGATCGGCGGGCCAGTTGCTCCGGTTCCAGGCCCTCGCACTTCATCCGCAGGGTCATGCGATAGTCCGTCAGGAAGCCATGCAGTGTCGCAAGCTCGCCTTCCGGGCCCGGACCTTCGTTGTCGCGGGGATCGTCGTCCGGATCGACCCACATGTCGGGGTAGACGGTCGCCTGGCTCCATCGTGCGGGTTGGTCGGTCATGCACCCCATGCTCGTCCGTGACAGCCGGGGCCGCCACCGTGTTCTCGTTCCGACGCGGCGCCGTGGTGGCGACAGGGTGAGGGGCCGGCGCCGGGGCCGGAGTCCTGTCCGTGAGCCGTTCCCGTCCAGGAACGTCGTCTCCTCGCCGACGAGGGGCAAGGCCCGCCGGATGATTCCTCGGCCGGTGAATTCGCCGCTCCTGGTCACGACGCCCTGCTACAACGCCCGGTCCATACACGTCAGTCGGCCCGCTTGTATGTCAACTGACCACTGCCGTCCGTGTTCTCGCGGTGCAGCGAACCGTCCGGGAGCAGCGTGAGTACGGTCGGCTTGCCCGCCGCGCAGGACGACATCGGCTCACCGGCGACCACCGTGGACGCGTCGACCTCCAACGGACCGGACGGGGACGGCTCGGTGGTCAAGGCGGCTTCGAAGACGCAGTGGTACGAGCCGCCGCCGTCGAGCGGTCCGTCCGCGGTGAGGGTGAGCACGGTCTGCCCGACCGCGCCCTGTCGGATGACGAGTTCCCGGGTCGAACGGCCCGAGGGATTGTCGATGGAACCCGACCAACTGCCCAGAAAACCGGAGGGTATGGGGCCGTTGCCGCTCCGCTGGTCGTCGGAGGACGAATCGTCCGGATCGGAGGATGCCCGGCCGTCGCCGCCGTTCGCACCCGAGGACGTCCCGGGTGGCGGTGACACGGTCGGGGACGGAACGGGCTTCTGCCCCTTGTCGTTCATCAGCGCGTAGACGGACCCGCCGGCGCCGATCGCGACGAGCACGGCCACCGCGACGAGCGCGATCGTCGCCCCCTTGCCCCGCCGCGCGGGTTCAGGGGCGGGCTGGGAGGCGGGGGTGCGGAGCGGGCCGTACGGAGGAGTCGAGCCGAATCCGGGCTGCTGGTACGGGTGTTGCTGCGGATATCCGTACCCGGTACCGCTCCGCTGCGTACCGAACCCCGACTGTCCGGGGTGCGGCTGCGCGTGCTGCTGCGGTGGGTAGCCGTACGCGTGGGAGTCCGGTGCGGGGGGTGGTACGGGCGCGGGGGTGCCGACCACGGCGGGCATCGAGTGCATGGCACGGGGCGGTGTCGGGTCGGGCCCGTCGACCGGCGAGCCCGGTTCGGCGGATGCGACGGATCCGGCGGGGGTGGTGGGGGCGGAAGGAACGGAGGAGGCGGGGGAGGCGGGGGATGTGGCAGATGCGGAAGCGGTCGGAGGGGCGCCGGGTGGGGAAGCGGCTGGAGGGGCGTCGGGTGTGGAAGTGGCTGGAGAGGTGCCGGTCGCGGAAGTGGCCGGAGGGGCGGTGGGCGCGCCGGGTGTGGTGGGCACCGTGGCCGACGGATCGGTGGGTGGTCGCTGCTCGGGCCTCTCCTCCGGGTCCTCGGTGTCCAGCAGCTCCACGGCGTGGCGCCCGAGCTGGGCGAGGAGCGCGCCCGGAAGCCACGGCTCCGTCGCGTCGTCGTCCGCCAGACGCTCCAGAAGCGCGTCCGTCGAAGGGCGGGCGGCCGGGTCCTTGCGCAGGCAGTCCCGGACCAGCTCGACGAGGTCCACCGGGACGCCGGCCAGATCCGGTTCCTCCTGGGCGATCCGGTACATCTGCGCGTGCACACCGCTGTCGGACGTCCCGAACGGAAGCCGGCCGGTCGACGCGTACGCCAGTACCGAGCCGAGGCAGAACACGTCGCACGCCGGGGTCACCCGTTCGCCGCGCACCTGCTCCGGCGACATGAAGCCGGGCGAACCGACCAGGGCCCCGGTGCGGGTGAGGCCGCCGTCGGTGACGGTGTCGAGGGCCCGGGCGATGCCGAAGTCGATGACGCGCGGACCGTCGATCGTCAGCAGGATGTTGGAGGGCTTCAGATCACGGTGGATGAGTCCGGCGGAGTGGATGGCCTGGAGCGCGTGGGCGAGCCCGGCCCCCAGGACGTGGACCGAGCGCTCGGGCAGCGGGCCGTATGCGCCCGCCCCCGGTGTCGATCGCGAGGCGACACCGGGGGCGGGCGGGGTGCCAGGGCGGCCGGAGACCGTGGCCTGGAGGGAAGGCCCGGCGACGTAGCCGGTCGCCACCCAGGGCACGGCGGCCTCGGTGTCGGCGTCCAGCACCGGGGCCGTCCAGGCCGAGCCGACCTGGCGCGCCGCTCGTACCTCCTGACGGAACCGGTCGCGGAATTCCTCTTGTGCGGCGAGCTCGCCGCGTACCAGCTTGATCGCGACGGTTCGGCCGCGGTCGGAACGGGCCAGATAGACCTGGCCCATCCCTCCGGCGCCGAGCCGGCCCAGTAGTCGGTAGCCGCCGATGCGTTGCGGGTCGGTGGGCCCGAGCTTGTCCATGGTGTGTCCTCCCCCTGCGGCGAATACGCCGGAACGCGTTGAGGATAGCGGCGCGCCATGCCGCTCCGAAGGAGCCGGATCCGGGCCCCTCCGCGGGCAACTCCTCACCCCTGTCCCGGCTTTACGTCCCCGTCCTCGCTCCGTGCCCCTCGCCCGGCTCCGAGCTCCGGTCCCCGCTCCGTCCCCGTTCCGGTGCCCGCTTGAGGGCCGCGACCGGACACGAGGAGTGGCGCGGTGGTCACGAGGTGCGGCATGCGACACGGGAAGTGGCGTGAGGGGGGCATGGCGGCGCGGAATATCGCGGCGTGCATATGGGGACGGGGCCGCGCGGCACGGCGCACACGGGGAGTGGCATGGGAGAGACGGAACGGCGCGGCATGGCCGCTCACGCCGACGCCGGTGACCAGCAGCATGTTGCCGCCGGTCACGGTGTCGGAGTGTGCGGAGCCGCGACGCGACACCGAGTGGACGGAGCCGCGACGCGACACCGAGTGGACGGAGCCGCGACGCGACACCGAGTGGACGGAGCCGCGACGCGACACCGAGTGTGCGGAGCCGCGACGCGACACCGAGTGGACGGAGCCGCGACGCGACACCCTGCCCACCAAAGCGCCGCACGCCATACAAGGTGGCCATGTCGACCCGCCCCCGGCGCATCTACGCTCGCCGCATGACCCCTCATGCCTCGCATGCCCCGCATGTCGACCCCGCCGCCGGCGCGGCCGTGAAGGCCGCAGACCGTGCGCACGTCTTCCACTCCTGGTCCGCCCAGGGACTCATCGACCCGCTCGCCGTCGCCGGCGCCGAGGGGGCGTACTTCTGGGACTACGACGGCAACCGCTACCTGGACTTCACCAGCGGGCTCGTCTACACCAACATCGGCTACCAGCACCCCACCGTCGTCGCCGCGATCCAGGAGCAGGCGGGCAAGCTCGCCACCTTCGCCCCCGCGTTCGCGATCGAGGCGCGTTCCGAGGCCGCACGCCTCATCGCCGAGCGCACCCCCGGCGACCTGGACAAGATCTTCTTCACCAACGGCGGCGCGGAGGCCGTGGAGAACGCCATCCGGATGGCGCGGCTGCACACCGGGCGCACGAAGGTGCTCTCCGCGTACCGCTCGTACCACGGTGCCACCTCCACCGCGATCAACCTGACCGGCGACCCGCGCCGCTGGCCGTCCGACAGCGCCTCGGCGGGCGTCGTCCACTTCTGGACCCCGTTCCTCTACCGCTCGCCGTTCCACTCCGAGACGGAGGAGCAGGAGTGCGCCCGCGCGCTCCAGCACCTGGAGGACACCCTCGCCTTCGAGGGCCCCGGAACCGTCGCGGCGATCATCCTGGAGACGGTCCCCGGGACCGCGGGCATCATGACGCCGCCGCCCGGCTACCTGGCGGGCGTCCGCGAGATCTGCGACCGCTACGGCATCGTCTTCGTCCTCGACGAGGTGATGGCCGGCTTCGGGCGTACCGGCAAGTGGTTCGCCGCCGACCACTTCGACGTCGTGCCGGACCTGATGACCTTCGCCAAGGGCGTCAACTCCGGTTACGTACCGCTCGGCGGGGTCGCGATCTCCGCCGAGATCGCCGCCACCTTCGAGACCCGCCCCTACCCGGGCGGACTGACCTACTCCGGTCACCCGCTGGCTTGTGCGGCGGCCGTCGCCACCATCCACGTGATGGAGGACGAGAAGGTCGTCGAGAACGCCGCCCGCATCGGCGAGACGGTACTCGGCCCCGGCCTGCGCGACCTCGCCGAGCGCCACCCCTCGGTGGGCGAGGTCCGCGGTCTCGGCGCGTTCTGGGCGCTGGAGCTGGTCCGTGACGAGGAGACCCGCGAGCCGCTGGTCCCGTACAACCCGAGCCCCGAGGCCAACGCGCCGATGGCGGCCTTCGGCGCGGCGGCGAAGAAGAACGGCCTCTGGCCCTTCATCAACATGAACCGCACCCATGCCGTTCCCGCCTGCAACATCACCGATGAGGAGGCCAAGGCGGGCCTCGCCGCCCTCGACGCGGCGCTGTCGGTCGCGGACGAGTACACCGCGCAGTAGGTGCGCAGCAGGCACGCGGCCAGCGAGTACGCGGTGTGACAAGGACGCCGTGCAACAAGTACACCGTGTAACGAGCCCGTCGTCATACGGCGAGTGCGCGAGTGTGCCGCATGGCGCACGCACCGGGGCCCCGGGCGCGTGCACCGGCGCGGCCGCCTCTCCCGGCCACCGACCCCGCACGGGGCCGGTGGCCGGGATCGTTCGCCCGCTCGCCCTTCCGGCGTCTCCCCTTCTGCCCGGATCCGGGCAGGTCGACCCCTGCCTTAAGGTTGCCGGAGGGCGGAGAGCAGGGGAGGGGCGCCATGTGCGCGAGCGGAGCTGTGACCCGCAGCACGCTGCGGCAGCAGATCGCGGACGCGCTGCGCGACGAGGTGCTTGCCGGACGACTGGAGCCGGGACGGGAATTCACCGTCAAGCAGATCGCGGAACAGTACGGTGTCTCGGCGACGCCGGTGCGTGAGGCGCTTTTCGACCTCTCGGCGCAGGGGCTGCTCGAATCCGATCAACACCGCGGTTTCCGGGTACGCGAGTTCACCGTCGCCGACTACCGGTCGATGGTCGAGGCCCGCACTCTGGTCATCGACGGGCTCATTCGCGACGTCTTCCAGGGGTACGGCGCGGGGCGGACGGCCGCGCGGGCGGTGGTGTACGAGGACGGTCTGGTCTCCGTGCGCCGCAGGGCGCAGGAGGCCTCGCGGGCGGCGCAGGGCGGCGACCTCGACATCCTCATCGGCTACGACCTTCGCTTCTGGCGGGAGTTGGGCGCGCTCGTCCACAACGCGTACATCAACGATTTCCTGCACCGGCTGCGCGTCCAGGCGTGGGTGTTCGCCGTGCCGTACCTGCGCCACGACACGAGCGCCCGCGACTGGCTCTGGCACGGTCACCCGGAACTCGTCGCGGCGATCACGCTCTGCGACCACGACGCGGTGCGCGCGGTGATGGACGACTACAACGCGCACGCGCTGAGCTGGGCGGACCGTCTCGCGGCCGGAAAACTCGTGCATCCCGGCGCGTCCGCCCCCGCCGCTCCCGTCCCTCCCGTCCCTGTCGCTCCCGCCCCTGCCGCTCCGGGCTCCGTCGACCCCGCCGACGCCGACGTCCCCGGCCCCGCCTGCTCCGAAGATTCGGGACCGGGCTTTCCGGCGGCCTGACGGCCCGTACGGCAACTGTCGCGCAGTCAAGTCCGGCTGTGCGGCGACGAGCCTGTTGCTGCATCAGGTCTGCCGCGCGTCATCGGACTGCCGGGCACCATCGGACTGCCCGGCGCCATCGGACCTGCCGGTTGCCGACAGGTCCGTCGGTCGACGCATCGGACCTGCCGTGCCATCAGTTCTGCCGCTCCCTCAAAACGGCGCGACCGGATCCCGTCACGCTCCCGAAGGACGTCCCGGCGGGCGCCCCGGTGGATGTCCGGGTGCTCGCCCGGCTCCTCCTGCGGGCCACCTGGCACTGTGCGCGACGTGCCGCCCGCATTACGCTGTTGCGACTGTTGTGAATATTTCGATGCGCACCCGCGGGAGAGCGAGACTTCGTGGCCTGTGACCTGTGGCTGGTCCCCCTCGTCGATGTGCTGTGCCACAGCCCCGACAATCCGTTCGCCGAAGAGATCGCCGCCTACGACAAGGCGCTGGGCGGGGCCGGACTGCCGCCCGTTCCGGTGTACGCGTACATGCCCGGCCTGACCGGTGACGTGGCCCCGGTCGCGGGCTTCGACTACGACGCCCTGCACTTCCTGCGCCGCGCCTACCTGCTTCAGCTCAGCGGCCTCGCCGTCACGCCCGTCGACGAACTGGGCAGTGACTACGAGCAGTTGCTGGAGATGTTCGAGGCGACGGCCCGACAGTCCCATCTGGTCTGGCACTACGATCACGCGGGGGCGTACGTTCCGCTGGATTTCGCCGCCCCGCTCTCCGACGACGACCTGCTCGCGGGGGGCGGCCCCCTCGGCTCCAGCCACGGACTGTTGAGGGAGCTGGAGTTCGTCGCCCCGTCCCTCGGCATCGACCCGGCGAACCCGCCGGCCGCCCCACTGCCGCCCGTGGCGCCGACCGAGCTGGAGGAACCGGCGGGCCCGATCCCGTACGACGACAGTCCGTTCGCCCGTGAGCGGCACGTCTGGCTGGGCCTGCACGCGGCCGCCACCCGCAGCCTCGCCCAGGGCTCGATGATCGTCTTCAGCTGACCCGTTCACCGCCCCGTAGCGGCATTCAGGACCGGCGTCCGGGCCGTTCACGGACCGGTATCCGACCCCGGGCACCCGCTCTGGCACCCGCTCCAGCTCCCCGCCCCAGCATCCGAACCGGCATCCGGACGGCACGGCTGAGGGGCGGCACTGCCGGGGCCGGTCAGTGCCGGGGCCGGGGTTGGGGCAAGGGCCGGGGCCGGCGTCCGAACCGCCCTGCCCGGCCGGGCTCCTCCGGCGCCCCGCGGTGGTGTCACCGCGGGGACTCCGGGGGCCGCTGCCGCGGCATGTTCGGCCGGGCGATCGTCTGCATCGGGAACCGCCCCGGCTGCGTGCCGTGGTCCGTCCGCCCGCCGCCCCCGCCACCGGACGACAGGGCCTGGAGGCCCATCGGCGCCGGCCCGGCCCGGAACTCCACCATCCAGTCCGCGGTCTCGGTCCGGACGAGTTCCGTGACGTCCTCCGAGAACCGCCGCAGCACCCCGAGACAGCGCTCGGCCGCCTCGCTGGCCGTCCCCTCGGTCGGACCCAGCACCTCCCGTACGGACTCCGAGGCCCAGTCGAACTGGAGCACCTGGAGGCGGCGCTGCACGGCCTGGGCAGTGGCGAGATTCCTTATCCAGCCCGATGTGAGGCCGAAGTACCGGTCGCACGCCATGCACCCGGCCCCCAGCAACAGCGACAGATAGCCCCACCCGGCCGCCCCGGCGAGCGTCCCGGTGAGGTCGAGCAGGGGCAGGGCGGCCCCCGCGACCGCCCCGGCGGCCGTACCGATCCGCAGCGTCCTGGCCGCGCGCCGCTTCCGGATCCGGTCGTTCAGATACCAGTCGGCGGTGCGCAGTGCCTCGGCCTCGACCCAGCGGTACAGCTCGTCGAGACGCTCGGCGGGTTCACCCCAGTCGCCGAGCGGGAACGGCGTACCGGTCAAGTCCCCGCCCCGGCCACGTGCGCCGGAGCCCGAACCGGAGGAGCCGGCCGAGCCGGCCGAACCGGGCTCGTTGCGGGGTCCTTCGGGCTGCATCTCCGGCTGACTCACCGGGGTACTCCTCTGCGTTCTGCTTAATGACGCCTGATGTGCGGCGGTGGTTTCGGCGGTGGGCTGATCACTGCTCTCCGGTGCGGCCGACTGTCCCGCTTACGTAACTTTGCGTGACGGGCGGTGCGCCCGTGTGCCCTGACGCGCATGCCCTTCCTACCGCCGAATGGTGGGCCGCGGGGTCGAAATGGCGTTATGCCCGGGTGCGGGGGCCCTGTGATCAGGTATGGGCGTCATGTCGGCGCTGACTCAAACTCACTCGAAAGAGTTGCTCGCCAGTGGGTGGGGCGCACCGTGCGGTGACCACGTAGGCTCGACTTACCGAAACGTGTTGTCGTCGAATTGCCAGGAGTGACCGTGATTCCCGGTGCGGGTCAGCCCAATATGCAGCAGTTGCTGCAGCAAGCGCAGAAGATGCAGCAGGACCTCGCCGCGGCTCAGGAGGAGCTGGCCAGGACCGAGGTCGAGGGCCAGGCGGGTGGCGGTCTGGTGAAGGCGACCGTGACCGGCTCCGGTGAGCTCCGTGCCCTGGAGATCGACCCGAAGGCCGTCGATCCGGAGGACACCGAGACGCTCGCGGACCTCGTCGTCGCCGCGGTTCAGGCGGCGAACGAGAACGCGCAGCAGCTCCAGCAGCAGAAGCTGGGCCCGCTCGCCCAGGGGCTGGGCGGTATGCCCGGCCTCCCCTTCTGACCGACCGCCTCCGGAGCGCCGCTCGGGCCTCGGTGGGGGCCCGTTTCCGGGCCGTCGTCCGGGCAAGTCCGGGCCACGGCCCGGATGGCTTCCCGGTTGTCGCACAGGCACGGCCAGGACGCTTCCCGGTCGTCGTCCGGGCGTGGCCAGGACGCTTCCCGGTCGTCGTCCGGGCGTGGCCAGGACGCCTCCCGGTCGTCGTCCGGCCGCTCGTGGGCCTTCTGACCGGCGGCCCGAGCTCGTAGGTTGTATTCATAGCCCATCGCACGCGATGGACCGCCGGTCGTGCGCCGCCCGCGGCGTGCGGCCTTCGGCCCGTCGCCCGCGGCCCACCCGCCCGCGGCCCGTCCGGGGACGGGAACAGGGAGTGGAAGAGGAAGGCGTTTCCGTTGTACGAAGGCGTGGTTCAGGACCTCATCGACGAACTGGGCAGGCTGCCCGGCGTCGGTCCCAAGAGCGCGCAGCGGATCGCTTTTCACATCCTGCAGGCCGAACCGACCGATGTGCGCCGTCTCGCCCATGCCCTCCTGGAGGTCAAGGACAAGGTCCGGTTCTGTTCGGTCTGCGGCAATGTCGCCCAGCAGGAGCAGTGCAACATCTGCCGGGACGCCCGCCGCGACCAGGCGGTCATCTGCGTGGTCGAGGAGCCGAAGGACGTCGTCGCGATCGAGCGGACCCGCGAATTCCGGGGCAGGTACCACGTGCTCGGCGGCGCGATCAGCCCGATCGAGGGCGTCGGCCCCGACGATCTGCGCATCCGTGAACTGCTCGCCCGGCTCGCCGACGGCACGGTCACGGAGCTGATCCTGGCGACCGACCCCAATCTGGAGGGCGAGGCCACCGCGACGTACCTGGCCCGGATGGTCAAGCCGATGGGCCTGCGGGTCACGAGACTGGCCAGCGGTCTGCCGGTGGGCGGCGATCTGGAGTACGCGGACGAGGTCACCCTGGGCCGCGCCTTCGAGGGGAGGCGTCTGCTCGATGTGTGACGCTTTCATGTCACCCGATGTACCGATGGTGACCGTCGTCGCGACGCGCGGTGTTTTTACGTTCAGCGACGCTATGTTCTACTCACCGCTCGCGACCGTGCCCACGGGAGGTCCCCTCGATGTCTGACGCCACGCTGAACTCCGTCACGCAGGACCCGGGCGATTTCGCCGTCCAGATCGCCGACCAGATCAAGACGTTCATCGTCGCGGTCACCGAGGTGTCGAAGGTCGAGGAGCCCGAGGAGGCCGTTCCCGTCCTGCTGCTCCAGATCTCCCAGCTGCTGCTGGCGGGCGGACGGCTCGGCGCGTACGAGGACATCGTCCCCGAGGAGCGCTACGAGCCGGACCTGGGCGCGGAGCCGGACGCCGACGGGCTGCGCGAGCGGTTCGCCGTCCTGCTGGAGCCGATCGACGTCTACTCCGAGGTCTTCGACCCGTACGAGCCCCGGAAGGCGCCGGTCCCGGCCCGCATCTCGGACGACCTGGCCGACCTCGTCACCGATCTGCGCCACGGCCTGGCCCACTACGAGGAGAACCGCGTCACCGAGGCCCTGTGGTGGTGGCAGTTCTCGTACTTCTCCAACTGGGGTTCCACCGCGTCCGCCACCCTGCGCGCCCTCCAGTCCCTGATCGCCCACATCCGCCTGAACCAGCCCCTCCAGGAGCTGGACGGCCTGGACACGGACTCGGAGACCGCCGACGAGGAGCTCGCCGAGGAGGCGGGCCGGGTGATGGCGGAGGAGATCGCGGGTCCGCTGGGTCTGCGCCCGGTGCAGTAGTACGTCTCTTCGCGCCCCTTGCCGAACCGTGCTGCGGGGCGAGGCACCCTGTCGCGCCCTTTCGTCCTACCGCGCTGCGGGTGAGGTGTCCCCCTGCGTTCCCCTGCCGTGCCTCGCTGCGAGGTGAGACGGCCGGTCCGGCGAGTGGACGGACGCTGCGCGGCGACCGCCCCGGCGTGTGACGCCATGTGCCGCAGCTCTCAACTGCGGCGACGTGCGGCGATGCGGCGATGTAACGCCCACGTGCGGCAATGCGTGCCCACACGTGGGAGTGCGGGATTGCGGAATGTGCGGCAAGCACGGCACGCGTCCCGCCGACGGGAGCCACCGGCGTGAGCCTTCGACGGGCGGACGGTGAGGTTCCGGTCCAGGCTGGAGGGGGCACCTCGCAGGCGCGGCCCGACCCGCCGTGCGTGTGGGGTGGGCCACACCCGGGAGTGCGGCTCCGATCGGCGGGCAACAGCCCGTACGAGCGGCTTGGAGCGACACACCGGTGATCACGTGCTGAGCAGGACATCTCACCATGTGGTAAGGACGGGGCGATTTCGGGCCGCTCGTTAAACTGAGTCGACCGAGTAACGGACTGAGCGAGGAGCGCACGTGGGCCTTGTCGTGCAGAAGTACGGAGGCTCCTCCGTAGCCGATGCCGAGGGCATCAAGCGCGTCGCCAAGCGAATCGTCGATGCCAAGAAGAGCGGCAACCAGGTGGTTGTCGTGGTGTCCGCGATGGGCGACACGACGGACGAGTTGATCGATCTCGCCGCGCAGGTATCCCCGATACCCGCGGGGCGCGAGTTCGACATGCTGCTGACCGCGGGAGAGCGGATCTCCATGGCCCTGCTGGCGATGGCGATCAAAAACCTGGGCCACGAGGCCCAGTCGTTCACGGGCAGCCAGGCGGGCGTCATCACCGACTCGGTCCACAACAAAGCGCGCATCATCGATGTGACGCCGGGCCGCATCCGTACGGCGCTGGACGAGGGGAACATCGCGATCGTCGCGGGGTTCCAGGGCGTGTCCCAGGACAAGAAGGACATCACCACCCTCGGCCGGGGCGGATCCGACACCACCGCGGTGGCGCTCGCCGCCGCGCTGGACGCCGAGGTCTGCGAGATCTACACCGACGTGGACGGGGTCTTCACCGCCGACCCGAGGGTCGTGAAGAAGGCCCGGAAGATCGACTGGATCTCCTTCGAGGACATGCTGGAGCTGGCCGCGTCCGGTTCCAAGGTGCTCCTGCACCGGTGCGTGGAGTACGCACGCCGCTACAACATCCCGATCCACGTCCGCTCGTCCTTCTCCGGGCTGCGCGGGACCTGGGTCAGCAACGAGCCGCAAGGGGACCAGAAGGTGGAGCACGCGATCATCTCCGGAGTCGCCCATGACGTCTCCGAGGCCAAGATCACCGTCGTCGGCGTGCCCGACAAGCCGGGCGAGGCCGCCGCGATCTTCCGCACGATCGCGAACGCGGAGATCAACATCGACATGGTGGTGCAGAACGTCTCCGCCGCGTCGACCGGTCTGACCGACATCTCGTTCACGCTGCCGAAGGCCGAGGGCCGCAAGGCCATCGACGCCCTGGAGCGCAACCGCGGCACCATCGGTTTCGAGTCGCTGCGCTACGACGACCAGATCGCGAAGATCTCCCTGGTCGGCGCCGGCATGAAGACCAACCCCGGAGTCACGGCCGGCTTCTTCGAGGCGCTGTCGGACGCCGGTGTGAACATCGAGCTCATCTCGACATCCGAGATCCGCATCTCGGTCGTCACCCGTGCCGATGACGTCAACGAGGCCGTGCGCGCCGTGCACACCGCCTTCGGCCTCGACAGCGACTCCGACGAGGCCGTCGTCTACGGAGGCACCGGCCGATGACCGCCCGCCGCCCCTCGCTCGCGGTCGTCGGAGCGACCGGGGCGATCGGCGGCGTCATGCTCCAGATCCTCTCGCAGCACGCGGACGTGTGGGGCGAGGTGAGACTGATCGCCTCGCCGCGTTCGGCCGGCCGGAAGCTGGTCGTGCGCGGCGAGGAGAGCGAGGTCCTTCCGCTCACCGAGGACGTCTTCGACGGCATCGACGTGGCGCTGTTCCTGGTGCCCGACGAGGTGTCCGCACAGTGGGCGCCCGTCGCCGCGGGCAAGGGCGCGGTCGTCGTCGACGACTCCGCCGCGTTCCGGCTGGACGCGGACGTGCCGCTGGTCGTGCCCGAGATCAACCCGCACGCCGTACGGATCAGGCCGCGCGGCATCGTCGCGAGCCCGAACTGCACCACGCTCGCGCTGATCGTCGCGGTCGGCGCGCTGCACGCCGAGTTCGGGGCACGGGAACTGGTCGTCTCCTCGTACCAGGCGGTGAGCGGTGCGGGCCGCGAAGGGGTGGCCGCGCTGCGCGAACAGTTGTCGCTGGTGGCCGGCACCGAACTGGGCACGAAGCCGGGTGACGTGCGCCGGGCCGTGGGGGACGCGGAGGGCGGGCCCTTCGCCGCACCGGTGGCGCTCAACGTGGTGCCCTGGGCCGGGACCGAGGCCGGCGACGGCTGGTCGTCGGAGGAACTCGCGATCCGCGGGGAGTGCCGCAAGATCCTGGACCTGCCGGACCTGCGGGTGGCGGCGACCTGCGTGTACGTACCGGTCGTCGCGACGCACTCGATGTCCGTGCACGCACGGTTCGAGAACGAGGTCGCGGTCGACCGGGCCCACGAGATCCTGGCGACGGCGCCGGGCGTGGTGCTGTACGACAGCCCGGGGGAGGGGGACTTCCCGACGCCGTCCGACGTCGTCGGCACCGACCCGACGTGGGTCGGGCGCGTACGCCGCTCCCTGGACGACCCCCGCGCGCTGGAGCTGTTCGTCTGCGGCGACAACCTCCGCAAGGGGGCCGCGCTGAACGTGGCACAGATCGCCGAAGCGGTGGCCGCCGAATTTCCCCGTGCCTGATCACGTCCTTCCTCGCGTCCGTGCCTGACCGAGGTGTCCGTTCGAGGTGTCCGATCAGGGTGTCCGGTCGAGGCGTTCGGTCGAGGCGTCCGGTCGAGGTGTTCGATCAGGGTGTCTGATCAAGCCTGGTCGAACCTGATTTGTACGATCTGTGAATGCCCTGTGAGCAAGTTGAAAGTCTGAATCTCTTGAGCTGGGGTGTCGGGGTATCCGACGATGACCTTTCGGCCTGCTGCAACCGTCGGCCGGAACGTGCACGTCTATGCGATGACTTCTTGCACGACGGGGCGCACATTCGGGGCATTTGGGGAAGAGCGGGTACGTATGAGGGCATGTCGCACCGCGTCGAACGCGGTGTCGCGCGCGTACAACCCTGACGGGGGGAAACGTGTCCAACTGGCGTGGCAGAGGTTCTCGACATCACAGTGGTGGGCCCCCTGCGCGGCGCTTCGGTGCGACCGCTCAGGCGGCCCCGCAGGCCCGGCGGCATGCCGGTGATCGCGCCCATGCCTGCCGCGCGTCCCACGACACAGCTGCCGTCGCAGCGCGAGGGCGCTGAGGAGAGCGTGGCAGCCGGAACCACCGTCGACCACCTCACCGAGACCTACCGCGCCCACTACCGTTCGCTGCTGGGCCTCGCGGCGCTGCTCCTCGACGACACCGCGTCCTGTGAGGACGTGGTGCAGGAGGCGTTCATCCGCGTGCACTCGGCGCGCAACCGGGTGCGGGACCCCGAGAAGACCCTGGCGTATCTGCGTCAGACCGTCGTCAATCTGTCGCGTTCCGCGCTGCGCCGCCGCATCCTCGGGCTGAAGCTGCTCTCCAAGCCCATGCCCGACATGGCGAGCGCGGAGGAGGGCGCGTACGACCAACTGGAGCGGGACGCCCTGATCAAGGCGATGCGCGGGCTGCAACGACGCCAGCGGGAGGTGCTGGTGCTGCGCTACTTCGCGGACATGACGGAGGCTCAGGTGGCCGAGACGCTGGGCATATCCCTGGGATCGGTCAAGGCCTACGGGTCGCGCGGGATCGCGGCGCTGCGCGTCGTGATGGAGGCACAGGGATGAGCCGGCGCGACAGCACGAACGGCAACGGCGATGACAACGGCGATGGCTATGGCGGCGGTGAGGGCTGTGGCGTCGACGATGGCGTCGGTGGCGATGGCGGTGGCGACATGAGCCGCGACGGCGGTGTCGGCGACGTGGGCCGCGAGGGTGGCGAGGTCGCCCCGGAGAACGGGCGCGAGGGCGGCCGAGAGAGCGGAAGCGGGCAGGGGCCCGGGACCGACCGGACTGGAAACGCAATGGTGAACGACGGGCGGGAAGGCGCCGTGGCCCCGGACGGGGCCCCCGGCATGGACGCACGGGCGACGGCGGACGGGGACGCGGACGCGGCCCCCGAGGCACGGACACACGAGGACGCGGGCCCCGGGGGCGCGGTTTCCGGGAACATGGCACCCGAGGTGCGGGGTCACGACGGTGTGGGCCCCGAGGTGCAGGCTCATGCACGGGCGGACGTGAGCCCGGGGGCGGAGGCGGACCCGGGCCGTGGCGCGGATGCGGGCATGCACGTGGGCGCGGGCGGTGGCGACGCTACGCACACGGGTTCCGTGACGGTCGTGGGCTTCGGCTCCCGGCGCGGTGACGGCGGCACGGAGGCGCCGGACTTCCTGGACGAGGTCGCGCTGCGCCGCATGCTGCACGGTGCGGTCCAGCACATCGAGCCCGGCCAGGGCGTCCTCGGCCACCTGCAGCGGGCGGTGCCCGCCCGTCGTGCCAGGCGGCGGCAGGCCGTCGTCGGAATGGCGGCGGCGGCGCTGCTCATCGGCACCGCGATCCCCGCGTTCGTCCACGTCGCGAACTCCGACGGTTCGAACACCGCCAACCCCGCGATAGCCGGGCACGGCGAACAGGCGCAGGGCGGCAACGGTACGGAGAACGGCTCGGGAAGCAGCGGGAAGGCCCCCGGCGGCGGAACCGACGGCCAGGACGACCGGGATCCGGACCATCCCGTGAGCACGAGCAGCCCGTCCGGCAGCGGTGGGCAGGGCACCGAAGGCGACCTGGCCGGGGGAGTCTCCGATCCGGCCGCATCTCTGGCGTCCGCCCCGCCGGCCTGTGACGCGGGACAACTCGGTGTCGCCTCGGCCCAGACGGGCGCGGCGGGCGCCGACGGCACCGTGTACGGCACGTTCCGGATCGCCAACGTCTCCGACACGGAGTGCTCGGTGAGCGGCGGCGGAAGCGTGGGCTTCCAGGCGTTGGGGGCGGCGGACCCGGCCAAGATCACGGTCGTCCGGCACGCGGCCGGCGACGCGGCGGCCGGACTGCCCGACCCCTCGCAGGAACAGGACGCCGTGGCGCTGAAGCCGTCCATGACGTACGAGGTGAGGTTCGCCTGGGTGCCGAGGGACACCTGTCCGACTGTCGGGGGTTCGCCGAGCCCGACGCCGACGGAGGGCACGGGCGGCGCCGGCGGAGGTACTGCGGCCGGCGCGGGTCCGGGCACGGGTACGGGTTCCGGCGAGGGGGCAGTGGCGACGGTCGCGCAGCTCGGCGGAGAGGACGGCGGGTTGCAGGACGGCAGCGTCGCCGTCACGCACACCCCGGAGGCGGGAGCACCGGTCGCGGAGACGAAGATCGCCAACGCCTGTGCCGGCACGATCTACCGGACCGGAGTGCTGGCCCCCACGACGTGACACGTGGGCACGCGCCGAGCCTGCGCGTGCCCTCACGTTCACCAGGTGCCCACGCGCCTGTCGCTGCCCGACCCCCGTACTTCGGGCGTCGGCCTCCAAGCCCCGGGCTCCGGGCACATGCGGACGGTTCAGGCGCCGCCGGTCTTCGCGTCGGAACCGGGCCGAACGCCGTGGTCGGTGGGCCCGGCGACAGCGGCACCCGCACCCACGCCCGAACTCAAGCTCTCGGCCGCATCCGCATCCGCGTTCCTACCTGCATCTGTACCCGCATCAGCATCCGCGTCGGTGCTCGCAGCCGTGCTCCCGTCCGTGCCCGCGTCCGTGTCCGCTTCTGCGCCGATTCCCAGCTTCAGGTCGCGCGCGGCTTCGGCCTCGCGGCGGATCAGCCGGAACCACATGAAGAGCACGAACCCGGCGAAGACGAACCACTCACCGGTGTAGCCGAGGTTCTGGAACGCCTTCAGGTCCAGCCCGGTGCCCTGCGGCACGGTGGCCGGTACGGGGCGCAGAGCACCGACGCCGCTGCCACCGGTGTCCTGGAGCGTCACCCACGCGTCGTAGACGTCGTACGGGACGAGGTTGACGAGGGACGCTGCGCCGATGATGCCGAGCTGGCCGTCCGGGAGCCCGCCCGTGGCATGGGCTCCCGCGGTGCCGGCGTTCTCCGACGCCTGGAGGTCGCCGGTCACCGTGACCGTACCGGTCGGCGCGGCCGGAACGGCGGTGTGGCCGGGCTTGCCCGGCAACCAGCCGCGCACGACCGGCAGCGCCTTGCCGTTGTCCGTACGCAGCATGTTCAGGACGTAGAAGCCGTCCTTGCCGTCCAACTCCCGTCCGGGCACCAGGAACTGGTCGGCGTACCGACCGGTGGCGGTGGCAGGACGGCCGGAGGTCGCCGTGTCGACGGGCAGCAGGTCGTCGATCGGCTTCGCGGCCCTGGTGCCCGGGGCGGGCTGCTTCTCGGCGGCGTTGTGCGTCTGCACACGGTCCTCGAAGCGGCCGAGCTGCCAGGTGCCCATGAAGACGCAGAAGGGGATGGCCAGCACGACGAACAGGTTGATCCCCCACCATCGCGGGGTCAGCAGGAACCGGTACACCCCTCCACGGTACGGTCCCTCGCTCCGGTCCCCCGGCGCGGGGTCCCGCCCACGCTCCCTCCGCCCCGCGACCCGCCACCCACGTCCAGCCCCCTCGCGCCCACGGTCCGCCCCCGTCGGGCGCGGTCCGGCGCGGTAACGCCGGACAGGGGCCGACGCGCTCCGGGTCCGCGTACGGTACCGTCCCCGAGCCCCCCGCACGGCGCGTCGTCCCCACCACCCGGCGCGGCTTCTGTCCCCGCCTTCCGCCTTCCGCCTCCTGTCCCCGCTTTCCGTCCTCCACTTCCCGTCCTGCGCTATCCGTCGCCCGCTTTCCGTCTCCCGTCCTCCGCCTACCGTTCTTCAGGCTTCCGGCCGCCGTGCCTTCTTCAGCCGCCGGACGTGGGAGTGTCGGCAGGGGCAGGGGCAGGGGCAGGGGCAGGGGCAGGGGCAGGGGCAGGGGCAGGGGCGTCCTTGGCCAGGTGGCGCCGGGCGAAGTCGAGCTCCAGGCGGACCTGCTTGATCCGTTCCTCCACGACCAGCGAGCCGTGCCCCGCGTCGTACCGATAGACCTCGTGCACGGCGTCGCGCCCCTTCAACCGGTCCACGTAGTTCTCGATCTGGCGGATCGGGCAGCGCGGGTCGTTGACCCCCGCCGAGATGTGGACCGGCGCCCGGACGGCGTCGACGTACGTCAGCGGGGACGAGGCCGCGAAGCGCTCGGGGACCTCCTCCGGCGTGCCGCCCAGCAGGGTGCGGTCCAGCGCCTTCAGGTCCTCCATCTCGTCGTGGTACGCCGTGACGTAGTCGGCGACCGGCACGGCCGCCAGGCCCACCGCCCAGGCTTCCGGCTGGGTGCCGAGGCCCAGCAGGGTCAGATAGCCGCCCCAGGAGCCACCGGCCAGAACCAGCTTCGCCGGGTCCGCGAGCCCCGAAGCCACCGCCCACTCCCGCACCGCGGCGATGTCCTCCAGCTCGATCAGGCCGACCCGGTGCTTGAGCGCGTCCGTCCAGGCTCGGCCGTACCCGGTGGAACCCCGGTAATTGACGCGGACGACCGCGTAGCCGTGGTCCACCCACGCGGCGGGCCCGGACGCGAAGGCGTCGCTGTCGTGCCAGGTCGGCCCTCCGTGGATCTCGAACACCGTGGGGAACGGCCCCTCGGCCGGGGCGGCGGGCCGCTGCACGAGTGCGTGGACCCGGCCCCCGGGCCCGTCCACCCATACGTCCTCCACCGGCACGGACGCCGGGGCCTTCCGGCCGGGCGGATCGAGCACCACGGCGCCCGAGGTCGACCGGATGACGGGCGGCTGCGCGGCCGACGACCACAGGTATTCCACCGTGCCGTCCGGCCGGGCCGTGGCACCCGAGACCGAGCCCGCGGGGGTCTCCACCCGGACGGGAGGCGCGCCCGCTCCCGGCTCGTACCGCCACAGATCGCTGCGGGCCTCGAACCCGTGTACGACCAGGAGTGCGGAGGCATCCGGATACCACTCGGCGCCCACATCGCCCGGCAGATCCATCCCGAGGTCCGTCTCCGTGCCCGTCACCGGATCCCAGATCATCGGCTCCCAACGCCCGCGACGCTGATGTCCGACCAGCAGCCTGTTGTCACCGGCGACGGGCGCGAAGCCGAGCACGGACAGCCCCAGCTCCTTCGTGCCTCCCTCGGTGTCGTCCAGCTCCGCGACCGTGGACCCGTCGGGCCGCACCACACGCAGCGCGGAGTGCATCGCGTCGCCGTGCTCGGTGTGCTCCAGAGCGATCAGCATCCCGTCATGGCTGAGATCGCCGACGCCCGCCGACTCGCGATGGCGATAGATCTCGACCGGGGCGGCCCCGGGGCGCACGACATGGATCGTCGTCCCGTCCTCGTCGGTCGAGCGGCCGATCACCGCCGTACCGTCCCGCCCGATCGCGAGCCCCGCCGGGTACGAGGGGGCGAGACCGGGCGCTGCCGGTTCGTCCGCGGGCCCCTCGCCGTCGGCGCCGTGGAACGGCTGACGCATCCACACCCCGAACTCGTCCCCGTCGGTGTCGTCGAACCACCAGATCGACTCGCCGTCCGGCGTCAGCACGCCCTCCGTCGTCCCGTTCGGCCGGTCGGTGACCTGGCGCTGCTCACCGGTGGCGCGGTCCCACGCGTACAGCTCGTAGGTCCCTGTCGCGTTGGAGACGAACAGCGCGCGGTCAGGCGCGTCCTCGGCCCAGTCGGGCAGCGACACCCTGGGCGCGCGGAAGCGCTGCTCCCACACCGGCACGGACGCGCCCGCCGCCTTCTCGCCCTCGTCGCCGACCGCATGCGCTCCAGCCGCATCGCCGACCGGCGCTGCTCCGACTCCGTCGGCGACCGGGCTCTCGGTCCCCGCCACGGGCGCATCGGTCGCGGACGCACGCCCCGGCACGGCCGGGGACGTCGGCCCGTGCTCGGCCGAGGACGCCTGCCCGGACCCGGCCGAGGACGCCTGTCCGGACTCGGTCGTGGGCGCGGGGGCGGTCGCCCGAGAGATGGGAGCCGTCGAGCCAGTGATCTCAGTCATGGTCCCCATTCTGCGCCGGAACGCCGACAATTCGTTCGCATCGTCCTCAGCCTGTGGATAACCTCCGCGGCATGCATGCAGAGACCCCCGCCGACTGGCGCCAGGCCAACCGCGCACGCTGGGACGAACGGGTCCCCATCCACACCGCGAGCGATTTCTACGAACTCGACTCCTTCCGCGCGGGCAAGGACGCCCTGCGCGACTTCGAGCGTGCGGAGGTCGGTGACGTCACGGGCAAGTCGCTGCTGCACCTGCAGTGCCATATCGGGGTGGACACTCTCTCCTGGGCCCGGCACGGCGCGGCGCGCGTCGTCGGGCTGGACTTCTCGGAACCGGCTGTCGAGACGGCGCGTCGCCTGGCCCGCGAGATCGGACTTCCCGAAGAACGGGCGGCGTTCGTCACCGCCGACGTCCACGACGCCGCCGAGGCCGTCCCGGACTCCTCGTACGACATCGTCTACACCGGTATCGGCGCGTTGAACTGGCTTCGCGATACTCGGCGTTGGGCCGAGGTTGCCGCGTCGCTCGTCGCGCCGGGCGGTTTCCTCTACCTCGCGGAGTTCCATCCGATCACCGACTGCCTCGACGACTCGACCGGCAGGGAGATCGTCCACGACTACTTCTGTCGCGACGCGTGGGTGGAAGAAACCCCGGGCACGTACACGGACTTCGACGCGCCGACCGTCCACAACCGCAGTGTCGAATGGCAGCACCCGATCGGTGATGTGGTGTCGGCGCTGGCCGCGACGGGCCTGCGGATCGAGTTCCTGCACGAGCACGACGTCTCGCTCTTCGCCCGGTTCTCGGCGCTGGAGCGGCAGGGCGACGGCTTCTACCGCTTCCCCGCCGACCGCCCGCGGATCCCGCTGATGTACTCGATCAAGGCGTCGCGCCCGTCGGATTCCTGACGGCCCATCGCGCCCCGGCTCTCTCCCCCTGCCCACCCGCTTCCCGCCCGCTCACGGGCCGGTTCCGGCCGGGGCCGCCGAGCGTACGGGCGCGGACCCGTAAGAGGCAGAGGTCGAAGGCCGTGGCGGGCCGGCCGGAGGCTCATGCTTCCGGCCGGCCCGCCCGCCGTACCCAGGCGCACGCGCTTTCCGCACGCGACTTTTCGACTTTTCGCCCTTCGCTTTCCAGCCTTGGGCCTTCGGCCCTGTGAATTCGGCCCTCGGGCTTTGCCGCTGGCTGCCTGCTACGCCGCCGAGCGGAAGGCCGGAAGGTAGCCGCCCGACTGCCCGGCCGCCTTGGGGTGGTACGAGTTGTAGACCGGGATCGACACACTGTGGAGCCATGCGTCACCGGAGCACAGCTCGTGCCCGGTGAACTCGTCCACCACGCTGGAGTACGTGAACCCGACGTTGGCGGCCTGCTTGGCGATGACCCCGTTCAGGACGTCGGACGCGTTGTTGATGGCCGCGCGCTTCTTCTCGGAGAGCCCGGCGACGCAGCTGCCGCTCAGCTTGTAGAAGCGCGGGTACCCCAGCACCACCACATGAGCCTTGGGGGCACGGGTCTTGATGGAACCGTAGAGCGAACTCAGGCGTGACGGCAGGGAGTTCTGCACCTGGGACACGGCCGAGCCGACACTGCTCAGGCAGGTGGCCTCGCTGGACAGCACGCAGTCCTGCATGACATCGGCGAAGCCCACGTCGTTGCCGCCCGCGGTGACGCTGACCAGACCGGTGGACGAGTTGAGAGCACCCAGCTGGGTGCTCGCCACGGAGCTCGTCGTGGCGCCTGAACAGGCGACGAAGGTGAACGAGGAGGGCGAGTTGGCGGCGGCCCAGAGGTAGGGGTAGGCATTGGTGCTGCGACGGCAGTCGCCGCTGTCGGAAAGGTAGCTTCCCGCGCCGACGCCGGAGGAATACGAGTCGCCGAGAGCGACGTAGCCACCGGTGGCTGCGGAGTTCGCCGAGGCCGGCTGGGCGACGCCCAGAGCAGCCGCGGCGGCGAGGACCAGAGTGGAAGCGGACGCCCAGAATCGCCGTACTGACATGACTGTCAGCCCTCCGAAGTGTGGGGAATGGGTGGGGGGTTGATGGGGCGCCATGTTTCTAGCAGCTCGGGGTACTGGCCGGTAATAGCTGCGCAAGAACTGGTCTGATATGCCCGAATGATCGTTCGGGTGTGCGAGCTCCGCGCGTAGATAAACCTCTGGTCGCACCTGAGAAAGGTGTTTTTCGGCTCACTTGCCGACCTCGCCCAGCCGTCCGTCGAGCCACCGCGAGGGGTGTGCCGGGCGTCGGGGCCGGTCGTCAAGGCCGGAATCGGCCTTGGATGGCAGGCCCAGAGGCGGCGGGCCCCCGGGGCCGCAGGACCCCGACGTGGCAGGCCCCGACGCGGCAGGACCCCCGAGCTGCGGGGGTCCAAGTGACGGGAGGGAGGGGCAGGGCGTCGGCGGAGCCGGGCGGCAGGGGGGCCGGGCGAGGGAAGGCCCGAGCGGGGGGAGGCCCGGGCGGCGGAAGGTCCAATCATCGGGGCCCGGCCGCCGGGTGCGGGCATCAAAAAACCGCCCTCCGCGGCGGCACCCCTGCGCGGGGCGCCGCCGCGGAGGGCGGAGGGCCTGGAACTACGGGTTCAGTTGTCGCGGCCTGCGGAGATCAATTGTGGCCGAACCTCCGCTGCTTCCGGTGGGAGACCTGCTCCGAGATCGAACGCACCGTGCCCTCGGTGGGGATCGGCTGCGTCTTCTCCTTGGTGTCCGGAGCGGTACTGCGTTCGTGGCCACCGGTGCGGGCGCCGCGATTCTGCCGACTCTGCTTCTTGCCCACGATCGTGCCTCCTGTAGCGGATCTCGGACGATGGGCCACTCTCAGATTCGCATATACGTACGAAATATGCATGTCGGGCGTGAGTCGCAGGGGTGCTTCCAGACGGGCGGCGGGCGGCGGGCGCCGGGGCGGTGCCCTGGGTGCCGATCTCGGCAGGTGGTGCGACGGTCGGTGCGGCAGGGGCCGGGGGCAGGAGTAGAAGGCAGGGCGGGGCAGGTCGTGCGGCAGGCGGCAGGACGGGGCAGGTCGTGCGTCAGGCGGTGCGACGCCTCATTCGCCGTCCGCGATCCGGTCCGCACGCTCCCGCCGATATTCGAATGCGGTTCGCCCCCGTTGGGCATATGGTCGGCGGCTGTGGAACCGCTCAGTGAGAAACAGATCCGTTCATCCTTCGTGAACTGCACCAAGGGGGACGCGGCCCGGCTCCGGCTGCCACTCGATTTCGCCGAACTCCCCTGGGAGGACATGGACTTCCTGGGATGGGTGGATCCCGGAGCGCCGCTGAAGGCCCACTTGGTGCTGCCCCGTGCGGAGGGCCCGGTGGGGATCTCGCTGCGGGTGCCTTCGATGCGGCGCACCAGCGCCGTGAAGTCCAGCCTCTGCCAGATCTGCCTGACCGGCCACGCCTCCTCCGGTGTCACTCTGCTCGCCGCTCCGCTGGCGGGCACTCGCGGCCGCGAGGGCAACACGATCGGCATCTACATCTGCGCGGACCTCGCCTGCCCCCTGTACGTGCGGGGCAAGCGGCAACCGAAACTGCGCGCCGGACGGTACGAGGAGAGCCTCGGTCTGGACGAGCGCCTGGCCCGGATGTCGGAGAACCTGGACGCCTTCGCGGCCAAGGTCACCGCGGGGTGAACCGGGCGGACGCGACGACTGCCCGCTGACGCCGCCCGCCTACGTGCCGAGCAGGGCGCGAGGAGCGGGCACAGGCTCCGGCTTCAGCCGCTCACCACGTCCCGAACCGCCGCGAGGAAGTCCTCCGTCATCGGATGCGTGGGGTGGATGGGGCGGGCGAGGTAGACCGTGGCGGCGGGGGCGTCGGAGACCGGGATGAAGCGGACGCCCGGGTGGCCGTGACTCTCCGCCGTGCCGCCCGCGCCGAGGCCGAAGGCACCGCCGGTGGCGATGAGGTTCAGCCACTCGTCCACGTTGCCCACCTCGACCGTTCGGGCCGGGCGGTGCTGCGGCGGCCACAGGTCCGGTGAGGCGGTACCAGTGTCGGGCCACAGGGCCAGCGGAAGGTCCGGGTGAGCGGTGAGTTCGGCCAGCAGCACCTGGTCCCGGTCCCCGAGCGGGTGGTCGTCGGGGAGTGCGGCGACCCGGTCCTCCGTGTAGAGGGCCTCGGTGCGGATGCGCGGCTCGGCGGGGACGGTGCGGAGTATCGCCACGTCGGCGTCCCCGGTGGCGAGGCCCGCGGTGCTGTTGTCCCGCCGGATCACGTCGAGCGGGACGTGCGGGTGTGCGCGGCGCCAGGAACGGAGCAGCGGGACGGTCTGCCGTCCGAGCACCGCGCAGGTGTACCCGATCCGCAGGGGGCGGGGCACCGTACGGGTTTCGGCAAGGGCCGCGTCCAGGTGGGCGAGGATCGCGCGCCCGTGCCCGAGCAGGGTCGTTCCGGCCGAGGTGAGGGCCAGGTGCCGGGAGGAGCGGTCGACGAGCCGGACCCCGACGCGCGCCTCCAGCTGGGTGAGCGTGCGGGAGAGGGCGGGCTGCGTCATGTGCAGCCGCGTCGCTGCGGCCGTGATGGTTCCCGCTGCGGCCACCGCATCCAGCGCTCTGAGATGGCGCAGCTCCACATTGTCCATGCCTGTGGAGCATAGTCCCTGCCCAAACGGCATTTCCGGGCCCGGAACGTGGTCCGTAGCGTCGGGGATGCCCGGGCGGATCACCCGGGTTCGTTCTCCGATGCGTGATGGATGGTGGGCTGTGAGGATTCTTCTGGTCGGCGCGGGCGGCATGCTGGGCGGCGCGGTGCGCCGGGCACTCGTGGCACGCGGGCACGAGGTGATCGGTGTGGGCCGCTCGGGCGGCGACCTGGTGGCCGATGTCACCGACCCGGAGGCAGTGGCCCGGCTGTACACGGAGGCCGGCCCGCTGGACGCGGTGGCGATCACGGCGGGCGACGCCGTGTTCCGGCCGCTGGGCGAACTTGCCGCCGACGACTTCGTGACGACCTTCCGCGGCAAGGCGCTGAGCCAGCTGGAGCTGGTGCGCCAGGGTGCCCGGCATGTGGCCCCGACCGGCTCGTTCACCTTGGTCAGCGGAATCATCGCCGAGCAGCCGGTGGTGGCCGGAGCGGCGGCGTCCGCCGCGAACGGCGCGGTGGAGGCGTTCGTGCGGGCCGCCGCGATCGAGCTCCCGCCCCAGCGCATCAACGCGGTGAGCCCGACGGTGGCCGAGGAGTCCCTGCCCGCCTACGGACCCTTCTTCGTCGGCATGGAAGCGGTCCCGGTGGCCCGGGTGGCGACGGCGTATGTCCGCTCGATCGAGGGTGCGCAGACAGGGCAGGTCTACCGGATCTGGTAGGCCTGGACCACCACACCTCGAAGCTTCGAGTTCGCGAGCACACGGCGGCGGACCGCTGCGGCTCACGCCGTCCGGAGAAGCCCTGACACGCAGCCAGCTATGTTTGCTTATACAGCCGCTCCGGATCGCTACTGTCGGCCGGTGCTGCCTCTATCCGCTCACGGTCCCGCCGAAAACCTGGCTGACCAGCGACCTCCTTCCTTTGCGAGAGCACTGATCGGTCAGGCCCGTGGGCTCTGGCATGGGGGCGGGGTTCTCCCTCCTTGTCCATGAACCAATTGCTCTCGTAAAGAATGCCTATTCGGTCAACTTCGGCTGCGGAGCGTTAAAACTGGCCACATGCCGACCAGCCGATCTTCCGGTACACGACTCGACGGCAGCATGGTCAGGCACTTGAACCGTCCGCTGCGCCGCGGAATGAGATCGTCGGGGGTACTGGTGAACCATAGGTGGCCGCCGTCCACCTTTCTCGGCCGGTTGCGAAGTACGACGCGCGATGAACTGCTCGGGCAAGGCACGCTGATCGCCTATCCGCCCCATCGCGCGCTGCTGCAGCAGGGAGACGAGGGCAAGCACATCTTGTTGATCACGAGCGGTGTCGTGAAGGTCGTCGCCAGCGCGGAGAGCGGCTACGACATGCTGCTTGCCGTCCGTATAGCGGGTGACCTGGTGGGTGAGATGGCAGCCTTCGAGGAGCGCCCCAGGTCCGGCATGGTGATCGCGTGCAGCGATGTGACCGCCCGGATCATCCAGGCGCGGGCGCTGGAAACCTTCCTTACCCGCCACCCGGATGCCATGCGGGCCATTCTTCACATGCTGTGTGCCCGGTTGCGCTGGGCCAACCGGCGTCGGATCGACTTTCAAGCGTACGACTCGCTGACCCGGCTGGCCCGGGTCCTGGCCGAGTTGAGTCAGGCCTACGCACAGCCCGTGCCGGACGGTGGCGGCAAACGGTGCGAGCTCGGAGTGACGCTCACTCAGAGGGAGCTTGCGTCGTTGGCCGGACTCGCCCTCAACACGGCTGAGAAGAGTCTGGCCACGCTGGCAGCCAAGGGGCTGGTGGAGCGCAGTTACCGAAGCATAACCATCTGTGACGTTCCGAAACTGCTCGAATTCGCCAAAGTCGTTGCTGACAACCCGTATTGATACGGGATCACTGCACGCTCTCTCTCCTAGCCTCTCGGGCAGCACTTCGTGGGCGTCGTGCCCATGCCTCGCTCAGAGAGGAATGATCGGGTGGTTGAGTGGGCCGGGTTCTATCCATGCACCTGCATAGCCGTTGACGCACAGGCGTATGGCGGCAAGAACGACCGCAGGCAGTCCGAAATCCAGCATGACCTGCCGCGGCTCCTCGATCGTGCTGCCAGGGGCGCCGGCCTCGACCGCACCCAGTGGCACATTCAGCGAAAGGGAGACGAGCAGCTCGCGGTGCGACCTCTGGACGGTGCTGAGTCACGTCTGGTCGACGACTACATCCGCCACCTCGTTGCCGAGCTGCGTGAGTACAACGTCCAACGGGTGCCTGAGGCACGGATGCGACTACGGTCCGTTATCCACCTGGGCCTGGTGGAGTTGGCCGAGAACGGCTTTGCCGGTTCGGCCGTCGTGGCTACGGCGCGTCTGCTGAACGCGCCTCAGCTCTACGACGCACTGGTCGTGCGGCCTCATGCTGACTTGGCGTTGTTGCTGTCCGATGATGTCTTCCGGTCCACGGTGGCAGGCGGGCATACAACCCTGAGAGTTGAGGACTTCGCCCAGGTATCCGTCCAGGTGAAGGAGTACGAGGGTACGGCCTGGCTGCGTGTGCCCGCGCTTGGCGCACCGGCCACTGCCTCACTCCAGCCCGGAACCGTGGAAGCGGGGAAGCCTGCGGCTCCGGCGCCGGAGGAGCCTGCGCGGAGCCAGGCCGGACCGGTCGCCGCATGCGGCGCTGATGGTGGCAGGGGGATCAGCCAGAAATACCGGGCTGAATCGATCAATGTCACCAACGTGGAGGGCTCCATGGACGCCCGGGGTTCCGTCTTCGGATTCGGGAGCGTTGGTGGCTGAGACTTCAAATCCGGACGACGTGCCGGACGTGCCGTCCGGTCCCACCTTCGACGAGGATGTCGCACCATCCACGCAGGACGGCGCTAGTGGTGCGCCGGAGGCTGGGGAAGATCCTCTCGGCCCGGATCCCGAAGCGGACACAGACCTCGAGCGGCGCAAGGAGCAGGACGAACGGGAGGAGGACGACCGCGGCTATGACGATCTGCGCCGCGTCCACCAGCTTGTCAACAACAATTTCTATGGTGTCGTCGATGCCTCTGGAGCAGCTTTCGGCTTCGGCGCCGTCTCATCTTCCGGACTCGCCCCCGGCACCATAGTCCCTGAGGAGACGGACCGGGCATTGCGGTTCTTCGTTCCGCCGCAGCCCTGCTACGACGAGGCGTTCGGCAAGCTGCGCGAGAACGCTCTCGTGGTGCTGACGGGTCCGAACCACTGCGGCCGGGGCGCTGGCTCCCTTGCTCTGCTCAGGGAGATCCTGGGCAAGGAAGCCAGACTGCGCAGCCTGTCGCCCGCCAACGCCCTTGCCGAGCTGGCTGTTTCGCGAGACCTCAGGCCGGGACAGGGGTACGTCATCCTCGACTACGTCGGCGAGCTGCACATCGGGGCTGTGCAGGCGTTCGGCATCGGGCGGTTGAGTGAGGAGCTTCGCCGCAAAGGGTCGTACCTGGTGATCACGGCAGGGGATACGGCCCGCCGACGGCTGGCACTGAGGGAACACTGTGTGTCGTGGCAGGCACCGGCCCCCTTGGAGTTGTTTGAACACTGCAGGGCCGAGTTGCCGCATGTCGGCGTCGAGCCGGACGCCGAGAGGGAACTGCTGGAGCGGGTCGGCGAACAGCAGCGGCCGGCAGACGTCGTCGCTGCGGCCGTAGCTCTGTCCCAGGAAGGCCTGGAGGCCGCGCTGGACACACTGCGGGACCGGCACCGGGAGCAGGTCCAGGAGTGGTTCCGTACGCAGCCCTCCGCGGACGACCTGCTTCCGCTCGCCGCCCTGGCCTTCTTGGAGGGCATCCCGGAGCGGACATTCGAGAAGGAGTGCGCCGCCCTTGCCGCTCATGTGCGCAGCTGGGAGCAGAGCGGCGAGACGCCGGTCGTGGAACCGGACGGCTCGACAGGGACGTCGTTGGGCGGCGCGGTGGCCGACCAGTCCCGGGCACGGTGGAGAGATCGAGCAGTGGGCCTCGTGACGACCGAGTACCGTCCTGGCCCGGGCCGGGATGCCGGCCGCAGTGAGCGGCGCCTGGTCTTCACCTCGCCGCGCATCCGCGAGCTCGTGATCGCAGAGTTGCACGACCTGTACGGCTACGGGCTCTGGTATCCGCTGCGCCAGTGGCTGAACGATCTCGCGTTGCAGGGCGACCTGGACACCCGGACGGAGGTGGCCCGGGGCGTCGCACTCCTGGCCCGGTACGCGCTGGTCGATGTCGATGAGAACCTGCTGAAGGTGTGGTCCGAGGGCATCACCAGCCAGCGGGTGACCGCAGCGCTGACGCTCCAATTCATGTGCGACGTCGAACATCTCGCCCCGCAGGCCCTGAACATCGTCCTGGGCTGGGTAGACAGAAGTGGTGCCGGGCGTGCCGTGACAGCGGCCATGGCACTGACCGGTCGCCTGGGTTCGTTCTACCGTCTGGAGGCACTCAACTGGCTGTGGTTCCTGACGCACCGGGGCGAGCGGATTGCGTCTTCTGCGCGCCGTTCCCTGGTACTGCTGCTGCAGACCGCTGAACAGGACTCCGAACGCGTCCTGTTCATCCTCCGGTATGTACGGACCGTGATCGCGAAGGCAGCGCCGGGCTCCCGGGAACGATCGATAGCGCTGAAGACCGCTGTCCAGCTCCTCGAAGCCGTCCGGCTGGATGCCACCGAGCCCCTCACCGCCGCACTGCTGCGTGCCGTCCCGGACAGTGAGCGCCATCTTGGGGCGCTGTGGGCCGATGTCCTGCACAGCACCAACCGGAGCCGGGCGGTCAGCGCACTGTGCAGGACGCTGGTGCAGCTGCGGGACGATCCGTCCGTCACCGGCGCCGTACGCGAACTCGGGGAATCCATGCGGCACGCCATGAGCCAACGGCAGTGGGCAGCCCTGTGCTACCACCTGTCCATCGCGCTGAAGCACCCCGACTACGCGGTCCCCGGTGCACGTGAGTTGGCGCAGGTGCTCCTCGGATCCCTGCGAGGCCGGGCGCTGGCGGGCTCCCAGCATTCCACCACCTCCGTCGTATCCGTCGTTCCTTTCCCTTCTGCTCAAGGAGGCCGAAGCAAGTGAACTACCCGGTTATTGCCGAGCACATCCTGGCCACCGTCCAGGGCACGTGGTGGTCTCGCCGTCGTCGTCGCGACGACGTGCCGTCGCTGCCGCCCGGAGCCGTATACGTCCTCAGGGTCGGGGGGAACTACCGCACGTTTCCCGAGGGCATGGTGTTCGACCCGTCTCACCCCGACGTGCTCGACGCCTCTTCGGTCAGCCTGGTCGACACCCGGGCCCGCCTGGTCGATGTGGAGCGACCACTGCCGTCGGTGAGCGAGGCGGACAACTTCACGATGCGGGCCTCCTTCACCTGTCAGGTGACCGACCCGACCGTTATCGCCAGGCAGGGCATCGTCGACGTCACTGTTCCCTTGCGGGCCTATCTGATGGGAGACAGCGACCTGCCGAGGGTGAGCGCCGGGCACCGCGTGGAAGAGATCAACGCGGTGCGCATCGAGGCCAGCCACCGTATGACTGCCTACAGTGCGATAGTGCCCCCACGTGTCGCAGGTATGAGCGTCGAGTTCGTCAATGCCGAGGTACACGCGTCGGACGACCTGCGGGACTGGGAACAGAAGCTGCGTGACGAGCGGCGTGCCCGGGAACTCCAGCGGGGACAACGTGACTTCGAGACCCAGGACGCACTCCGGATCGCGGAACTCCTCTCCCAGGGGTCCGACCACGTGGACGCCTTTGGTATTGCCCGGAAGGAGATCGACGTCACCGAAGTGGCAGCGCGCGTCCACCGAATCACCGACGAGGAGTCGGCCCGCCGTCACCAGGCAGACACTGCGGAGCGGACCCACGCGCAGGCTCTGGAGACGGCGGACGCACAGATGCGCCGCGAAATGCTGCTGACGCTGCTGCGACAGATGGGCGGCAGCGAGTATGTCGACTACCACCAGGTCCTGGAGCAGGTTCTGCGCGAGACGCGCGGCCAGGCCACGCCCGGCATCGGAGCCGCTGTGGACACTGCCCGTATGGTCGGGCCGGGACAGGCACGTCCCGGCCGTACGGCAGCGGGCCCGGACGGCTCGTGCGACCCGCAAGGTGGTTTCGTCAAGGACGAGGACGATCTCATTGGCTGACTCCTTGACGAACCATGTGACTGCTTCCGGCGTGGTGGGCAGCCAGAACACCGGCGATGGAGTCGCTTCTCATACTGCGAACGACCGAACCGCTTTCCGCGATACCGGCGGTGGTGCCCCGGCCGAGACCACCCGTCGGCGCTTTGATTCCGGCGCCGCACGACGTCTGCGTGCCCTGACCGGCGTTGACGAGGAACTGCTGGCCAGAGTCAAGTACGAGCGGAGCAAGTACACGGCCCTCGGCGGGGTGGTGCTCGGTACCTCCGTCATTGCAGCGTTTTCCATGTGGAACTTCGCGGCTGAGGCACTTGGTGGGGTTTCCGTCGCTGCCTTGGTTCCGACCATCATATGGATGCTGTTCGTGCTCAACCTCGACCGTTGGTTGGTCACACCGCAGCCGAACATGCGGCGACGGGTCGGGCCTCTCCTCACGCGCCTGCTGATCGCCCTGCTGCTCGGTGCTGTGATCGCCGAGCCGCTGGTGCTGCGCATTTTCCAGACAGCCATCGAGGAACGCGTCGCGGACGAACGCACCGACGTCATCGACAGGTTGCGCACGAACCTGGTTCGCTGCAACCCGGTGCCACCCACGACACAGATCGTTGCCCTGAAAGGCTGCGACAGGCGGTACGTCCTCTCCTTCCGCGCGACGCCAGCGGAACGGGTCGAGGAATTGACCGCCTTGCGTTCGGACGCAGCCGCCTTGCAGAAGCGGGTCGACCGGGACACCACCAGACTGGAAGCCATCGACTCCGAGGTACGGGACGAATGCCGCCGACTGATCCGCATAGCCGCCACCGGCTTGTATCAGCGGACGTCCGAGTGCCTGCGTCTGCGCGACAAGGCACAGGACTACCGGACCACCCATCGCACCAGTGAGAACGAGAAGCGCCTTGTTGGCATGAACACCCGTATCTCGAAGATCGAGGCCGGGCTGACCTCGTCACGTGGTTCCTTCCTCAAGGCACGGGCCGACGACATCGAGCGGCGGCTGGACGAGGAACGCGCCAAGCAGAAGGAGATCGGTGTCCTGGAACGGATCCGGACGCTTGATGAACTCGCGAGTGGGAATCCGGTGTTGTTCGTGGGCATCTGGCTGGTGCGCCTGCTGTTCGTGCTCCTGGACGTGCTCCCGGTGCTGGTGAAGTACCTGACCGGCGAGACCGCGTACGACCGGATGCTCACCAGCGAAAGCAACAGCGCGGTCAAGATTCATGGAGAGGAAGTCCGGCTTGCCGAACGTCGGGCCATCGCAGACCTCGAGATCGCCCAGGACACCGTCGAACAGAAGGTCCGGTGCCACCGCGCCGAGTCGGAGGCGGCGTTCCGGGAGCACGCAGCAGCGATGAACATCCGGGTCCGACAAGCGGTGAACTCGCTGGAGGACGAGATCCGCCGCTCGTCGACGGTCTGAACGCATCAGCCCTCCACCAGGAACACAACACCACGGCCGCCCCGCGCGCCGGGGCGGCCGCCAGACACTGACGGAAGGAGTGCGAGCTATGACCACACCCAGAGGCGACGCCGACACGGATATGGGCACCAACGCGGCGGCTGGCCATGGTGCGCGACTCGCGAGAGTCCTGCTGTCCGAGGCTCGTGAGGAACTCGCAAGGGCCGACAACAAGGCCGGCCTCATGCTGGCGTCCCTGGGCGCCGCCCTGACCGCCCTGCTCGGCGCGATCGGCAGCGGCATCATCGCCCTGCGGAACTATCCCGTCGTGCCGCAGCTCCTTCTCTGGGTGGGATGTGCCGCCTGCGTACCAGCAGTCGTCCTGCTGGGTCTGGCCGTGGCTCCACGGCTTGGAAGCCCCCGCCACTCGCGTACTCACTACTTCGGTGACGTGAGGCTGGCGATGTCGGTCACACACATGGAGCGGGCGGTCCACCGTACCGACCCCGTGTACCGGGACCTGAGCCAACTGGCGACCCTGTCCCACATCGCCTGGATCAAATTCCGCTGTATACGGCACGCACTGGCCTGGGCCGCGGTCTTCTTCGCCCTCACGCTGCTGGGCATAGTGACAGGAGCGTCGACTTAGCGGAACCCGGACAGGACGGAGGGCAGGCCATCCGATGGCAACGCGAAGCGCTGGTCCCGCCCGGGAGTCACCGACGTCGGCGATGGCACTCTCTCTGACGCTGGCACTGGTGAGGCCATGCGTTGGAGGGTGTGCGACCGATGTCTGCTCGGCTGGAAAACCACTCAGGGGCCTGACCCACTCTCGCGGATCAGGCCCCTGACCTGGTATTTCACCTGTCGGGGTGGCGGGATTTGAACCCACGACCTCTTCGTCCCGAACGAAGCGCGCTGCCAAGCTGCGCTACACCCCGATCGTCGCCGGTCTCCCGGCGACATCGATTACTTTAGCCCACCCAGGCCCGCAGGCGAAATCCGGTTTATGTCCTGCTCACGAGGCCGGGCCCGGCGGCCGCCGTCGGCGCCGGGCGTGGGGCACGGCATCAGTCGCGGGGCGTCAGGGTCAGGAGGGTCGCCTCCGGGGGGCAGGCGAAGCGGACCGGGGTGTAGCGGTTGGTGCCGCAGCCCGCGGAGACGTGGAGGTAGGACCGGTGGCCACCGGCGGCATGGGAGGAGAGGCCCTTGACCCGATCGGTGTCCAGGTCGCAGTTGGTGACCAGGGCCCCGTAGAAGGGGACGCAGAGCTGGCCACCGTGAGTGTGACCGGCCAGGATCAGGGGGTAACCGTCCCGGGTGAAGGCGTCCAGGGAGCGCAGATATGGGGCGTGGACGACGCCGATGGAGAGGTCGGCGCCCGTTTCGGGGCCGCCCGACACCTCGGCGTAGCGGTCGCGCTTGATGTGCGGGTCGTCGAGGCCGGTGAAGGCGATGTCCAGGCCGTCGACCTTGAGGTGACCGCGAGTGTTGGACAGGCCGAGCCACCCCGCCTCGTCGAAGGCGTCGCGCATGGGCTCCCACGGGTTGTGGACGGCGCCGACCACGGGGGCGTTCCCGTTGAGGCCGTGCCTGCCCTGGATCTTCTCGACGAGGTAACGGGCGGGATTGCGGAGCTTGGGGCCGTAGTAGTCGTTGGAGCCGAAGACGTACACGCCCGGGAACCCCATCAGCGGGCCGAGCGCGTCGAGCAGCTCGGGCACGGCTTCGGGGTCGGAGAGGTTGTCGCCGGTGTTCACGACGAAGTCGGGGCGCAGACCGGCCAGCGACTGCAGCCAGGCGCGCTTCTTGTGCTGGCCGCTCACCATGTGGATGTCGGAGATCTGCAGTACGCGCAACGGGCGCGCCCCCTGCGGAAGGACGGGGACGGCCACCCGCCGGAGGCGGAACGAGCGGGCCTCGAATCCGGCGGCGTAGGCGAGGCCGGCCGCCCCGATCGCCGCGCCGACTGCCGTGATTTTCAGGGGGAGTCCGTAGCGTGCGCGCATGTGTCCATCGTCGCAGACGAGGTGCCGTGCCCGAAAAGGCGGCGGGACCGGAGCATGAGAGCGGCGGGACCGGAGCACGAGAGCGGAGGGACCGGAGCATGAGAGCGGCGGGACCGGGAGATGAGAGCGGTCGGAGCGCAACGGGAGTGCGGCGGCCCGGGGGAAGCCGCGGGGACCCGGGAGAAACCTGCGGGCGGTGGAGGCCGTGTACCTGCCACAATCAGCACATGACCACGCTCAAGTCCAAGCTGCAGGAAGACCTCACCACGGCCATCAAGGCGCGTGACGAGTTGACCTCGTCCACGCTCCGGCTGACCCTCACCGCCATCGCGAAGGAGGAGGTCAGCGGCACGTCGGCGCGCGAGCTCTCCGACGACGAGGTGCAGAAGGTGATCGCCAAGGAGGCGAAGAAGCGCCGTGAGGCGGCCGAGGCGTTCGCCCAGGGCGGCCGGACCGAGCAGGCCGAGCGGGAGAAGGCGGAGGGCGAGATCCTCGACGCCTACCTGCCGAAGCAGCTGAGCGACGACGAGCTGGCCGCGATCGTGGCATCCGGCGTCGCGGAGGCGAAGGCCGCCGGGGCCGAGGGGCCGCGGGCCATGGGTGCCGTCATGAAGATCGTGACTCCCAAGGTCGCGGGGCGGGCGGACGGCGGCCGTGTGGCGGCCGCCGTGAAGAAGCTCCTGGCGGGCTGAGACCGCCGCCGCGCGGAGCGCACATGGCATGCCGAGCGCATGCGGGGTGGGTGCGGATGCGCGGGGCGTCCGGATGGACGCGGATGCGCGCGGCACGGCGGATGCGAGCGGCAGGTACGGCGCGACGAACGACCGGTACGAGGCGATGAACATTCGGTACGTGAGACGAACGCGCAGCACGTACGACCGGCGCGCAGCACGTACGCCCTCCGCGCGGCACATACGACGAAGGTGGGGCTCCCGGACCGGTCGCGGTCCGGGAGCCCCACCTTCGTCGTATGCCCTGTACGGATACGGGTCAGGGCCCCTGCGTTCCGCCGTTGTCCTGGCCGCGGGGGTTCCCGTTGTTCCCGCCGATCAGGTCCGGCGAGACGGTGATGCCGGGGAACGGGTTCCCGCCTCCGGGCCGCCCGCCCGGCCCCTGACCGGGGCGGTCGGGGCGACCCGGCCGGTCGTCTTTGTCGCCGGGCCGGCCCGTGCCGGGGTCAGGCTCCTGGCTCCTCGCCGGGTCCGGGATGTTGATGGTGTTGAAGGAGGGGGCGGGCAGTCCGTTGAGGGCGCCCGTCATCGCGTCACGCCAGATCGGTCCGGGAACCTGCCCGCCGTACACCTTGGCCTGGTACACGCCGCCGATGTTGATGTTCACCATCTCGACGTCCTGGGACGGGCTGCCGACCCATACAGCGCCGGACATGTTCGGCGTGTAACCGACGAACCAGGCGTTCTTCCGGGCGTCGGTCGTACCGGTCTTGCCCGCGTTGTCGCGGCTGCCGAGCCCCGCCTGTTGACCCGTACCGGAGTCGACCACTCCGCGCAGCAGGGAGTTGACGGTGTCGGCCGTCGTCTGGGACATGGCCGTCGAGCACTTGCTCTTCGGCACGGGGAGTGAACGTCCGTCCGCCGTCCTGGCCGACTCGATGGCGATCGGCGTGCAGTACGTGCCGTGGTTGGCGAAGGCGGCGTACGCGCTGGCCATCGTCAGCGGGGACAGGCCGTCGGAGCCGAGGGTCAGCGTGGACGGGTTCTGCGGCAGCTTGCTGCCGTCGCCCTGCACCACACCCAGCTTGTCGGTCATCTGGGAGACCGGGCACATGCCGATGTCCTCGAGCATCTGCACGAAGTAGGTGTTGACGGACTTCTCCATCGCCTCCTTCAGCGCGTACGGGCCCCGCTCGGACTCGTTCTCGTTCTCCAGGTGATACTTCGGCACGCGGTCGTTGACCCACGGCTTCCCACAGGTCCGTACCGTGTCCGGGTAGTCCATCTCGTACGGGGACGAGTAGACCTGGGTCGCCGGCTTGCCGCCCTCCAGGGCCGCCGCGGCGAGGAACGGCTTGAACGTCGAACCGGTCGGGAAGCCGAAGTTCGAGCCGCCCATGTCCTTGTCGACCGAGTAGTTGTACTGGGTCTCGTTGGGCCCGAAGCCGTACGGCCTGGACTGGCCCATCGCCATGATCTTGCCCGTGCCGGGCTGGACCAGCGTCACGGCCGTCGCGACCTTGTCCGTCTTGTAGACGTGGCTCTTGATCGAGTTCTGCGTCGACTGCTGGGACTGCGGGTCGAGCGTCGTGCGGATCGTCAGGCCGCCCTGGTTCCAGATCTTGGCCCGGTCCTCCTTGGTCTTGCCGAAGGCGGGGTCGGTGAGGAAGACGTTGCGTACGTAGTCGCAGAAGAACCCGGCGCCGCTGACGGCCGTGATGCAGCCGTTCTTCGGCTTCTTGACCTTCAGCTTGATCGGGTTCGCCTTCGCCTTGTCGGCCTCGGCCTGTGTGATGGAGCCGACGTCGGCCATCCGCTGGAGCACGATGTTGCGGCGCTTGGTCGCCTCCTTCGGGTCGTTGACCGGGTCGAAGCGGCTCGGCGACTGCACGACCCCGGCCAGCAGCGCGGACTCCTCCAGCGTCAGGTCCTTCGCCGACTTGGAGAAGTAACGCTGGGAGGCGGCCTCGACGCCGTACGCCTGCTGACCGAAGAAGGTGATGTTGAGATAGTTCGCCAGGATCCGCTTCTTGCCGAGCTTCTCCTCGACCTGGATCGCGTACTTCAGCTCCTGGATCTTGCGGCCCATGGTCTGCTGCGTGGCCTGCGCGACCTTGTCCGGGTCGTCACCGGCCTCCTCGACGAACACGTTCTTCACGTACTGCTGGGTGAGCGTTGAGGCGCCCTGCGCGGTTCCGCCGGCCTGCACGTTGCGGTTCAGCGCGCGCAGGATGCCCTTGAGGTCGATCGCACCGTGCTCGTAGAAACGGGCGTCCTCGATCGCCACGATCGCCTGCTGCATGTACGGCGAGATGTCCTTCAGTTTCACCACCGTGCGGTCACGCGAATACACGGAGGCGATGAGTCCGCCCTTGCTGTCGAGGATCGTGGTGCGCTGACTCAGCGGCGGGGTCTGGAGGTTGGCCGGGATCTCGTCGAATCCCTCGACCGTTCCCTTGGTGGCGAGCCCCAGGGCTCCGGCGGCCGGCAGCGCGATGCCCGCGAGCACGACTCCGGAGAGCGCGGCGACACCGAGGAACTTGGCGGCCTGCTGGGTCGTCGAGAGACCCCCGCCCGAGCGCTTCTTTGGCATGGGGGCAGCCTACGTTCTCATTCGCCGGACACACGTATATGCCTTGGCCTAAGCTGCACTCAACTGTCACAGCAGTCCGGTTCCACACCAACCCCCGTGTGAGATCCGGCCAGGAGTCAGGGTGCTTCCGAATTCGCCGCGTGTGTCATTGAAAGTCCGTTGCGATCTGGGGGAACTGTCCTGATTCTTAGGGGATATTGGCGTATGTCCTCACCTCACTCCCCTGGGTGATCTGCCGCATACGCATAGTCCGTTCGGGCCATTCAAGATTGGGCCCGAAGGGGGTGTTGTGCTGTCGCCACCTTCCGTAACGTCCTCAACTGGCAGCGGTGAATATGCCGCTACCGCCGTGGGGGAGCCTCGATTCGGGAGAGGACGGCGCCGTGATGGGCTGGGTAACCGACTGGAGTGCGCAGGCAGCCTGCCGCACTACCGATCCGGATGAACTGTTCGTACAGGGAGCAGCGCAGAACAGGGCCAAGGCGGTGTGCACCGGATGCCCGGTGCGGACCGAGTGCCTGGCCGACGCTCTGGACAACCGCGTCGAATTCGGCGTGTGGGGCGGAATGACGGAACGGGAGCGCCGCGCGTTGCTGCGCAGGCGGCCCACCGTCACGTCCTGGCGCCGGCTGCTGGAGACCGCTCGCAGTGAGTACGAGCAGTCCACGGGAGGCATCCTGCCCGTGGCGATCGGACTGGACGACGACGAACTGCACGAGAGGTACGCCGCTGTGGGATGAGGCGGGCGCGGGCGGTTACGCGGATGCGCCCTCGGGCTGATGTCCGCCGTGCCCCGCCCTGATTGACCAAGCGGGCTGTGCCGGGCCGGTCATGCGGCCCCGCTGTCGGGCCCGGACGGTCACGTGGCCCGGCCGTCGATCGATCCGGCCGCGAGCCGGTCGCCGATGGACCTGAGGCCCGCGAGGTCGTGCACGTCACCGGGCAGTGCGGCCACTTCGGTCACGGCCACCTCGGGGTGCAGTGCGGTGAAGCTTTCGCGTGTGCGCTGCTCGCGCGCGACCACCTGCATGCGCTCCGCGTGCAGGCGCAGGAGGGCCGCCGTCAACTGCTCGACGGAGGCGGAGGCGTACGTCTTCTGGTTCGTGAGCATGCCCGGCGCTGCGGAGACCGATGAGTTCGTGGGTTCGGGATCCGGTGCCGGATCCGAGCCGTCCGCATCCGCAGCTTCCGGATTCGTGCCATCCGGATCCAAGTCAGCCGCATCCGTGGCATCCGGACCCGCGCCATCCGGATCTGCGGTCGATAGGGCCGGGGTTTTCGGCGAAATCAGGGTTTTCGGGGACGTTTCCGGTCCGCGGGCCTCGTCCGAATTCTGGGGGTCTCGTGAGTCCCGGGGGTTCCGTGAGCCCTGTGATGGCTGTGAATCCTGGTCTTCTGTTTCCTCGTGCTCCCCGTGCTCTTCGTGTTCCGCGTGCTTCCGGTCTTTCCGGCGTTCCTGATGGTCCTGGTGTTCCCCGTGCTCGACGGGGGCGGCCGTGGGGGCGTTATCGGGAGAGGCGACCGGCCGGTCGGCCGGGTCACAGAGTGCAGCCTTCCCTTCCTCCTGATCCACAATGCCGATCGCGTCGAGGTTTTCCGCGGCCGCCAGGGCGTGTTCGGCGGAAAGCCGTGCGGCATCGCTGCCGTGGACGCGATTGAGCACCAGACCGGCCAGCGGCATGTCCTCCGAGGCGAGCCGTTCCACGAAGTACGCCGCCTCGCGCAGCGCGTCCCGCTCCGGCGTCGCGACGACGAGAAACGCCGTACCGGGTGCCTGCAGCAGCTTGTACGTGGCGTCGGCCCGGGTACGGAAGCCGCCGAACATGGTGTCCATCGCCGCGACGAAGGTCTGTACGTCGCGCAGGAACTGGCCGCCGAGCAGTTTGCCGAGAGTGCCGGTCATCATCGACATGCCGACGTTGAGGAACTTCATTCCCGCCCGGCCGCCCACCTTCGCCGGGGCCATCAGCAGCTTGATGAACTTTCCGTCCAGGAACGAGCCGAGCCGCTTCGGCGCGTCCAGGAAGTCCAGCGCGGAACGGGACGGCGGGGTGTCGACGATGATCAGGTCCCACTCGTCGCGTGCGCGCAGCTGGCCGAGCTTCTCCATGGCCATGTACTCCTGCGTGCCCGCGAATCCGGCCGACAGGGACTGGTAGAAGGGGTTCTCCAGAATCGCGCGGGCCCGTTCGGCGTCGGCGTGGGCTTCCACGATCTCGTCGAAGGTCCGCTTCATGTCGAGCATCATGGCGTGCAGTTCGCCGGCGCCCTCGCCGTCGATGCCGGGGACCCGGCGCGGGACGTTGTCCAGCGAGTCGATGCCCATGGACTGGGCGAGCCTGCGAGCCGGATCGATGGTGAGGACGACGACCTTGCGGCCGTGTTCGGCCGCGCGTACGCCCAGGGCGGCGGCGGTGGTCGTCTTGCCGACCCCGCCCGAACCGCAGCACACGATGATCCGGATGCCGGGGTCGTCGAGCAGCGCGTCGGTGTCCAGCGCGGGGGCCGTGTCCGCACCCGCGCCCGTGCCCTGTCTCATGCGCCCGCCCCTTGCCCGGCCCTGCGTCCGGTTCCGCGTCCCAGCCCTTCGGCGCCAGGTGCGTCGCCCCCCGGTCCTTCGGCCGCCTCGTCCCCCACGCCCTGCTTGCGCAGCTCGGTCGCCAGGTCGTAGAGCCCCGCCGGGTCCATTCCCTCGCCGAGCAGTGGGAGTTCGTAACCCGGGAGCCCGAGCCCCGCGAGCACCGCACGCTGTTCGCGTTCCAGCTCGACCCGCTGGGCGTGCTCGGCGGCCTGCTCGACCAGGGGGCGTACGAGCGCGGCGGAACCCGTGACGCCCGCGCGGGTCAGCGCCTTGGCGATCTCCTTGCGGCGCCCGCCCGCGGCCGTGCGCAACGCGTCCTCGTCCAGCAGATGCGGTCGCACCATGTTCACGATGACCCGGCCGACCGGAAGCTCGGCGGCCCGGAGCTCGGCGATGCCGTCCGCGGTCTCCTGGACCGGCATCTCCTCCAGCAGCGTCACCAGATGGACCGCGGTCTCGGGGGACTTCAGCACCCGCATGACGGCCTGTGCCTGGTTGTGTATCGGGCCGATCCGGGCAAGCCCGGCCACCTCGTCGTTCACGTTGAGGAAGCGGGTGACGCGCCCCGTGGGCGGGGCGTCCATGATCACGTAGTCGTAGACGTACCGGTTCTGCTTGTCCTTGCGGCGCACGGCCTCGCACGCCTTGCCGGTCAGCAGCACGTCGCGCACGCCCGGCGCGATCGTGGTGGCGAAGTCGATCGCGCCGAGCTTCTTGAGCGCGCGGCCGGCGCTGCCGAGCTTGTAGAACATCTGGAGGTAGTCGAGCAGGGCGCGCTCCGCGTCGATCGCCAGCGCATGGACCTCGCCGCCGCCCGGGGCGACGGCGATCTTGCGCTCCTCGTACGGAAGCGACTCCGTCTCGAAGAGCTGGGCGATGCCCTGCCTGCCCTCGACCTCCACGAGGAGGGTGCGCCTTCCCTCGGTCGCGAGGGCGAGCGCGAGGGCGGCGGCGACCGTGGTCTTACCGGTACCACCCTTGCCGCTGACGACCTGGAACCTGCTCACGTATTCGAGCCTAACCAGTCGGGCCGCAGGCTACGCACGAGGCTGCGCGTGCCCGGGATTACACAGGCATTACAGTCGGGCCATGACCAAGTGGGAATACGCGACCGTGCCTCTGCTCGTGCACGCGACCAAGCAGATTCTGGACACCTGGGGCGAGGACGGCTGGGAGCTGGTCCAGGTCGTTCCCGGCCCGAACAACCCCGAGCAGCTCGTGGCCTACCTGAAGCGGGAGAAGGCATAGTGGCGGGCGTCGTCGAGTCGAAGCTCGCCGAGCTCGGGCTGACCCTCCCGGACGTCGTGCCGCCGCTGGCCTCGTACCAGCCGGCCGTGCGGTCGGGGGTGTACGTGTACACGTCCGGCCAGCTGCCGATGGTGGACGGCAAGCTCGCGGTCACCGGCAAGGTCGGTGCCGAGGTCACGCCCGACGAGGCCAAGGAGCTGGCGAAGACCTGCGCGCTCAACGCACTGGCCGCCGTGAAGTCCGTCGCCGGTGATCTGGACCGGATCGTCCGGGTCGTGAAGGTCGTGGGCTTCGTCGCCTCGGCGTCCGACTTCACCGGGCAGCCCGCCGTGATCAACGGGGCCAGCGAACTGCTGGGCGCGGTCCTCGGCGACAAGGGCGTGCACGCGCGCAGCGCGGTGGGCGTCGCGGTGCTGCCGCTGGACGCTCCTGTGGAGGTCGAGGTCCAGGTCGAGCTGGCCGAGGACTGAGGCGCGGGCCCGTGAGCGTGCGGTGTACGGAAGTCCCGTCGCCGCCGTTCCCGCCCTTTCCACACCGCCGGAACCCCTGATCCCGCCCGGTCGGCACGACCGGGCGGGATCGTGTGCAGAGGGGCGTACGTGCGCACGTGCGTGGTTGGTGCGGCACGCGCGCGGTGGCATGTGCAGCGAGCGCGTGCCGGCATGCACGGGCGCGTGAACGGCGGCAGGGATGCGGGCGTGCACGCAGGTATGCAGGCGTGTATGTACGGGGGCATGTACGGATCAGCTCACCTCTCGAACATCGGCGCGGTTCCGGATAGCCTCCGGCCATGTCGAATGGTCAGTGGTACCCACCGGAATGGCCCGACCGGATCCGGGCACTCGCCGCAGGTGAGCTGACGCCCGCGACGCCGCGGCGAGCCGCCACCGTGATGCTGCTCCGGGACCCCGCCGTCGGCACCCGGGACGGGATCGCCGTCCACATGCTGCGCCGCCGGGCCTCCATGGCCTTCGCCGGCGGTGCGTACGCCTACCCGGGCGGCGGCGTCGACCCGCGCGACGACGACCGGCTCGTGGGCTGGGCAGGGCCGCCGCTGGAGAGCTGGGCCGGGCGGCTCGGCGTCGGGACCCCGGTCGAGGCCCAGGCCGTCGTGTGCGCGGCGGTCCGTGAGACGTACGAGGAGGCGGGCGTCCTTCTCGCCGGCCCGACCGCCGACAGCGTCGTCAGTGACACCACCGGCGTCGACTGGGAGGCCGACCGCGCGGCGCTGGTCGCCCGCGAACTGTCCTTCGCGGAGTTCCTGGACCGGCGCGGACTGGTGCTGCGCTCCGATCTGCTGGGTGCCTGGGCGCGCTGGATCACACCCGAGTTCGAGCCGCGCCGTTACGACACCTGGTTCTTCGTCGCCGCGCTCCCCGAGGGGCAGCGCACCCGCAACGTCTCCACGGAGGCCGACCGCGCGGTGTGGATCCGCCCCGGCGAGGCGGCCGACGGGTACGACAAGGGGGAACTGCTGATGATGCCCCCGACCGTGTCCACGCTGCGGGCGCTCAGGCCGTACGGCACGGCGGCCGAGGCGCTGAAGGCCGCGGATTCCCAGAACCTCGCGCCCGTCCTCGCGCGGGCGAGGCTGGAGGGCGACGAGCTGGTGCTGAGCTGGCCGGGGCACGACGAGTTCACGAAGCACATCCCGAACGCGACGGCCGCCGCGCACGGCACGGAAGGCGGCACGCGGGGCGAAGGCGGCGTGGTGAGCGGTCCGCAGGGTGGCGCGGCGAGCGGTGCGCAGGGTGGAAAAGAGGGTGGCACGGGAGGTGAGCCGGTATGAGCGCCGCGGCAGCGCTGCCCGGACAGCCACGCGGCGGAGTCGTCTCCGGGCCCGCGACCCCCCGCACCGTCAACGTCCTCGCCCCCAACGCCTCGCCCATGACGCTGGACGGCACCAACACCTGGATCGTCGCGGAGCCCGACTCCGATATCGCGGTCGTCATCGACCCGGGGCCGCAGGACGACGCGCACCTGCGGGCGGTCGTCGACACCGCCGAACGGGCCGGCCGTCGCATCGCGCTCACGTTGCTCACCCACGGGCACCCCGATCACGCGGAGGGCGCGGCGCGCTTCGCCGAGCTGACCCGTACCAAGGTGCGGGCCCTGGATCCGGCGCTCCGCCTCGGCGACGAGGGGCTGACCGCCGGAGACGTGATCACCACCGGGGGACTGGAACTGCGCGTCGTGCCGACCCCCGGCCACACGGCGGACTCGCTCTCCTTCCACCTGCCCGCCGACCAGGCGGTGCTGACCGGGGACACGGTCCTCGGGCGTGGCACCACGGTCGTCGCGCACCCGGACGGAAGGCTGGGCGACTACCTCGACTCACTGCGCAGACTGCGCTCGCTGACCGTCGACGACGGCGTGCACACCGTGCTGCCGGGGCACGGCCCGGTGCTGGAGGACGCGCAGGGCGCGGTCGACTTCTACCTCGCGCACCGTGCGCACCGGCTGGCCCAGGTGGAGACGGCGATCGAGGCCGGGCACCGGACGCCGGCCGAGTTGGTGGCCCACGTGTACGCGGACGTGGACCGGTCGCTGTGGCCCGCGGCGGAGCTCTCCGTACGGGCGCAGCTGGAATACCTGAACGAGCACGGGCTGGTGTAGCGGGCACGGCCTGGTGCGGTGCTCCGGTCCGGGGCCGGGCCCTGACCGGACCGGGCCTCGAATCCGACCGAATCAGCCCGATCAGGAGCGCACCGGATCGGGTCGGCCCTGGTCGGAGCGGATCGGAACCAGCCGCACTGGATCGGGACCGGTCGCGCCGGGGCGAACCCGGTCGCACCGGATAGCGGCGCGAGGGCTCGGCCTCCCCGTGCGGTCGGCGGGAGCGCTTCGGCTAGCGGGAGCGCTTCGCCAGACGTTCCACGTCGAGCAGGATCACGGCGCGCGCCTCCAGGCGCAGCCAGCCACGTCCCGCGAAGTCCGCGAGCGCCTTGTTGACCGTCTCGCGGGAGGCGCCGACCAGCTGGGCCAGCTCTTCCTGCGTCAGGTCGTGGACCACGTGGATGCCTTCCTCGGACTGGACGCCGAAGCGCCGCGAGAGGTCCAGGAGGGCGCGGGCGACCCGGCCGGGCACGTCCGAGAAGACCAGGTCGGACATCTGGTCGTTGGTCTTGCGGAGACGGCGCGCGACGGCGCGCAGCAGGGCCGAGGCCACCTCGGGGCGGGCGTTCAGCCAGGGCTGGAGGTCGCCGTGTCCGAGGCCGAGGAGCTTGACCTCGGTCAGCGCGGTCGCGGTTGCGGTGCGCGGGCCCGGGTCGAAGAGCGAGAGCTCGCCGATGAGCTCTCCGGGACCGAGGACGGCCAGCATGTTCTCGCGGCCGTCGGGGGAGGTGCGGTGGAGCTTCACCTTGCCCTCGGTCACCACGTAGAGGCGGTCGCCCGGGTCGCCCTCGTGGAAAAGAGCGTCGCCGCGTGCGAGGGTCACCTCACTCATCGAGGCGCGGAGCTCCGCGGCCTGCTCGTCATCGAGCGCCGCGAAAAGCGGGGCGCGCCGCAGAACGTCGTCCACGAGATCTCTCCTTGTCGGCCTGTTCAGGAAACCGTGGTCCCCATCATGCCGGACGGTAAAACAGTGCGATCAATCACAAACCAGTTTGACGCACGGACGTGCCGAACCGTGCGTCAGGGGGCCGATCGAGGGTGTGTACGCGGTGACCGGGGCGGATGGCGACGTGTGGCTCTAGGCTGGCCGGGTGTCCAAATCGCCGGTGAGAGCGCAGGCCAAGGGAGCTGGTGGGGTGTCGGAGGGCCGTGATTCCGCTATGGGCGAACAGGCTGCGAGTCGTCCGAAAAAGGCGACAAATCGCCCTGTGGTCGCACAGTCCGGAAGCGCTGGAACGAAGGCAGGGAAGGCCGGGAAGGCTGCGAAAGCCGCGAAGACCGTGCAGGCCAAGAGGGCTGGCAAGGCGACCAGGGCGGCAGAGGTGCCCAAAGGAGCAGAGGCGCCCAAGGGGACCAGCGGGGCCAAGGCGAACAGAGTGGCGAGGGCCGTGAAGCCGGAATCACATCTGGCGATGGTCCGTCGTGCCCGAAGGATCAACCGCGAACTCGCCGAGCTCTACCCGTACGCCCACCCCGAGCTGGACTTCAGGAACCCGTTCGAGCTTCTCGTCGCCACGGTCCTCTCCGCACAGACCACCGACCTGAGGGTCAACCAGACCACCCCCGCGGTCTTCGCCGCCTACCCCACGCCCGAGGACATGGCCGCGGCCGTTCCGGAGGAGCTGGAGGAGATCGTCCGGCCGACCGGCTTCTTCCGGGCCAAGGCCAAGTCGCTCATAGGGCTTTCCGCGGCGATCAGGGACAACTTCGGCGGCGAGGTGCCGGGCCGCCTGTCCGACCTGGTCACGCTGCCGGGGGTCGGCCGCAAGACCGCCAATGTCGTCCTCGGTAATGCCTTCGGCGTACCGGGCATCACCGTCGACACGCACTTCGGCCGCCTCGTCCGTCGCTGGAAGTGGACGGAGCAGGAGGACCCGGAGAAGGTGGAGGCCGAGATCGGTGCGATCTTCCCGAAGCGCGAGTGGACCATGCTCTCGCACCGCGTCATCTTCCACGGCCGGCGCATCTGCCACGCCCGCAAGCCCGCCTGCGGCGCCTGTCCGATCGCGCCGCTCTGTCCCGCGTACGGGGAGGGCGAGACGGACCCGGAGAAGGCCAGGAAGCTGCTGAAGTACGAGATGGGCGGTCAGCCCGGTCAGCGGCTGTACCCGCCGGCGGACTACCCGGGGAAGCCCGCGCCCGGGCCCGGGGGCAGCTGACATACCGGCGTCCGCCCCGGAACGAAATGCATGACGCCAGGCGTTGTGAGACGAGGGGTGCCCATGGAGACGCGAGAACAGAGCACGGGCCGGCAGAACGCTGATCGCCGACAGAGCACTGGTCAACGGCAGAGTGTCGACCACCGGCAGAGCAGTGACCGACAGGGTGCGGGTCGGCCGAGTGCGGACGGGCGGAGCAAGGACGGCCGGGACGGCGCGGTGAACCGCGCGGCGGTGGCCTCAGCGCCCGCTCCCGCCGTCGCCACGGCGGGAGCGGGCGGGACAAAGCCGGGAGCGGACGGGGCCACGGCGGGCACGGGACAGGACTCCGGCCTCACCGTGACGACGGAGGGCCTGCCCGAGTGGCTCGTCCCGGTGGCCGCGGCCGTGCGGACCGTCGAGCCGGGTCAGCTCAGCCGCTTCCTGCCGCCCGAGAACGGTGCCGGACGGCAGTCCGCCGTCCTCGTCCTGTTCGGCGAGGGCGAGCGCGGTCCCGAACTGCTCCTCATGGAGAGAGCCGGAAGCCTGCGCTCCCATGCCGGGCAGCCCTCCTTCCCCGGTGGGGCCCTGGACCCGGAGGACGGAGACCAGGGAACGACGGGGCCGCTGCGGGCCGCGCTGAGGGAGGCGCAGGAGGAGACCGGTCTCGACCCGCGCGGGGTGCAGCTGTTCGGTGTGCTGCCCCGGCTCTACATCCCCGTGAGCGGCTTCGTCGTGACGCCGGTCCTCGGCTGGTGGCGGTCGCCGAGCCCGGTCGGAGTCGTCGATCCGGGTGAGACCGCCCGAGTCTTCACCGTTCCCGTGGCGGATCTCACTGATCCGGCCAATCGGGCGACCGCGGTACATCCCAGGGGTCATCGGGGCCCGGCATTCCTGGTCGAATCCGCTCTTGTCTGGGGTTTCACCGCAGGCGTGATCGACCGGATCCTGCACTTCGCGGGCTGGGAGCGCCCGTGGGACACCGGCAAGCAGGTGCCGCTCGACTGGCACGCATGACAGGCTGGCTCCGTGCTGCGCTGTCCGGCCCCGGCCGGAACCAGCCGATCGAACGGGCCCGGTGACGAATCTGTGAGGCTATAGACGGTGAACGTGCTGGACATCCTGCTGCTGGCCGGCGCCGTGTGGTTCGCTGTCATCGGATATCGACAGGGGTTCGTCGTCGGCATCCTGTCGGTGATCGGGTTCCTCGGCGGCGGTCTCGTCGCCGTCTATCTGCTGCCGATCCTGTGGGACCAGTTGACGAACGGCTCGGAGGTCTCGTCGACGGCGGCGGTGGTCGCGGTCGTCATCGTGATCGTGTGCGCCTCGGTCGGGCAGGCGTTCACCACGCACCTCGGGAACAAGCTCCGCCGGTACATCACGTGGTCGCCCGCGCGCGCCCTCGACGCCACCGGAGGCGCCCTGGTCAACGTGGTCGCGATGCTGCTGGTCGCCTGGCTGATCGGTTCGGCCCTGGCCGGCACCACCCTGCCGACAGTGGGCAAGGAGGTCCGCAGCTCGTCGGTCCTGCTCGGCATCTCGCGGGTGATGCCCGTACAGGCCTCGACCTGGTTCACGGACTTCTCGTCGGTGCTCGCCCAGAACGGCTTCCCGCAGGTCTTCAGCCCCTTCGCCAACGAGCCGATCACCGAGGTCCAGGCACCGGACCCGGCGTTGAGCACCAGCCCCGTCGCGGTCCGCGCCCAGCAGTCCATCGTCAAGGTCGTCGGCACCGCGCCGAGCTGCGGCAAGGTCCTCGAAGGCACCGGATTCGTGTTCGCCGACCGTCGCGTGATGACCAACGCCCACGTCGTCGGCGGTGTCGAGGAGCCGACCGTGCAGATCGGCGGCCAGGGCCGGCTGTACGACGCGAAGGTCGTGCTCTACGACTGGCAGCGCGACATCGCCGTACTCGACGTACCGGACCTCGACGCGAAGCCGCTGCGGTTCACCGACGCCGACCAGGACGCCCGGACCGGGGACGGCGCCATCGTCGCCGGGTTCCCGGAGAACGGCTCGTACGACGTACGGTCCGCGCGGGTGCGGGGCCGTATCGACGCCAATGGACCGGACATCTACCGCCGGGGCACCGTCCGCCGCGATGTGTACTCGCTCTTCGCGACCGTCCGTCAGGGCAACTCGGGCGGGCCGCTGCTGACGCCCGACGGCAAGGTGTACGGAGTCGTGTTCGCGAAGTCGCTCGACGACCCGGACACCGGTTACGCGTTGACGGCCGACGAGATCCGCCAGGACATCGCGCACGGCCGCTCCGCCAACCAACAGGTCGACAGCCAGGGGTGCGCTCTCTAGGGACTCCAGGGACTGTCTTCAGACTGCCGTTGTTCTGCCGGATGCGGGGCCGTGCGTGCCAGGCGTCGCACGGCACGCGGCAGTTCGACGACGGGTCCTGGCGCCGGGAGCGACAGCATCAGGCCCTGCCGTCGTCATGTCGCGCACTGTCATCTGCCGCTTGCGGCCTGCCACCGGCTACCTGCTACCTGCCGTGCGACGCCCGACCGGCACGTCCGTCGGCCTCCGGTCGGTGAGAAGCCCGGAGCTCGGGGCCGGCCGGTGAGCCGGTCCGGCGCCCGGAGCCCGTACGAAAGCACCTCACCGCACAGGAGTACGCCACCCGTGCGGAAGAGCGCCTCACATCCGGAAACTCATCCACGCGGGTGGCGCAGTCGTGCCGAGACCCAGCGGGCCCGGCGGCGCAGGATACGCGGGATGCCGAGCCGGGGATCGTGCATCACATGCATGTCATGCACCCGGCCCTGGGGGCCGCCCCTCTCGTGATTGCCCGGATCCGCCGTGGCGGTCGAGCGACGGTTGCGTGCTGCGTCACCGATGTCGTGCGTCCAGCCCATACCTCGACGTCTGCCCGTGCCTCATGGTCGGTAACCGCCCGTCCGTCAGCCAATTGGCCTATGCGGCGGGCAATTGGCGTTCGTCGGACAACCGTGTATGCGCGGTTACCGGTCGGGCTCGGTGTCCTTGAGCCAGTTGATGAGTTCGGCTGAGAATCCGGCCGGATCCTCCTCGTGCGGGAAGTGCCCCAGACCGTCGAAAAGTCGCCAACGGTACGGCGCCTCGACGTACTCGCCGGACCCCGCCGCGCTCCGGGTGCGGACCGCCGGATCGAGTGAGCCGTGCAGGTGCAGCGTGGGGACGCGCACCGGCAGCTTCATCCGCCGGTTGAACTGGATTCCGTCCGGACGGGCCAGGGAGCGCACCATCCACCGGTACGGCTCGACCGAGCAGTGCGCGGTCGACGGGATGCACATCGCGCGCCGGTAGACGTCGAGCGTCGCGTCGTCGGGGAACTCAGGGGTCCGGGGGCCCGCCCAGTCATGGATCAGCCGCCCCACCAACGCCGCGTCGTCCGCGACGAGCTGACGCTCCGGTACCCAGGGGCGCTGGAAGCCCCACACGTACGACCCCGCGCGGGACTGCGCGAAGTCGGAGAGCATCGAGGAGCGCCAACGGCGCGGGTGCGGCATCGAGGAGACCACGAGACGGCGCACCAGCTTCGGCCGCATCACGGCGGCCGTCCATGCGAGGTAGCCGCCCAGGTCATGACCGACGAGTGCCGCGTCCGGTTCGCCGAGCGAGCGGATCACGCCGGTGACGTCGAGCGCCAGATTGGCGGGGTCGTACCCCCGGGGCGTACGGTCGCTGCCGCCCACGCCCCGCAGATCCATCGCCACGGCGCGGTATCCGGCGTCGGCCAGGGCGGTGAGCTGGTGCCGCCAGGTCCACCAGAACTGCGGGAAACCGTGCAGCAGCAGGACGAGCGGTCCCTCACCGAGCTCGGCGATGTGGAAGCGGGCGCCGTTCGCCGCCACGTCGCGGTGGGTCCACGGTCCGTCGAGCCGGACCGGCCCTCCGGCGCCGGCCGGTCCGGGCCTGTCGGCGCCGGAGGGCGTGCCGTCCCGGCCCGACCGGCCCTTCGGATCTCCTGAGCGGCCTTTCGGACCTACCGGGTCGGACGCACTGGAATCGTGGACCATCATGTGGTCGAGCGTGCCACAGTCGGCGCCTCGTCCTGTGCCGGAGCCGCTTCCAGAGCCTTGTCCGCCCGAGTGCTGCCGGTGACGGCCGGACGGCCCGTCCCCGCCGCGGTGGTGGCGCGCGGATGGGGCTTGACGCCCTGGAGGACCGCCGCCGTCTGCTTCGCCGAGGCGATGGACCTCTCCGGCGGCTTCACCTTCTTGAACTTGGCGACGGCGAACAGGGCGAGCAGCGCACCCAGGACGATGAACGCTCCGCCCACGATCAGGAACGACCAGGCCAGCCCGAGTCCCAGGTTGTGGATTCCGTACGCCGCCGCGAAGCTCAGTACGGGGATCGCGAACAGAAGCAGCACGCCCGCGATGATGATCACCACACTGCCGGTGACTCCACGCTTGACGTCCTGGCGTACCTCCGCCTTGGCCAGGGCGATCTCGTCGTGCACCAGTGCGGACATCTCGGCCGTCGCCGCGGCGACCAACTGTCCGAGACTGCGGTCGGTGTTGCCCGCCATGTTGCCGGGGTCGCTCATCCCTGACTCCCTACTTCTGCTCTCCTGCTCAACACATCTGGTGTCAGATCATGCCGGACTGTCCGGCTTGCTGCTCGCTGCCCCCGCCAGTCGGGCAAGGCGTCGGTGTTCGGCCGCCTTCTTCTCGTGGATCGCGGCCATCCGCAGGTGGTACTCCGGATCACCCTGCTCATAGATGTCGGGCACGCCGTCCTGGTCCTCGTCGAGCTCCTCGGCCTCGTGCAGCATCCGATATTTGCGTACGCGGAGTTTGAGCAGCGTCCCGGAGAACAGCGCGGCCGTGAGGGAACCGATCAGCACGGCGGCCTTGATCTCGTTGATCGTGTCCGCGTCGCCGACGAAGGCAAGCTCGCCGATGAGGAGCGAGACGGTGAAGCCGATGCCCGCCAGCGACGCGACCGCGAAGACGTCCGCCCAGGCCAGGTCCTTGTTCAGTTCCGCCTTGGTGAAGCGGGTGGCCAGCCAGGTGCCCCCGAAGATGCCGATCGTCTTGCCGACGACCAGTCCCAGGACGACCCCGAGCGTCTCGGGCCGGGTGAAGACGTTCGCCAGCGCTCCGCCGGAGAGGGACACCCCGGCGGAGAAGAGGGCGAACAGCGGTACGGCGACACCGGCCGAGAGGGGGCGTACCAGGTGTTCGACGCGCTCACCGGGGGAGTGCGTCTCGCCGTCCTGCCGGGTGCAGCGCAGCATGAGGCCCATGGCGACCCCGGCGATGGTGGCGTGGATGCCGCTGTTGTACATCAGGCCCCAGATCACCACGGCGAGCGGTACGTAGACGTACCAGCCGCGTACCTTGGCGCGCAGCAGCAGGTAGAACACGACAAGGCCGACGAAAGCGCCGATCAACGCCATGAAGTTGATCTTCTCGGTGAAGAAGACGGCGATGATCAGGATCGCGAAGAGGTCGTCGACGACGGCGAGCGTCAGCAGGAAGGCACGCAGCGCGTTCGGCAGCGAGGTGCCGATGACCGCGAGGACGGCGAGCGCGAAGGCGATGTCGGTGGCGGTGGGGACGGCCCAGCCGTCGGTGGAACCCCCGCCGATCAGGACCTCGGTCGTGTAGACGACGGCCGGGACGGCCATGCCGCAGATCGCGGCGATGACCGGCAGCGCGGCTGCCTTGGGGTCGCGCAGTTCGCCTGCGACCAGTTCCCGTTTGAGTTCGACGCCTGCCACGAAGAAGAAGATCGCCAGCAGCCCGTCCGCCGCCCAGTGCGCGACGGAGAGGTCGAGGCCCAGCGAGGCGGGGCCGAAGTGGAATTCGCTGACGGCCGCGTAACTGGATCCGAAGGCGTTCGCCCATATCAGGGCCGCCACTGCCGCGACCAGCAGGATGACCCCGCCGACGGTTTCGGTGCGCAGGGCGTCCGCGAGGTAGTTCCGCTCGGGAAGGGACAACCGCCCCAGGAAGGTACGGCGGGACGAGGGTGTGGGGGTGGGCGCGGCCACGAGAGGGGACCTCCGGGTCGGTCGGTACGGCGGCGATGGCATGGCTGATGCACTTGCCGACCAGACTTCCCGGCACACCCAGTGAAGCTTTTTTGTTGAGCTGCTGACGCGCTTTGCCACTGTACCCGGGATGCGCCGGGTTGTATCCGGTGATCTCCGCCCCAAAAATGACCGAGGGGCATCCGGCGCGTTGCCGGATGCCCCTCGGGCGTGCTCGGGCCTTGAAGCCCAGGCACTCGTTGCTCCCTGTCCGAGGGACCGCGGCTCAGATCTGTCGCCAGGGACCCGCTGCCCGGACTCTGGTGCCCGGGGTTCTGAGGCCCGGGCACCGGTGCCTCGCTCGGTTACGGGGTGTGTCAGTCCTCGGACGAGCCGGAGGACGACGGCAGCTGGTTCTGGATGAGATCCATGACCGAGGAGTCGGTGAGCGTCGTGACATCGCCCAGCTCGCGGTTCTCCGCGACATCCCGCAGCAGCCGCCTCATGATCTTGCCGGAGCGGGTCTTGGGCAGCTCGGCGACCGGCAGGATCCGCTTGGGCTTGGCGATCGGGCCCAGCGTGGCGCCGACGTGGTTGCGCAGCTCCGCGACCAGCTCGTCGGACGCGGTGGCCGAACCGCGCAGTATCACGAACGCGACGATGGCCTGGCCGGTCGTCTCGTCGGCGGCGCCGACCACGGCGGCCTCCGCGACCGAGGGGTGCGACACGAGCGCCGACTCGACCTCGGTGGTCGAGATGTTGTGACCGGACACGAGCATCACGTCGTCGACCCGGCCGAGCAGCCAGATGTCGCCGTCCTCGTCCTTCTTGGCGCCGTCACCGGCGAAGTACTTGCCCTCGAACCGCGACCAGTAGGTGTCGATGAAGCGCTGGTCGTCGCCCCAGATGGTGCGGAGCATCGACGGCCACGGCTCCGTGAGGACGAGATAGCCGCCCCCGCCGTTCGGCACCTCGTTGGCCTCGTCGTCGACCACCGTGGCGCTGATGCCGGGCAGGGCGCGCTGGGCGCTTCCCGGCTTGGTCTCCGTGACGCCCGGCAGCGGCGCGATCATCATCGCGCCCGTCTCGGTCTGCCACCAGGTGTCCACGATCGGGCACTGGTCGGCGCCGATGTGCTTGCGGTACCACATCCACGCCTCGGGGTTGATCGGCTCACCGACCGACCCCAGGACCCGAAGGCTGCTCAGGTCGAACTTGGCGGGGATGTCGTCCCCCCACTTCATGAACGTGCGGATCGCGGTCGGCGCGGTGTAGAGGATCGTGACGCCGTACTTCTGCACGATCTCCCAGAAGCGGCCCTGGTGCGGGCTGTCGGGCGTGCCCTCGTACATGACCTGCGTCGCGCCGTTGGCCAGCGGGCCGTAGACGATGTACGAGTGTCCGGTCACCCAGCCGATGTCGGCGGTGCACCAGAAGACGTCGGTCTCCGGCTTGAGGTCGAAGACCGCGTGGTGCGTGTACGCGGCCTGCGTGAGGTAGCCGCCGGAGGTGTGCAGGATGCCCTTCGGCTTACCCGTCGTGCCGGAGGTGTACAGGATGAAGAGCGGCTGCTCCGCCTCGAACGCCTCGGGGGTGTGCTCGGCGGACTGCCGGCCGGTGATCTCGTGCCACCAGACGTCACGGCCCTCGGTCCACGCGGTGTCCTGGCCGGTGCGCCGAACCACGAGGACGTGCTCGACGCCGTCGATGCGGGAGACGGCCTCGTCCACGGCCGGCTTGAGCGCGGACGGCTTGCCCCGGCGGTAGCCGCCGTCGGCGGTGATGACGACCTTGGCGTCCGCGTCCTGGATACGGGCGGCGATGGCGTCGGCCGAGAAGCCGCCGAACACCACCGAGTGCGCGGCGCCGATGCGGGCACAGGCCAGCATCGCGATGGCGGCCTCGGGGATCATCGGGAGGTAGACGGCAACCCGGTCGCCCCTGCCGACACCGAGCTCGGTGAGGGCGTTCGCGGCGCGGGAGACCTCGTCCTTCAGGTCGGCGTACGTGATGGCGCGGCTGTCGCCGGGCTCGCCCTCGAAGTGGATGGCGACCCGGTCGCCGTGACCGGCCTCGACGTGGCGGTCCACGCAGTTGTACGCGACGTTGAGCTTGCCGTCCGCGAACCACTTGGCGAAGGGCGGGTTGCTCCAGTCGAGTGTCTCGGTCGGCTCCGTGGCCCAGGTCAGACGGCGGGCCTGCTCGGCCCAGAAGCCCAGCCGGTCAGCCTCGGCCTGCTCGTAAGCTTCCGCTGTGACGTTGGCGTTCGCGGCCAGATCGGCAGGCGGCGCGAATCGGCGCTCCTCACGAAGCAGATTGGCCAGGCTGTCATTGCTCACGACATCTCCCATTCCCAGGGTGTCCGTTGTGTCCCGTGCATAGCTCATCAGGCCGGAGGGCCGGGTGACAAGGGTCTGCCGAGAATTGGTTTAGACCTGTGTTTCGGTGTATGGGCCATGGCCCCCGCATTTCCATGCTGCGCGGCACCGCGCGACGCGGTGCGCAGTGACACGACGCGGTGCGACGTGATGCGCTCCAGGTGGCAGCGGGAAAGCGGGGGCATGAGGTCTCACGGACTTTCCTACGGACCTGGGGGGTATCCGGTTCAGCATTCGTCCGTTTTCGCCCCGGAGCCGGTGCCCTCGGGCGACCGAAGGGCTGCCGTCAGAGGGCACCTGGCGTCGGAGGGGCCCGGCACCCGAGAGAACCGGGCGTCGGAGCACATCGGGCATCGAGGCACACTCGGCGTCGGAGGTCGTCGGAGGTCGCTGAGCATCCGAGGGCACCGGGCGGACCCTGTGTCCCCCGCGTCCGTGGTGTTCTGCAGGCTCGGGTTCCCGGGACGAGCGGCCCGAGTCAGACGCCGGTGCGTTCCAGACCGTCCGGGTCGGAAGGGGCGCCCGGTCTCCCCGGTGCACCCGGTCTCGACAGTGTTCCGGTGGTACCCGGTGTTCCGGACGAGTCCTGGGTTCTTGCGGCTCCCGGTCCCCCCGGCGAGATCCCGGGGGCGGCGCAGACGTCGCCGGGGCCCACTCGGTCGAAGACCTCGTCGAGTGCGATGCCGACGCTCGCGGGCCCGGTCAGCAGATACGCCTGGGCCTCGCCCACGTGGAAGTACATCCCGTGCAGCTGAAGGGTGCCTTCGGACAGTCGTCGTGCCACCGATTCATGGGCCCGCAGATGTTCCAACTGCTGCACCACATTGGTGAGGCAGAGCTGTTCCACCGCGTCCGTGGGCAGGCGGCCGGAGATCCGCGCCCAGGGATGATGCCGTGACGCCATCCGCTTCAGGCTCGGCAGTCCGTGTCTCAGCCAGCGCCACAGGGACGTCTGCGGAGTGTCCGGGGTCCGTTTGCCGTCGAGCAGTGCCTGCATCGCACCGCACCCGGAGTGCCCACAAATGGTGATGGAATCCACCCCCAGCACGTCCACCGCGTACTCGATGGCGGCGCCCACCGAATCGTCCCCGGACTCGGTGTTCGGCGGCGGCACCAGATTGCCGATGTTCCGGACGGTGAAAAGATCGCCCGGCCTGCTTGCCGTGATCATGCTGGTGACGAGACGGGAATCGGCACAGGTGATGAAGAGCTGGGAGGGACGCTGTCCCTCCCGGGCCAACCGGGCCAGTTCCTCGCGCACCAACGGGGCGGTGTGGCGCTGGAACGTGTTCAGGCCGCTCACCAGGCGGTTTCCGCCTGTCTGACGCCGGCCGACGGTCGATGCGCCCATTGGGGCCGGGGCGCTGTCGCCTCCGGCAACGGGGCGAGCGGCGGCAGGGTCGGCGGGAGCAGGGCCAGGGGCGGTGGCAAGGGGGCAAGCACCGGTCGGATCGGAGCCCCGGCTGTGGTCGGCACCTTGGCCAGGCCCCTGATCGAGGCCGAGGCCTGGGCCGCGATCGCGGATGACGCCCGCAGCGATGCCGGATCTGTGGCCGCGGCCGATGCCGGGAAGGTCATCGGGTGTGGCGTCAGAGCTGGGAGGGGCGCCGGGGGCGATGTCAGAGCCGGGAGGGGCGCCGTCGGCGGTGCCCCGATGGGGAGAGGTGAAGGTATCGGATCCGGGGACCCGCGCGGTGGCGCCGCACGTGTGGAAGGCGCGCTTCGCGCTGGACTCCGGGGCAGTGGCAACGTGCGGCTCGGGGGCGTCGCAGGACGGCGTGCCACCGCCCTCGGGAAGACCGTGCGTCTGCTCGGACCGATCGTGACAGTGATGGTTGCGCCACGGTGTCCAGGGACTGCAACAAGAATGCGCGGCCGAGGCGGGCTCCGCGATCCGGCTCCCGGACCTGCCGGTGAAGACGACCCGGCCGCCGTGGGCCCTCTGTGCGATGCTCCAGTCCTGGATCGTCTCGTATGCCGCATGGTCCATGAAGAAACCGTCCAGTTCGACGACCACATCTCCGTCCTGCGGCAGCCGACCGAACGTCCGGCTGAGCCTGGGGACCGCGAGGAACGTCAACTGGCCCCGTACGACGACCAGATGCCTACCGTCCTGATCGGTGACGGTGATTCTGGTGCGGGCCAGCCGGTGGAGGGCGACGACCACTGCCACCGCGATGCCGATCGCCACACCCTTGAGGACGCCGAACAGGATCACACCGGTGATCGTCGCGCCGTACACCAGGAATTCCCGGTGCTTATGGACATTGCGGATGTGGGCGAAACTCACCATCTGGATGCCGACCATCATGACCAGCGCAGCGAGCGCGGCCAACGGGATCAGTTCCAGGACGGCGACCAGGAGCCCGGTGGCAAGGACCACCCAGATGCCATGCAGCACGGTGGAGGCGCGGCTGGTGGCCCCGGCCCGTACGTTCGCCGAACTGCGTACCGCGCCCCCGGACACCGCAAGTCCGCCCACCAGCCCGGACAGGGTGTTGGCGATGCCTTGCGCACGCAGTTCGCGGTCGAGGTCGGAGCGCCCGGCCGGCGGGCCGGGCGAGTCCGACGAGGCGGGCTCGGAGGGGACGGCAGGAGGGGTGCAGACGGCTGCCGCGGCTGGATCGTCGGGCGAGACAGGCAGGTTGGGAGCCGTTGACGTAGCCGACACGGGCGGTGACGAAGGTGTGTCCCTGTTCCGATTGGCGGCTCGCCCGCCGAAGCGGTCGGCTGTCAGCTTGTCCACGGCGACTGCCGCGAGCAGCGATTCCAGGCTGGCCACCAGCATCACGGTGAACACTGCGGTGGCGAGAGCGAGCACCGGACCGTGCGGCAGTTCCGGTAGGGCGTGGGAGCGCCAGGACGGCAGATCGACGCGGGTGATTCCGGGCGTCGCAAACCCGGCCACCACCGTCGCGGTCGCCACCGCGGCGAGGGCCGTCGGCACCCGTCGTACCGTCCGGCCGAGTCGGCCCGGAGTCCGCGGCCACAGGACCAGGACGGTGATGGTCAGCAGTCCGATGAGCGGCGCCGACGGGCTCACCCGCCCCAACTGTTCGGGCAGGGCAAGGATGTTGGATACCGCGGAACTCTGAGGCGAGCCGCCGAGCACGATGTGCAGCTGAGCGAGCGCGATGGCCACGCCGATGCCGGCGAGCGTGCCGTGGACGATGGCGGGGCTGACCGCGAGGGCGCTGCGCGCCGCCCGCAGCGATCCCAGCACGATCTGGAGCAGTCCGGCACCGATGGTGATCGCACAGGTGGTGCGCCAGCCGTAGATCTGGATCAACTCGGCTGTGACCACGGTCAGTCCGGCGGATGGGCCGCTGACCTGAAGAGGGGTGCCGCCGAGCAGCCCGGCGACGATGCCGCCGATCGCGGCGGAGATCAGTCCGGCCGTCAGTGGGGCGTCCATGGCGACGGCCAGCCCGAGCGACATGGGGACTGCCAGAAGAAAGACCGTGATGGACGCGGAAAGATCGGCGCCCGAGATACGGAGTCGTGGACCGCCCGGTGGCGACGACGGCGGGCTGTGGGGTCGCTTGACCCCCGATGAGCGGGGTGGACGCGAACTGCGGGACGCGCGGTCATGACGTGTGGGTACGCAAGCGGACATGTTTCCGTCTCCTCCGGACAGCGTGGGCGCGAAACATGGGGGAAAGCGGCCGCGAAGCAGGGCACTTGGCAGCGACATTTCCCAACTCTTGGTAAATAGATCGTAATAGAGAGTAAAGACTTGAGTCCATGCTTGGGGTCAAATGACCTATTCATTCATCCATTCCGGTGAATAGGCATTTTTATATGGCCCAGCGCCCGGCTGTTGCTGCTAGTGCATACGGGCCGGATCGCTCTATATGGTTACATTCAGCGCAAATTAACCGCGAGGGAGGGGCCGGCGGATGCCGGCTGCCGTGAGGCGCGCGTGCGGTGCCAAAAGGAGTGGTGCCGAGAAGAACGGCGTCGAGAAGGGTGGTGCCACGCAGAGGGGAGCCACGACGGGACGGACCGCCGGATGGGGTGGTCTGCGTGCCGCGGTTGTCACGCTGGCGGGGGTGACCGGCTGCTCGTCCAACCCCCGCGCGCGGCCGGGGCCGCCGGGCCCGGCGCCGTGAAGCCGGAAGCACAGGCGAAGAAGACGGTGGCGAAGAAGGCTCCGGGGTACTCGCCCAAGAGAGTGCTGCGGCTCATCGGCGACGGTTCCACCGTCTTCACCGGCAGTCAGCCGAACCAACCGGTGGCGCAGCGCCTGGCCTCCGGTCAGAAGCCTCCGCAGTTCGTGGTGTTCTCCCAGGACGGTGCGGGGGAGGACGGTCAGAAGCTGTTCTCGCGCTTCCGCGATGTGGGCAGGAAGTACCGCGCCAGCATGACCTGATTCCTGAGCGGCGTGCACATGTTGCCGGAAGGGAAGCGGGAGCTATACGACCCGCCGAAGCACGACATCGGCAGCTCGGACATCGGCTTCGACGACACCGACGGCATCCGGAACACCCTCGCTCAGCTACGAGGTGTCTGGGAGGAGGGCAACGAGATCGGCACTCACTTCAACGGGCACTTCTGCGGTCCGGAAGGCGGCATCGGCACCTGGACCGTGAAGCAGTGGAAGAGCGAGATCGGGCAGGCCAAGTCCTTCGTGAAGAACTGGAAGGCCAACGTCCCCGTCCTGAAGGACGAGAAGCCGCTTCTCCTCGACTACGACAAGGAACTCGTCGGTGGCCGTACGCCGTGTCTGGAAGGATGGAACGGCGGTACGTACATGCGAGCCGTCGTGCAGACCATCGCGAGAGTCTGCACGAGGAAAGGTGTCCGGTGCGTCTCCTTCCGGCAACTGGCCGACTGGCTGGACGCGCAGGATCCGGCGGTGCTGGCGAAACTCGCCACGCTCGATGTGGGCCGGGCCCCGGCCGAGGGCTGGCTGGAATTCCTCGGAGGCACCGGGCGATCGAGGCTGGAGGCAGGAGCGAATGCGCACGCTGGTAGGGCGCCGGATGGGCGACGAACGGGGCGGCGAGGACGGCGTGCATGGAAGCGGACACGGGCCCGTCGAGCGTTGATGGTGACGAGGCGGATGCGCGGGGCGGTGGCTGCGTACGAGCATCGGCCGCGCACCCGAGCCCGCGGCCGATGTCCGAGAACCCCTCGCCATGCCGACCTGGCGCAATCTGCCTGAGAGACGTCACGAGTGGCGTCCCGAGGATGGCGAGTCGTCCCCCTCGAGCACATTTTCACGGTCCTGTCCGCAGCCGGACGGGACCCGATCAGACGGGCTGTGCGGCATCCTCCCGCGCGAACCGCTCGTCGAGCACGAAAGAGGGGTCGACCTGGGCGGCCAGGTCGGCGCCTGTCTTCTCGTTGCCCCAGCTCTCGGCGTTCTTCAAATGGAAGTGCACCATCTGGCGGGTGTAGCGCTCCCAGTCGCGTTGCCCGTACGAGTCGTCGGCGGCGTTCTGCAGAGCCTGCAGAGCCATCCGGTTTTCCGCCTCCAACTGCTCGAAACGGTCCGGCCGACCCTTCTCCATCGCCCGGACCCAGTCGGAGTGCCCGACGGTGATCAGCAGGTCGTCGCCGACCTCGGAGCGGAGGTACTCCAGATCGTCCTTGCTCTGAACCTTGTTGCCGACGACCCTCAGCGCGACCCCGAAGTCCCGTGCGTACTCCTTGTACTGGCGGTAGACCGAGACACCCTTCCGGGTTGGTTCGGCGACCAGGAACGTCATGTCGAAGCGAGTGAACATCCCGGAGGCGAACGAGTCGGATCCCGCCGTCATGTCGACGACGACGTAGTCGTCGGGGCCGTCGACGAGATGGTTGAGGCAGAGTTCCACCGCGCCGACCTTCGAGTGGTAGCAGGCCACGCCCAGATCCGACTCGGTGAATGGTCCGGTGGCCATCAGTCGGATCTCCCCGTCGTCGAGCCTGACCGTGCGTGCGCATGCCTCGTAGATCGGGTTGTTCTCGCGGACCCGCAGCAATTGTGAACCCTCGCCCGGTGGGGTCGTCTTGATCATCGTCTCGGCGGAGGCGATACGCGGATTGCTGCCGCGCAAGTACTCCTTGATCAGGGGCAGATGGGCTCCCATGGCCGGAAGTGCCGCGGCCTCCCGGTCATCGAGCCCGAGAGCGGCTCCGAGGTGTTGGTTGATGTCGGCGTCCACCGCGACGACATGGGCTTCATTGGCTGCGAGGTGGCGAATGAAGAGCGAGGACAGCGTGGTCTTGCCGCTGCCGCCCTTGCCTACGAAAGCGATCTTCATGTTCACCTAGGGTAGTGCCATGACAACGGTCCGCTGTTGCTCCTCGTGAAGAAGGCCACTCCTGGGTGTTATCGGTGTGGTATGCGCGTAGCCTCGTTACTTATGAGTACGACTGCCCCCGATCCGCTCGCCGCTCTGAGTGCCCTGCCGGGAGTCGCCGAGGCGGTGGACTCCGTACGCAAGTCCGTGGACCGGGTCTACGGCCACCGCATCATGAGGCGCCGCAGCAACGAGGTCACCGCCGAAGCGGCGCTGCGTGGCGCCCGCGGCTCGGCCGTGCTGTCCGGTGCCGACTGGAATCTGGAGGAGGTGCGCCGACGCAGCGACTTCAGCGGTGACGACGAGGCGCGGGTTGTCGGAGCGGCCCTTCGGCTCACTGCCGAAGCGGGCCAACTGCTTTCCATCTGGCGGCAGTCGCCGTTGCGGGTGCTGGCGCGGTTGCATCTGGTCGCGGCCGGACGCGCGGAGCCCGAGGACGCCGTCGGCCGACCGCGGCTCGCGGGCGAACGCGTCGACGAACCGCTGATCGAAGCGCCGCTGCCCGATGCCGACGAGGTGGCCGGGCGACTGGACGGGCTTTCCGCATTGATCCTTTCGGGGACTGCCGCGCCCGCGCTGGTGACGGCGGCGGTCGTGCACGGTGAACTTCTGGCCCTGCGTCCTTTCTGCTCGTACAACGGTCTCGTCGCCAGGACCGCCGAGCGGATCGTCCTGATCGGGAGCGGGCTCGACCCCAAGTCGATCTGCCCCGCCGAGGTTGGGCACGCCGAGCAGGGACGAGCGGCGTACGCGGCGGCGTTCGAGGGGTACCTGTCGGGTACGCCGGCCGGAATGGCGACCTGGATCGCGCACTGCGGAAAAGCTGTGGAACTGGGTGTCAGAGAAACGACGGCGGTCTGCGAGGCGCTGCAGCGCGGGGCCGCGTGACCCGACGGCGGATCCGCGCGGCACGGTGACGGTTCCGAGGAGCCGGACCGGCGAACGAACGCGTTGGTACGGGTAGGGGTGGAGCATCGTCCCCCCCGGGCCGGGGGCCTGCACCCGTGCGTGACTTCAGAGCGGTGGTATCGGGAGGCGCCCCCCTGGCGGGGCGCTCCGTTCGTCCGTGGGTGGGGGACGGCTCGTCGGGCGAGGAGCGCGCCCGCCACAAAAGGGTTGCGGCGGTACCGTCCTCGGTACCGCCGCTGGCATGTCTACCCAGTTACCAAGCGTCCTCGATATATGCCCATCAGGTCGGGGTCCTTGCCCGATTCCTGGTGCGGCTGGCCCGTAATCGACGGGTCGACGTCGCGTGGGTACTCGGTTTTCATGCTCGGTCCGTGGGGCCTTCTGTGCGTTACAGGTAATCCTTTCGGATGTCCTTGGTCTCGCGGGCCGTTGAGTCCTTTGTACTCCAGAGCTGAGGTGAGCGGTAGTGGCGGCCGCAGTTCTTTACTTTTGGGTTCAATTACGGGCGAGTTGCGCATACCGGTCGGGCTGGTGGATCGGGCCTGACTCGGTGCATGAATCGGAGCGTGCAGACGACCGATGGTTCGGCCGCTCGCGGGCTGCGAGGAACGGGAGGGCCGGGCGGCCGCCTGAGCGGGGTTGGTGAGGCGGCGCCGCCCGGCCCGTGGTGTCCGGTCCCGAGGCGTTCGGTTCTGTTGGCGGTGGTTCGTGCTGGACGTCGTGCCGACTGTCAGGCCCTCGTGCCCGCTGTCAGAGGGAGGTCGTGGTGCTTCGGCGACGGGAGGTGTACCAGACCAGTCCCGCTGTGACGGCGGCGGCGCCCACTGCCGCAGCCGCGACCAGCGCCGGACGCGGCGGCATGGCGATGGTGGGCAGCCGTTGCTTGAGGCGGACCGGGCGGTCGAAGACGAGAATCGGCCACTCGCGAAGGGTCGCTTCGCGGCGGAGGGCGCGGTCCGGATTCACCGCGTGGGGGTGCCCGACGGACTCCAGCATCGGTACGTCCGTCGCGGAGTCGCTGTAGGCGTAGCAGCGCGAGAGGTCGTACCCCTCCGACACCGCGAGCGCCTTGATCGCCTCGGCCTTCGTCGGTCCGTAGGCGTAGTACTCGACTTCTCCGGTGAAGCAGCCGTCGTCGCCGACGACCATCCGAGTGGCGACGACCCGGTCGGCACCGAGCAGCTCACCGATCGGTTCGACGACCTCCGCGCCCGAGGTGGAGACGATCACCACATCGCGTCCGGCGGTGTGGTGCTCCTCGATGAGCGTCGCCGCCTCGTCGTAGATGATCGGGTCGATCAGGTCGTGCAGGGTCTCGGCGACGATTTCCTTCACTTGCTGGACGTTCCAGCCCTTGCATAGCGCGGAGAGATATTCCCGCATCCGTTCCATCTGGTCGTGATCTGCACCTCCGGCAAGGAACACGAACTGTGCGTACGCGGTGCGCAGTACGGCGCGGCGGTTGATCAGTCCGCCATGGTAGAAGGACTTGCTGAAGGTCAGCGTCGAAGACTTCGCAATGACCGTCTTGTCCAGGTCGAAGAAGGCTGCTGTGCGCGGCAAGAAGCGGTTTTCCACAACGCAGAGCATAGGGGCCCACCATTCGGCGTAAAATCCGGCGTGTGGGTTTGCCTGAGAAGGCTCTCGGGTACACCATGGAAGTCACGGATCGTTCGCGACCGTGCTAACCCGGTCCGGCTCCTCCCCCCCCGAGTCGGCCGTGGGGACGACCCCCGCTCTCCCCCCCGGCGGGGGTCGTCGCATGTCCGGGCACGTTTCTGTCGCACGGAATCAAGCATTCTGCCTCCATTTCAGGCGCGCCGGTTCGCTTCCGGCTCCGTCTCCTTCATCTTGATCCGTCACGGTCGGTGACGGAAGGGCTGCGCTCCGGAAGTCATCGGTATGGGTGATGGAGTTATTCACAGGGGCGGAGTTGTCCACAGTTTTTGAGCAAGATCCACAAGATTTCCGGAAGCGTTGCACGGTGATTCCAGCCGCGAAGTCCGCGGGTTGCGGAATCGCTGATCTCGGAAACCTCCCGAGATCGTTGCGAACCCGCGATGAACGTGCAGTGAGAAGGGGGCGGAGATCGTGGCTGAATCCATCGCTCGGGACCGTCTGCCGGCCGCCGGAGCACGGCGGGGCGGACCGTTGATCGTGACCGAGGACGTGGAACTCCTCGATGATCTGCTGCGGCTGTGCGCCGCTGCCGGAGCGGAACCTGAAGTTCATCACTCGTTGCCCGAGCGCAGGGGGAGCTGGGAACAGGCTCCGATGGTTCTCGTGGGGGACGACGCCGCGCGAAGGTGCCGCGGGGCCGGGCGCCGGCGCGGGGTGATGCTCGTCGGGAGGGACGAGGACGCGCCGGACGTCTGGCGCAGTGCCGTGGAGATCGGTGCCGAATACGTGCTGAGGCTGCCCGAATCGGAAGGGTGGCTCGTCGATCAGATCGCCAATGCGGCGGAAGGTGTCGGCCGCTCCGCGCTCACCGTCGGGGTGATCGGCGGGCGGGGAGGTTCCGGGGCCTCCACGCTGGCCTGTGCCCTCGCGGTGACCGCGGCCAGGGCGGGGCGGCGATCCATGCTGATCGACGGCGACCCGCTCGGCGGAGGCATCGATGTGCTGCTCGGCGGCGAGCGAGTCGAGGGCATGCGATGGCCGGATTTCGCCCATTCCAAGGGGCGGGTCGGCGCCGGTGCGCTGGAGGAGTCGCTGCCGGCACTGCATGGGTTGCGGGTGCTCAGCTGGGGCCGCGACGACTGTGTGTTCATTCCGCCGCCGGCCATGCGGGCGGTCCTGGCGGCGGCGCGCAGGCTTGGCGGTGTGGTGGTCGTGGATCTGCCGCGCCGGGTCGACGAGTCGGTGGCCGAGGCACTCGGCCAGCTGGATCTCGGGCTGCTGGTGGTGCCCGGAGAGCTTCGCGCGGTCGCGGCGGCCAAGCGGGTGGCATCGACGGTCGGGATGATCCTGGACGACCTGCGGGTGGTGGCCCGCGGCCCGTACGCGGCGGGGCTCGACGAGCGGTGGGTGGCGCAGGCGCTGGGGCTGCCGCTCGCCGGTGAACTCCCGCTCGACGCGGGACTGTCGGCGGCGCAGGAGAGCGGCGCACCTCCTGGTGGCAGTCCGCGCGATCTGCTGGCCAGGTTCTGTGCGGCGTTCTGGGAGCGGGCTTCGGTTCCGGACGGCGTGGCGGGGCTCGGTGCGGGAGGCGCGTCATGACCGAGACGCTGCTCGACGCCGTACGGCAACGGCTGGCGCAGAGCGGCGCGGCGCCGACGCCTGCGGGCGTGGCGGCCGCGTTGCGGGCCCAGGGGCGGTTGCTCGGGGATACCGAAGTCCTCTGCGCGGCCGACGAGTTGCGGGGCGAACTGGTCGGGACCGGGGTGCTGGAGCCGCTTCTTGCCGACGCGGCGGTGACGGACGTACTAGTCTCCGCACCGGACCGGGTGTGGGTGGACCGGGGCAGTGGTCTCGAACTCACCGGGGTGACGTTCCGGGATGCCGCCGCGGTGCGCAGGCTGGCGCAGCGCTTGGCCGCCGTGGCGGGGAGACGACTGGACGACGCCCGGCCCTGGGTGGATGCCAGACTGCCGGACGGCACCCGCATGCACGCCGTTCTGCCACCTGTGTCCGTCGGCTCGACGTGTCTGTCGCTGCGTGTGGTGAGGCCCAGGGCGTTCTCACTGACGGAACTGGTCGGGGCCGGGACCGTGCCGCCGGGCGGTGATCGGGTGTTGAGGGCACTGGTCGAGGCGCGGGTCTCGTATCTGATCAGCGGTGGGACCGGCGCCGGGAAGACGACGCTCCTGTCGAGCCTGCTGGGGGCGGTCGGGGAACGGGAACGGATCGTGCTCGCCGAGGACTCGGCGGAGTTGCGGCCGGACCATCCGCACGTGGTGCGCCTGGAGTCCCGCCCCGCCAACCAGGAGGGAGCGGGGCGCGTGACCCTCCGCGACCTGGTACGGCAGGCGCTGCGCATGCGGCCCGACCGGCTGGTGGTCGGAGAGGTGAGGGGCGCCGAGGTCTCGGAATTGCTGGCGGCACTGAACACCGGGCACGAAGGCGGTTGCGGGACGGTTCACGCGAATGCCGCCGAGCATGTCCCGGCCCGGCTCGAAGCGCTGGGAACGGCGGCGGGGCTGGACCGGACCGCTCTGCACAGCCAGTTGGCAGCGGCACTGTCGGTGGTCGTCCATCTCGTGCGGGACCGGACCGGGCAGCGGCGGATCGCGGAAGTGCACGTCCTGGACAGGAACACGTCCGGGCTGGTTGTGACCGAGCCGGCGCTGCGCTGGGACACCGACGGTTTCGCCCGGGAGCGGGGCTGGGGGCGGCTTCGGTCGCTGATCGGAGGTGCGCTGTGAGCGGGGGTGTGATGGCGGGGCTGTCACCCGGCGCGAACTGCGCGGCGGTGCTGTGCCTCGCCATGGTGGTCCGGTCATTGGTGGTGCGGAGCCGGGGGCGGCGCAGAGCCCGGGTGCTGTTCACCGACGCGGTGGAGTCGCCGCTGCGCCATTGGGGGGAGCGGACCTGGGCCCGGCTCCGGAAGCGGACGCGGGAGCGGCAGGAGTGGTTATGCCTCCTGGTGGCGCTGATCGTCGCCGTGCTGGGGCAGTCCGTGCTTCCGGTGCTGGCCGGAGTGGCCGCGGTTCCGTTGGTGCGGCGGTGGCTGCGACGACGGGCTCTGCGGCGTGAGCGGGAACGTGGGGCCGACGGGGTGGTCGCGTTGTGCGGTGTTGTCGCGGGCGAGTTGCGGGCCGGGCATGAGCCGGGGAGGGCGTTGCTCGTCGCGGTGCGAGGGGCCGGGGTGCTGGGGCCGGCGGAGGCCGGTGTGTCCGCTGCCGCGCGATTCGGCGGGGACGTGCCGACGGCACTCGGTCAGGCGGCCCGGGTGCCGGGGCTGGACGGGCTTGCCGGGGTAGCGGCCTGCTGGCGCGTGGCGGTGGACGGAGGTGCGGGTCTCGCGGCGGGTCTGGACCGGCTGGAGGGCGCTTTGCGTGCGGAGCGGCGTAGACGGGAGGAGTTGCGGGCCCAATTGGCCGGAGCATGGTCGACGGTGGCAGTACTGGCGCTCTTGCCGGTGCTGGGACTGGGGCTGGGGGCTGTACTGGGGGCCGAACCGTTGCGGGTGCTGCTCCACACCCCGGCCGGGTTGGCCTGCCTGGTGACGGGTGCGTCGCTGGAGGCGGCCGGGCTCTGCTGGGCCGCTCGGATCGTACGGGCGGGGGAGACGGCATGAGCGTGGTGATCGGGGGAGTCGGCTACGGCGTGGCGGTCGTGTCGGCTGGTGTGGGCACGGCCGTGTGTCTGGCACTGGCCCTGGTGGGCCGGCGACGGAGGCGTGAGGGACGCCGTCGAGGTGCGCTGCTGTTCGGGACCGGCCCGGAAACGCGCGGAAGCGGGCGGATGGTGCCCGGTGTCCGGGTGAAGGAGTGGATGGCGCCGGTGGGGGTTGCTGTGGCGGGCGTGGTTCTGGTGGGTGGCCTGTCAGGGTGCGTGGCCGGCCTGGTGGCGGCGTACGGCGCATGGCGGTGGCAACGGAAGCAGCGCTGTCGGAAAGCGGAACCGGACGCTGCGGAGGCGGCGGAGGTGGTGCGTCAACTTCCGCTCGCGGCAGATCTCTTGGCCGCCTGCATCTCCGCTGGTGCTGGGCCGAGGGAGGCGGCGGAGGCCGTGGGGGAGTCGCTGGGCGGTCCGGTGGGCGTGCGATTGGCGCGGACCGCCGCGGAGATCCGGCTGGGCGGTGACCCCACGACGGCCTGGGGGAGGTTCGGCGAGATACCCGATGCACGCGCCCTGTCCCGATGCCTGGACCGGGCGGGTTCGACCGGGGCGCCGGCAGCGGAACCGGTGGCGCGGCTGGCCGAGGCGATGCGGGCGGAGCGGGCGAGCACGGCGGTGGCGCGTGCGCAACGGGCGGGTGTGCTGATCACCGCGCCGGTGGGGCTCTGCTTCCTTCCCGCCTTCCTGTCCGTCGGGGTGGCACCGGTGGTGATCGGCCTGGCGACCGGCCTGCTGCACACCGACTGACATAGATCGGTCCGTGACCTTCCGATTCTGTGTGAATCAGCGCGAAACCGGCGTGAATCAACTCGAATCAATGAGTATCCACGTGAAACAGGCATGTTGTGGGGGTTGGAATGGCACAGCGAATCAGTGGCTGGGTGCGGGGTCTGATGCGCCGGATCCGGTCGGACGACGGAATGACGACATCCGAGTACGCGGTGGGGACGATCGCCGCCTGTGCGTTCGCGGCGGTGCTCTACAAGGTGGTCACCAGCCAACCGGTCATGTCCGCGCTGCAGTCACTGTTGAAGGACGCGCTCGATGCGAAGTTCTAGGGATGGCCGCGGCGCGGGGGACAAGGGCCGTCCCAGAACCGTCGGTGGGTGCGGGGGCGAGGGAAGGAACGAGGACCGGGGTGCGGTGACGGCGGAGGCGGCCATGGCGATTCCGGTGCTGGTGGTGTTCGTCCTGTCGCTGATCTGGGCGTTGATGGCCGCCGCGGCCCAGATCCGGTGCGTGGATGCGGCCAGGGCCGGGGCACGGGCGGCGGCCCGCTCGGAACCGGAGGCCCAGGCGCTGGAGGCCGCACGCGCGGCGGCACCCGGTGGAGCCGAGGTCTCGATGGAACGGACCGGCGAGTTGTGGCGGGTACGGGTGGCGGCGCCGACGCCCGGCCTCGGCCCGCTGGCCCTGACGCTTCACGCGGAGGCGGCGGCGCTGGCCGAGGACACGGTGGGGGTGGAGTCATGACCGGCGGAGGCGTCGTGATCGGGGAAGGGAGAGAGCGGAAGGCCGTTGTCGGCGGGCCGAGCCCTCATGGGACTGAGGGTCCCGGGCTCGGGCCTGGGGCTGAGGCCGGGCTCGGGCCTCGGTACGACCCCGCCTGCGATCCGGGCCCGGACGGTGCACGGGCCCGGGGCTGTGGATCGGTCCGGGGGCGTGAAACGGTCCGGGACCGCGAATCCGTTCCGGCTCGGATCGGAGCTCCGGACCGGGGGCGGGCCCGGAGACGGGCGGGCCCGGACGACGGTGTGGCGACGGTGTGGGTGGCGATGACGGCCGCGACCCTGTGCGCGGTGTTCGCCGTCGTGCTGGCGCTCGGACAGGTGGTCGTCGTCAGGCACCGGGCCGGGGGAGCGGCGGACCTCGCGGCCCTGGCAGCCGCCGACCGGGCCCTGCGAGGGGCCGAGCAGGCGTGCGGGGCGGCCGAGAGGGTGGCCGCTGCACAGGGGGCGACAGTGGTGCGGTGCACGGTGCGCGGGGAGATCGCCGATGTCACGGCCCGGGCGGGTTTCGGGCCGTACGAACGGGAGGTCAGGTCTCGGGCCGGCCCTCCGACGGATCCTCCCGGGCCTCCGGCATCGGCGTCGCTTCCGACGGTTCCTCCCGGCTCAGCGGTTCTGCCGACTCCGGCTCCGCCACCTCCGGGTCCATCGCCCCCGGATCTGCCGTCTCCGAGTCTGCGGCCGCCGGTGGTGCTGGGGGATTCGGGGGTGCCAGGGGACCCGATTCCTCGGGTTCCGGTGGAGCGGACCGGAGAAGTTCGCTGAGGAGGCGCACGGCACCGCGCTTGTGCAGCGGATCGTTGCCGTTGCCGCACTTGGGGGACTGGATGCAGGAAGGGCAGCCCGCCTCGCATTCGCAGGACGCGATGGCCTCGCGGGTCGCGGCCAGCCAGGCACGGGCGGTGTGGAAGGCCCGTTCCGCGAACCCGGCGCCGCCCGGGTGGCCGTCGTACACGAAGACCGTGGGCAGCAGGGTGTCCGGGTGCAAGGGCACGGAGACACCGCCGATGTCCCACCGGTCGCAGGTGGCGAAGAGCGGCAGCATCCCGATGGAGGCGTGCTCGGCGGCGTGCAGGGCGCCGCCGAGGACCTCCGGATTGATGCGGGCGGCATCGAGCTGGTCCTCGGTGACCGTCCACCACACGGCGCGGGTGCGCAGGGTGCGGGGCGGCAGGTCCAGTTTGGTCTCACCGAGCACCTCGCCGGTGATCAGTTTGCGGCGCAGGAAGGAGACGACCTGGTTGGTGACTTCCACGGATCCGTAGCAGAGCCGCCCGTCGCCCCATGGGATCTCGGTGTCGGTCTCCAGGACGGCGATGGAGGTGGTGTCGCGGGCGGTCGTCGAGTACGGCGGTGCCGCCTCCTCGACCAGGGCCACCGAGTCCTCCAGATCCAGCTTCCGGACGAGATAGGTGCGGCCCTGGTGGAGATGGACGGCACCTTCGTGGACGGCGGTGTGCGCGGCGGCCTCGTCGACCGTGCCCAGCAGCCGGCCGGTGCCCTCCTCGACGATCTGGACGGGACGGCCGCCCTCGCCCCGGATGTCGGTGAGATCGGCGGCGCGTTCACGACGGGTCCAGTGCCAGCCCGATGCCCGTCGGCGCAGGAGCTTCGCGGCCTCCAGTTGCGGCAGCAGACCGGCGGCGGCCGGACCGAAGAGTTCGAGATCCGGTTCGGTCAGCGGGAGCTCCGCGGCGGCGGCGCAGAGGTGCGGGGCGAGGACGTACGGATTGTCCGGGTCCAGGACGGTCGATTCCACGGGCTGCCGGAACAGCGCCTCGGGGTGGTGGACGAGGAAGGTGTCCAGCGGGTCGTCGCGGGCCACCAGCACGGCCAGGGCACCTCGGCCGGAGCGTCCGGCGCGGCCGGCCTGCTGCCACAGCGACGCCCTGGTGCCGGGGTAGCCGGCGATGACGACGACGTCCAGGCCGGAGACGTCGACGCCGAGCTCCAAGGCGGTGGTGGCGGCCAGACCGAGGAGGCGGCCGGAGTGCAGGGCACGTTCCAGTGCGCGGCGCTCCTCGGGGAGGTACCCGCCCCGGTAGGCGGCGACCCGGGCCGGCAGGGAGCGGTCCACCTCGGCGAGGCGTTCCTTGGCGATGACGGAGATCAGCTCGGCGCCGCGGCGGGAGCGTACGAAGGCGACCGAGCGGACACCCTGGACGGTGAGGTCGGTGAGGAGGTCGGCGGCCTCGGCGGTGGCGGTACGGCGCACCGGCGCCCCCTTCTCGCCGTGCAGTTCGGTCAGGGGTGGCTCCCACAGGGCGAAGACCAGCTCCCCGCGGGGCGAGGAGTCGTCGGAGACCTCCTTGACGGGGAGCCCGGTGAGGCGGCCCGCTGCGACGGCCGGTTCGGCGGCGGTGGCCGAGGCGAGGAGGAAGACCGGATCCGCCCCGTAGCGGGCGCACAGGCGGCGCAGCCGCCGTACGACCTGGGCGACGTGGGAGCCGAAGACGCCCCGGTACGTGTGGCACTCGTCGATGACGACGTAGCGCAGAGCGCGCAGGAAGGAGGACCAACGAGGGTGGGAGGGGAGTATCCCGCGGTGCAGCATGTCGGGATTGGTCAGGACGTGATTGGCGTACTGGCGCACCCATTCGCGTTCTTCGACCGGAGTGTCGCCGTCGTACACCGCGGGCCTGATGGCGTTGCCGAGGGGCGCCGCGAGTTCCTTCACGGCGCGCCGCTGATCGGCGGCCAGGGCCTTGGTGGGGGCGAGGTACAGGGCGGTCGCGCCTCGGCCGTTCGGGGCCTCGGAGCCGTCGAGCAGGGCGGTGAGCACCGGGGCTAGGTAGGCCAGCGACTTCCCGGACGCCGTCCCCGTGGCGATGATCACGGAATCGCCGTCCAGAGCGTGCTCGGCGGCCACCGCCTGATGCACCCAGGGGTGGTCGATTCCGGCCCGCTGGATCGCGGCGATCACTTCTGGACGGATGCGATCGGGCCAGATGGCATGGGTTCCCGTACGCGGGGGCAAGTGCTCCGTATGAGTGATGCGCGCGGACCGGCCCGCCGCTGCGGCGAGCCGGTCGAGGACCATGGCGGGAGAGGGGCCGGAGTCCGTGTTCCCGGGCGGTCGACTGGGGCGGTGATTCTTGGCCATCGGCACCGAGTGTGTCACTGGCGTGACGGACAATGGTCCCAAGGCGTCGTGCATGGCTGCTGGTAAGTGATTGAATGCCATCGCGGCTGGCGATCCGTCCCCTGGCTCCGCCGGGGAGACCGAGGGGCGACCGCTCGATAGCAAGGTGCTGGAGGATCCGTGGACCTGTCCTTGTCGACTCGCAATGTGTCCGGCCCTGGTGGCGACCGTACGGTCGTCGAGGTCGGTGGCGAGATTGATGTGTATACCGCGCCCAAGCTGCGCGAGCAGTTGGTCGAGTTGGTGAATGACGGCAGCTACCACCTGGTTGTCGACATGGAAGGCGTGGACTTCCTCGACTCCACCGGCCTCGGCGTGCTCGTGGGCGGCCTGAAGCGTGTCCGGGCCCATGAGGGCTCGCTGCGCCTGGTGTGCAACCAGGAGCGCATTCTCAAGATCTTCCGGATCACCGGTCTGACCAAGGTGTTCCCGATTCACACCACGGTCGACGAGGCGGTCGCGGCCACCGACTGACGGTCCGGTCCGCCCGGATACGGACTGGTGATCCGGTCCGCCCCGATGTGTCGGGGCGGCGGCGGTCCGTCGAGTTCTGCATGCGCTCCAGTGACCGGATCGGCCGACAACAGCCGGTCCGGTAGGCGGCAGGAGTATCCGTTGGCCGCTGGTTCGCGTATCGGCCGGCCGACGAGCGGCTGTACGGAGCGAGTGCGTCAGACGGTCGTCTGTCGGCCTGGGCCGACATGTGCCCGGCCGCCTGCTCGGGCATGTCGAGCATCGGGCACGTCGGCTGGAGTGTCGCGTCCGGTCCTGAGCGACCGGGTGTCACGAATGGCCGGAAGCCTGCCGACCGGACGGCGGACATCCGCCGGTCGGCCGGTCGGGTGCCGGGCATTCGGTGGGGCGGTTGACCGGTGAGGGCCCGGATGGCATCGCTCCGCTCGGCCATCCGACTGATCGGAGGTCGCTGGTCGACCGTTCCGCGTGGTCTGCGTGGAGTGTGTGCCTCGGACCGTTCGTCGGCCGGCTGACAGGCTGATCGCCCGTCGATCGGTGCCGCGGGCCGGGTCTCCCGTGTGGTCGGTGGTTGCACGTCGGCCGCGGCGGACGGCCGGTGGCCGACGACGGGCCCTTCGGCCGATGGGCCCGTCCGCAGGGCGGTTCGGGGCGGGATCGGCGACGGTCCGGGGCCGGTTCCGTACGAAGCCGCGGGCAAGGAGCCGGACGAAGGAACCGGACGTGGAAATGAGCACGGAAACGGGCCGACGCGGGACCGGCGCCTGGCAGGCTGGAGGCCGACCGGCGATGACCGAGATGAAGACCAGAGGAATACCGGAAGAAGAGCCGGAGCGGCGGGCAGCGTGCCCGGGCTCCCGGGATGCACGCCCGTACGTCTGAGGGGGATCGCATGGCCACTGTTGAACTCCGCTTCAGCGCCCAGCCCGAACACGTCAGGACGGCGCGCCTCGTGGCCGCCGCCGTGGCGCGCCGCGCAGGTGTCGATGAAGCCGTGCTCGACGAGGTCCGACTCGCCGTCGGTGAAGCCTGCAGCCGCGCCGTGGGGCTGCATCGCAGTCATGGCATCACCGCTCCCGTCTCCGTCGCCCTGACCGAGGAGGAGAAGTCCTTCTCCATCGAGGTCGGGGACGAGGTGCCCGGACCGGGTGCCGAGCCCGCTCCCGGCGCAGGCCCCGGGGCCCGCGGTGCGGCACCCCGCGCGGGCCTCGACGAGCCGGAGCCCGGCCCCGAAGCCGACGGCGAGGACGAGATGGGGCTCGCGGTCATCAGCGGCCTCGTCGACGACATGGAGGTCAGATCCGGGATCAACGGCGGAGTGATCCGTATGACCTGGCCCAGGACGCCCGCGCCGGTGCCTCCCTGAGACGAGCGCCGCAGCCGTCAGGGGCGGCGGCCCGCCGCCCGTGACGGACCCCGAGTCCCGGTCCTGCCGATTCCTTGATCGATCCGTCTCATGGCCCCGCTGAGCACTGCTGAGCGGGGTCTTTTTCATTTCTGCGTGATCGATGGTTCGCGGAAAATGGTTCTGCCGCATTACTGCATTCGGAGTGATCTGCGGCCCGATCATTTATCGATCAGGTCGTGAACGTCAATTACATTTGCAGTGCACTGTTTTGCCCGGTCCGGTCTCCTTACAATTCGTTCACGTCTTGAGCGCTGAGCGTCAAGGAGGACGTATGGCGGAGATCTTCAACACCCCACTGGCAGGACTGGCGCAAGATTCCGCACTTTCCGCACGTTCGGACCGGCCGTCTTCCCTCGCGGCCGCGGTGCTCACCGAGGACAATCGCGTCATCGTGGTCGCCGTCGCGGTCGTGGCCGTCGCCGCGCTGGTCGTCGCCCGGTTGCTGCTGCGCCAGGTGCTGGCGGCGGGCGAGGGGACCGACCGGATGAAGGAGATCGCGGCCGCCATTCAGGAGGGCGCGAATGCGTACCTGGCCCGGCAGTTGCGTACCGTCGGCGTCTTCGCGGTCGTGGTCTTCTTCCTGCTCCTTCTGCTCCCCGCCGACGACTGGTCGCAGCGTGCGGGCCGCTCGCTCTTCTTTCTGGTGGGCGCGCTTTTCTCGGCGACCACCGGATACATCGGCATGCGGCTCGCCGTGCGCAGTAATGTCCGTGTGGCTGCCGCTGCGCGTGAGGCGACTCCGGAAGAAGGCGAACCGGAAAAGGACCTCACCACCGTCTCGCACAAGGCGATGAAGATCGCTTTTCGTACGGGTGGTGTGGTCGGCATGATCACCGTCGGGCTCGGGCTGCTCGGGGCCTCCTGCGTCGTACTCGCCTACGCCGCGGACGCCCCGAAGGTGCTGGAGGGCTTCGGGCTCGGTGCCGCGCTCATCGCCATGTTCATGAGGGTCGGTGGCGGCATCTTCACGAAGGCCGCGGACGTCGGTGCCGACCTCGTCGGCAAGGTCGAGCAGGGGATCCCGGAGGACGACCCGCGCAACGCCGCCACGATCGCCGACAACGTGGGCGACAACGTCGGCGACTGCGCGGGCATGGCGGCCGACCTCTTCGAGTCGTACGCCGTGACGCTCGTGGCCGCGCTCATCCTCGGGGAAGCCGCCTTCGGGGACTTCGGGCTGGCCTTCCCGCTGATCGTTCCGGCGATCGGCGTGGTCACCGCGATGATCGGGATCTTCGCGGTCGCCCCGCGGCGCGCGGACCGCAGCGGAATGACGGCCATCAACCGCGGCTTCTTCGTCTCCGCCGTGATCTCGCTGGCGCTGGTGGCCGCAGGTGTATTCGCCTACCTGCCGTCCTCGTACGCGGAGCTGGACGGCGTCACCGACACCGCCATCACCTCGCGCGACGGGGACCCGCGGATCTTCGCCCTGGTCGCCGTCGCCATCGGGATCGTGCTGGCCGCCCTGATCCAGCAGCTGACCGGCTACTTCACCGAGACGAGCCGGCGCCCGGTCAGGGACATCGGCAAGTCCTCGTTGACCGGCCCGGCCACCGTCGTGCTCGCGGGCGTCTCCATCGGACTGGAGTCCGCCGTCTACGCGGCGTTGCTGATCGGCCTGGGCGTCTACGGGGCGTTCCTGCTCGGCGGCATGTCGATCATGCTGGCGCTGTTCGCGGTGGCCCTGGCGGGGACGGGTCTGCTCACGACCGTCGGGGTCATCGTGGCCATGGACACGTTCGGACCGGTCTCCGACAACGCGCAGGGCATCGCGGAGATGTCCGGCGACGTCACGGGCGCGGGCGCGCAGGTCCTCACCGACCTGGACGCCGTCGGCAACACCACGAAGGCCATCACCAAGGGCATCGCCATCGCCACCGCGGTCCTGGCGGCGTCGGCGCTGTTCGGCTCGTACCGCGACGCGATCGCCGGGGCCGTCGAAGGCGTGGGGGCCGGGGCCGGGGCGATGTCCCTCAGCCTGGACATCTCGCAGCCCAACAACCTGGTGGGCCTGATGCTGGGCGCCGCGGTCGTCTTCCTCTTCTCCGGACTGGCGATCAACGCGGTGTCCAGGTCCGCCGGGGCCGTGGTCCACGAGGTGCGGCGGCAGTTCCGCGAGCACCCCGGGATCATGGACCGCAGCGAGAAGCCGGAGTACGGACGTGTCGTCGACATCTGCACGAAGGACGCGCTGCGCGAGCTCGCCACGCCCGGCCTGCTCGCGGTGCTGGCGCCGATCGCCGTCGGGTTCACCCTCGGCGTCGGGGCGCTCGGCTCGTACCTCGCGGGCGCCATCGGCGCGGGGACGCTGATGGCGGTGTTCCTCGCCAACTCCGGTGGTGCCTGGGACAACGCCAAGAAGCTCGTCGAGGACGGCCGGCACGGCGGCAAGGGCAGCGAGGCCCATGCCGCGACCATCATCGGTGACACGGTCGGCGATCCGTTCAAGGACACCGCGGGACCGGCCATCAACCCCCTGCTGAAGGTGATGAACCTGGTCGCGCTGCTCATCGCCCCGGCGGTGGTGCAGTTCAGCTACGGGCAGGACGCCAGCCCCGCGGTCCGGGCGGTGGTGGCGGCGCTCGCCGTCGTCGTCATCGTGTACGCGGTCTACGTCTCCAAGCGGCGCGGGATCGCCGTCGGGGATGCGGAGGAGCCCGGTGACGGGGACGGGGGTGGCGGCAGCCATGCCCGTCCCGGCCGGGCGGCTGTGTCGTGAGGCGGTGAGAGGGACGGATCAACGGCCGGGCGTACGAAGGGGGCTGATGCCTCGTCCGCCCGGCCGGTGCCGCTCACCGGGGAAACCATGGTCGGTCGGCCCGGTCGGCCCGGTCGGCCCGGTCGGCCGTGTGGCGGCTCGGGGGAGCGGGCGGAGTGGTGCGGTGGTGCAGCAGGGTGCCGGTGCGGGTGCCAGGTGTCGGCTGGTTCGTGGGGTGTTCGCCGCATGTGGCCCCCGCATCCGTACACATGCATGTATGTACATGTGTGCGTAGTGCCGTTCGCTCGGGTGTTCCCGTTTTCGGTAGCTGTGCGGGTGAGTTGTATCTCCCTCATTTCCCTTGGTGCAAATGGCTGCAAAAGGTGATCCATCGGACGGGAGGCACCCGGATGGAGGGCGCCCGACGTGTAAGTTCCGGGGCCGAGAGTCTTGGAAGGGACCGATCCGGTGAACAAGAAGCTTGCTGCCGCACTGTCCGGCGGTGCGGTACTGGTACTCACGCTGTCGGGCTGTGGTGGCGACGACAAGAGCGAGAAGGTGAACGCCTGGGCCAAGAAGGTCTGTGACCAGGTCCAGCCCCAGCTGCAGAAGATCGCGAACGCCAACGCCGCCATCCAGCAGCAGACCGCTGACAACAGCAAGCCCGCCGACGTCCAGAAGACCGACTCGGCCGCCTTCCAGCAGATCTCGCAGGCGTACAAGGCGCTGGGCAAGGCCGTCGAGTCGGCGGGCCCACCGCCCGTCGACAACGGCGAGGCCACGCACAAGGACGCCGTGAAGGAGCTCAACACCTCCTCCGCGGCGTACGCGGACCTGCAGAAGAAGGTCGACGCCCTCGATACGAAGGACCAGGCGAAGTTCGCCGACGGCCTCAAGGGCATCGCGGACGAGCTGAACAAGATCAGCTCCAATGGCGACCAGGCCCTGAAGAGGCTTCAGTCCGGCGAGGTCGCCACCGCGATGGCGAAGCAGAAGGGCTGCCAGAAGCCGACGGCCTCGGTGCCGCCCAAGAACACCACCCCGGGATCGGGCGCCCCGGCGGCGCCGTCCACCTCGCCCAGCAAGGAGTCCTGACCGTTCGGCCCGGTATCCGTTCGGCCCGGCAGGCCGGACGGCGTGAGCGGCCTGGGCGGTCTGAGCGGCCCGGACAGTCCTATGGGTGCCGGGCCGCTGCCGTTGTCGGTGAGAGCGGACACAATGGTCGGGTGAGTACGACCCGCCTTCCCGTGCCCGACCGTTCGCCCTGGCTCCGCGAAGCCCTGCTCGCCGCCGCCTTCACCGCCGACGGGCTCCTCGACCTGCTCGGTGCGCCCGCCTATGCCGCTCTCGCCCGCGGCGAGACGGTTCCGGCGCTGCGTGCCACCCGGGGGGCGTCCCCGCTCGACACTCTGGTGCGGCTCTTCCTGCTCCAGCGCCCCGTCCCCCACGAGCGGGCCCGAGCCGCGCTTCCGCTGGCGGAGTGCATGGAGGACGGCTGGGTGGTTCGCGTCGATGACGAGGTGCGGGCCGCGGTCGACGTGCGTCCGTACAGCGGGCCCGAGGGGCAGGACTGGTACATCGTCTCCGACCTGGGCTGCTCGGTCGGCGGCGCGGGCGGCATCGGTTCGCGCGAGGAGGGCGTGGTCCTCGGAGTCGGCGGGGCGTCCACCACCCTCGCCGGAATCACCGTCCGTACGCCGGTCGCCTCCGCGCTCGACATCGGTACGGGCTCCGGCATCCAGGCGCTGCACGCCTCGCAGCACGCCGGTCGGGTGACGGCCACCGATCTCAACCCGCGCGCGCTGGAGTTCACCCGGCTGACGCTGGCCCTGTCCGGCGCACCGGCGGCGGACCTGCGCCTGGGCTCCCTGTACGAGCCGGTCGGCACGGAGAAGTACGACCTGATCGTCTCCAACCCGCCGTTCGTCATCTCGCCCGGCGCCCGTCTCACCTACCGCGACGGCGGCATGGGCGGCGACGACCTGTGTCGGACCCTGGTGCAGCAGACGGGCGACCGGCTCAACGAAGGCGGATACGCCCACTTCCTGGCCAACTGGCAGCACGTGGAGGGCGAGGAGTGGCAGAACCGGCTGAGTTCCTGGGTGCCGTACGGCTGCGACGCCTGGATCGTGCAGCGTGAGGTCCAGGACGTCACGCAGTACGCGGAGCTGTGGCTGCGCGACAGCGGCGACCACCGTACGGACCCCGCCGAGTACGCGGCCCGGTACGACGCCTGGCTGGACGAGTTCGAGGCCCGCAAGACCAGGAGCGTCGGCTTCGGCTGGATCACTCTGCGGAAGTCCGCCGCGGCCGCGGCCGGGAATCCGTCCGTCGTGATCGAGGAATGGCCGCACGCGGTGGAGCAGCCGCTCGGGCCTGCCGTGCAGGCCCACTTCGCCCGCCAGGACTACCTCCGCGAGCAGGACGACGCCGCGCTGCTGGCCGGGCGGTTCGCGCTCGCCGCCGAGGTCGTGCAGGAGCAGGTCGGCCTGCCCGGCGCGGAGGATCCCGAGCACGTGGTGCTCCGTCAGAACCGCGGTATGCGGCGCGCGACGAAGGTCGACGCCGTCGGCGCGGGCTTCGCGGGCGTGTGCGACGGGACGCTGCCGGCGGGCCGGATCCTGGACGCGATCGCCCAGTTGATGAACGAGGACCCGGTGCTGCTGCGCGACCGCACCCCGCGGGCGATCCGGTTGTTGGTGGAGGAAGGGTTCCTGGAGCCGGTGGGGTCGGCCGACTGACGGTGTCGCCGTGATCCGGAAGGGGTCGTTCTGTTCTGGTTCGAGTCGTTCCGGTTCGCGGCGATTCCGGGGCGGGCGTGCCTCTGTGCGTGGTGAATGTCCTCTTCACCAGCGGTGCCGTTCTTGTCGCCCAGCGGTCCGCCGTCGTGCCTTGTGTTCCGGTTGCGCTCGGTGGCGGGACCTGCACACCGGGCCCCAAGTCGGGACGGGGAGGTGTCCGGCGCCCGCCGCCGGTTCGGTTCCGGATCGGTTCCGGATCGGCCCGGGGAACGGACCGGTGCCCCGAGCGGCTTCCGGACCGCCTCCCGGCTTCGGCTCGGCATGGCGTTCTTGAGCGGCTTACGGACCGGCCGTCACCTCTGATCGGCCACTGGACCGGTCCCGCGTCTCAGGGCCGGGCCCGGCTCGGCGCCCCGCGCTCGCGCCGAGGTCGTGCCCGAACCGGCGTCCGGGGCTCGAGTCGGCGTCCGGGCCCGAGGTGAAGTCCGCCCCGGCCCGGTGGCGGGTGAATCCGGCCATTCACCCAGGGTTCGCGTCCGCGACGCCCGGGGGTGACAGCCTCCACCCGACCGGACGGCACGGCCCCGGCCGAACAGCGACAGGGAGGCGGACGGACATGGAGAGCGGACCAGCGGTTCTCGCCGGAGCAGTGTTCGCGCTGCTCGGCGCCGCGCTGCTGCTGTGGACAGGGGCGCGCGTGATGCACCGCGCGCCGGTGGCGCATGGAGTGAGCCCCCTCGCTTCCGCCACGCTCGCCACTGTGTTCGGCGTACTTTTTCTCGTTCTCGGTGTGTGGTGCTTCACCCGCATCTGATCCACTTCCCACCGGGACCCACGGGTTTCCGCCGGACCGTCGCCACGCATGGCGGACCCCCGGAGGCGTCGCCGACCCCGCCCCGCAGGACATGGCGGGGGACATACGGGGCAGGGTGGAGAAGGTGAGGAACACCCCGGAGGGCCCGTGCCCGGTGGCGGACACCACACGCCCCCGGTGGTGGTGTCGCGGTGGTCGGGAACCGGCAGGCGGCGGTCGTACGCCCGACGGACCGGGCGCTCCGGGCGGCAGGAATGCCGGGAGTCGGGTTACCGTTCGAGTGGCCGTTGCGGGCTTTTGCCGTTTGACACGGGGGCGGGTTGTACCGTCACACTCCGCAGCGACGGCACCGTCGGCGGCGTCATGCCGCTGCCCGGATGCCCACCGAGCGTCGACCGGAGAGAAGAGCGAAGTTGTCCCCGACCAGCGAGACCGCACAGGGCGGCCGCCGACTCGTCATCGTCGAGTCGCCTGCCAAGGCGAAGACGATCAAGGGCTACCTCGGCCCCGGATACGTCGTCGAGGCGAGTGTCGGGCACATCCGCGACCTGCCGAACGGTGCCGCAGAGGTCCCGGAGGAGTACACCGGCGAGGTGCGTCGGCTCGGCGTCGACGTCGAGCACGACTTCCAGCCCGTCTATGTCGTCAACGCGGACAAGAAGGCCCAGGTCAGGAAGCTCAAGCAGCTTCTCGCCGAGTCCGACGAACTCTTCCTCGCCACCGATGAGGACCGCGAGGGCGAAGCCATCGCGTGGCACCTGCAGGAAGTCCTGAAGCCCAAGGTCCCGGTCCATCGGATGGTCTTCCACGAGATCACCAAGGACGCGATCCGGGCCGCCGTCGCCAACCCGCGCGAGCTCAACCAGCGCATGGTCGACGCCCAGGAGACCCGCCGCATCCTCGACCGGCTCTACGGCTACGAGGTCTCGCCGGTCCTGTGGAAGAAGGTCATGCCGCGGCTGTCGGCCGGGCGTGTCCAGTCCGTGGCGACCCGTCTCGTCGTCGAGCGGGAGCGCGAGCGCATCGCCTTCCGCTCCGCCGAGTACTGGGACCTGACCGGAACGTTCTCCACCGGAACGGGCGCGAACGGGACGGACGCCTCCGACCCGTCGTCCTTCACCGCCCGCCTCAACTCGGTCGACGGCCGCCGTGTCGCCCAGGGCCGTGACTTCGGCCCGGACGGCCGGCTGAAGTCCGGCTCCGGCCAGGTGCTGCATCTGGACGAGGCGAATGCCCGCGCGCTGGCCGCCGCGCTCGCCGACAGCGCGTTCGCCGTGCGGTCCGTCGAGTCGAAGCCGTACCGCCGTTCCCCGTACGCCCCCTTCCGCACGACGACCCTCCAGCAGGAGGCGAGCCGGAAGCTGGGCTTCGGCGCCAAGGCCACCATGCAGGTCGCGCAGAAGCTGTACGAGAACGGCTTCATCACGTACATGCGTACCGACTCCACGATCCTCTCGGACACGGCGGTCGCCGCCGCCCGGGCGCAGGTCACGCAGCTGTACGGGGCCGGCTACCTGCCGGACAAGCCGCGCACGTACGCCGGGAAGGTCAAGAACGCGCAGGAGGCGCACGAGGCGATCCGTCCGTCCGGCGACCGCTTCCGCACCCCCGCCGAGACCGGCCTCACCGGTGACCAGTTCCGGCTCTACGAGCTGATCTGGAAGCGGACCGTCGCCTCCCAGATGAAGGACGCTGTCGGCAACTCCGTCACCGTCAGGATCGGCGGCCGGGCGAGCGACGGCCGTGACGCCGAGTTCTCCGCGTCCGGCAAGACGATCACCTTCCACGGGTTCATGAAGGCGTACGTCGAGGGCGCCGACGACCCGAACGCCGAGCTCGACGACCGTGAGCGCCGCCTCCCGCAGGTCGCCGAGGGCGACGCGCTGTCCGCCGAGGAGATCTCGGCCGACGGGCACGCCACCAAGCCCCCGGCCCGCTACACCGAGGCCTCGCTGGTCAAGGAGCTCGAAGAGCGCGAGATCGGCCGCCCGTCGACGTACGCCTCGATCATCGGCACGATTCTGGACCGCGGCTACGTCTTCAAGAAGGGCACGGCGCTCGTCCCATCCTTCCTCTCCTTCGCCGTCGTCAACCTGCTGGAGAAGCACTTCGGCCGGCTCGTCGACTACGACTTCACCGCGAAGATGGAGGACGACCTCGATCGCATCGCGCGGGGCGAGGCCCAGGCCGTGCCGTGGCTGAAGCGTTTCTACTTCGGCGCGGGCGGCGACGACCTGGCGGGCGCCGGCGCGGCCTCCGACGCGGGCAACGGCGACGGCGACCACCTCGGCGGCCTGAAGGAGCTCGTCACCGACCTCGGCGCGATCGACGCCCGGGAGATCTCCTCGTTCCCCGTCGGCAACGGCATCAAGCTGCGGGTCGGCCGCTACGGGCCGTACATCGAGCGCGGCGAGAAGGACGCCGAGGGCCACCAGCGCGCGGACGTGCCGGAGGACCTGGCTCCGGACGAGCTGTCCGTGGAGTACGCGGAGGAGCTGCTGGCCAAGCCGAGCGGCGACTTCGAACTCGGTACGGACCCGATCACCGGGCACCAGATCGTCGCCAAGGCCGGTCGCTACGGCCCGTACGTCACCGAGGTGCTGCCCGAGGGCACCCCGAAGACCGGCAAGAGCGCGGTGAAGCCGCGGACCGCCTCCCTCTTCAAGTCCATGTCGCTGGAAACGGTGACGCTGGCCGACGCGCTCCGGCTGATGTCGCTGCCGCGCGTCGTCGGCGAGGACACCGACGGCATCGAGATCACCGCGCAGAACGGCCGCTACGGCCCGTACCTGAAGAAGGGCACGGACTCGCGTTCGCTCGCCTCCGAGGAGCAGCTCTTCGACATCACCCTCGAAGAGGCCCTCGCGATCTACGCGCAGCCCAAGCAGCGCGGTCGCGCCGCCGCCAAGCCGCCGCTGAAGGAGCTCGGCACGGACCCGGTGAGCGGGGCGCCGGTCGTGGTCAAGGACGGCCGCTTCGGCCCGTATGTGACCGACGGCGAGACCAACGCCACGCTGCGGACCGCCGACAGCGTCGAGACGATCACGCCGGAACGCGGTTACGAGCTGCTCGCCGAGAAGCGTGCCAAGGGGCCCGCGAAGAAGAAGACGGCGAAGAAGGCCCCGGCCAAGAAGACGGCCGCGAAGAAGACGGCGGCCAAGAAGACCACGACCGCCAAGAAGACGGCGGCGACCGCCAAGAAGACCGCGGCGAAGAAGACCACGGCCGCGAAGAGGACGGCGGCGAAGAAGACGGCCGCCGCGAAGGAGACCCCGGCGGCGTCGGCCGCCGGGGAGAGCTGACCGGGGCCCGGTACCGGTGGGCTGACCGGGGGGCCGGGCATGGGACCGGGCCGGGGCAGGGGACCGTGGGCTGATAGGAGGGGCGTCCCGCTTCAGTGCGGGCCGCCCCGTCCTGTACGGGGGCGGCCCGTCCCGTACAGGAGGCCGTTCCGCGGGGGAGGCGGTCCGTCCCCGTGCGGAAGGTGGCCCGGTCTTCGTACGGGGGATTTTCCGGCGCGAGTTTCTCGTACGGAGACGCCGTCGGTCCGGTGAGGTGTGAGGCGTGGGCGGCTGCGGCCGGGCCACCTCCGTAGCGCGTCGTCCGTGCTTCTGACGCATGCCCCGGGCTGCCCACATACCGTGACCTCGTCGTCCACATGTTCGGGCGTGGCCTCCGGGGAGTCGTCCGATCCGGATAGGCTGGGCGGATGACGCGAGCCGAGCAGCCAACGGTCGTGAGCCCCACCTCCGACACACTTGCCGCAGACTCACGCGAGCGCGCCGTACGAGCCCTGTTGCGTATCCCGCCGCTGAAGCGGTTGTGGAGCGCCCAGCTCGTCGGAAGCATCGGCGATGCCCTCGCCCTTCTCGTGCTGGTGCTGATGTCGCTGCAAGCGGCGGTCCAGGAGGGCTCATTCGGAGCCGGATATCGAGGGGCGGCGTTCGCCGTCGCCGCGGTGTTCGGTGCCCGGATTCTCGCCACCCTGATCTTCGGGGCCGTACTCCTCGGTCCGCTGACGACGCTCACCGCACCGGGCGGACCGCTGGACCGGCGCTGGCTGATGATCGGGACGGACGGGCTGCGGCTCGCGCTGCTGGTCGTCGCACCGCTGTGGATCGACTGGATGCCGGCTCAGGCGCTCATGATGATCCTCATCACCGTCTTCGTCGTGGGCGCGGCCGAGCGCCTGTGGACGGTCGCCAAGGACGGCGCCGCGCCCGCGCTGCTGCCCGCGCCGCCCCCCGAGGGCGCGGCGGTACGTCCCCTGCCCGACCACCTCGACGCCCTGCGCCGACTCTCCCTCCGTACCGACTTCGCCGCCATCCCGGTCGCCGGGGCCGGTCTGCTGGCCGCCACCCTGGTCGGCAACCTGCTGGGCTCGGGCCTGGAGTGGTTCTCGCTCCATCAGGCGGCGCTCGGCTCGTACGTCGCGGCCGGTCTGTTCGCGGCCTCGATCTCCACCCTGTACTTCCTGGAACTGCCCGGTTCGCAGACGCTCCGCCCGCGCTCGCCGCTGGAGGGCCTGCGTCGGCCGTCGGCCGACGGCGGACCCGACCGGGGCCGCACCGGTGCCGTACCGGTGATCATCGGAGCGTCGGCCGCCATCGCCGGGGCCATCGCCGCCGCCGCTGCCGTCGCCGCCCTGCACGCCGGGGAGCTGGGCGGCGGACCCGTCACGTTCGCCCTGCTGATCCTCGGACTGACCGGTGCCACGGGCGTCGGCATCCGTACCGCCGGGAAGGTGCTGCCCACGCTGTCGCGGCGGCGGCTGCTGGCGCTGGCCGTCGCCGTCACGGGCGTCGCGCTGCTCGCCATGGGCCTGGTGCCGGACACGGCGACCGTCGTGGTGATCACGGTGCTCGCCGGGTACGCGGCGGGGGTCGCCGCCCGCACCGGCCACGTCCTGATCGACCAGGAGACCGAGGAGTCCCGCCGGGCCAGGATCACGGAGCACCTCCAGGCCGTCGTACGGGTCGTCGTCGGGCTCGGCGCGCTCGTCGGCCCGCTGCTGTCCGCCGCGATCGGCGCGCACCGGCTGGAGTCGGGAGCGTTCGTCTTCGCCCACGGCGGAGCGGCCTTCGCCCTGATGCTGATCGGCGCGCTGCTGCTGCCCGTCGCGGTGATCGTCCTCGCGAAGACGGACGACCGCTCCGGCGTGCCGCTGCGCCGTGACCTGCGCGAGGCGCTGCGTGGCGGCGAACCGGACGTGGCGCCCGCGAAGACCGGGTTCTTCCTGGCCCTGGAGGGCGGCGACGGCGCCGGAAAGTCCACCCAGGTCGAGGCGCTCGCCGAGTGGATCCGCGCCAAGGGCCACGAGGTCGTCGTCACCCGGGAGCCGGGCGCGACCCCGGTCGGCAAGCGGCTGCGCTCGATCCTGCTCGACGTGTCGTCGGCCGGGCTCTCCAACCGGGCCGAGGCGCTGCTGTACGCCGCCGACCGCGCCGAGCACGTCGACTCGCTGGTCCGCCCGGCGCTGGAGCGCGGTGCGATCGTCATCTCCGACCGTTACATCGACTCGTCCGTCGCCTACCAGGGCGCGGGCCGTGACCTCTCCCCGACCGAGATCGCCCGGATCTCGCGCTGGGCCACGAGCGGGCTCGTACCGCACCTGACCGTTCTGCTGGACGTCGATCCGGAGACCGCGAGGGAACGGTTCACCGAGGCGCCCGACCGGCTGGAGTCCGAGCCGCCGGAGTTCCACGCCCGGGTGCGGGCCGGCTTCCTGACGTTGGCCGCGGCCGACCCGACCCGCTACCTGGTGGTGGACGCGGGGCAGGACCCGGAGACGATCAGCACGGTCGTACGCCACCGCCTCGACCAGCTCCTTCCGCTTTCCGAGGCCGAGATCAAGGCCCAGGAGGAGGCGCGCAGGAAGGCCGAGGAGGAGGCCCGGCGCAAGGCCGAGGAAGAGGCGGCCCGCAAGGCCGAGGAGGAGCGGCTGGAGCGCGAGCGACAGGAACAGCTCGCCAAGCTCCGGGCCGAGGAGGAGGAACGCAAGCGCCGCGAGCTGGAGGAGGCGCGCAGGCGAGAGGCCGAACGCCAGGCGGAGGAGGCTCGGCAGCGGGCCGAGGAGGCCCGGCGCAAGGCCGAGGAGGAGCGGCGCAAGCGGGAGGCCGAGGAGGCGGCCCGCGAGGCGGAGCAGGAGAGGCTGCGCAAGAGGGCCGCGGAGGAGGCCAGGCAGCGCAAGGAGGCCGAGGAACAGCGTCTGGAGAAGCAGCGGGCCGCCGAGGAGGCCCTGCTGCGCGCCGAGGAGGCCCGGCGCCGGGCCGAGGCGGCGGAGGCGGCCAGGGCCGAGGCGGCCGCGGCGGCGTCCGTGCCGGACAACGAGGTCACGGTGCCGACACCGATCGTCGACCCGAACGACGTGACGCAGCAGGTGCCCTCGCCTACCACGCGTCCCGCGCGCTCCGACGACGAGACGGCGATCCTTCCTCCGGTACGGGACGGACAGCCCCCGGTACGGGACGCGCGGCGTCCTCGTGACACGGGGGGTGCGCGGGAGTCGAGGGATGCATGGGGTGCGCGTGACGCGCGCTCGGCGGATCCGGCGGACCGGGTTCCGCGGGGCATCTTCCGTGACGAGCGCCCGTCGGCGGGCTTCGCGGCGGAGAGCGAGAACGAGCGCACGCGCGAGCTCCCGCAGATCGACGACCGGCACGCGGGCGGGGCGGGGTCGCAGCAGGCGCGGGACCACTGGGACGGCCAGGAGCACCGCTCCCGGCGCCCGCGCCCCGACTGGGCCGAGGAGACCCCGTTGGACGACCTGCCGACACTGGCGGACGAGCTGCTGGGCGGCGACCACGGGGACGACGAGGACCCGGGCTCCTCGGGACGGGGACGCCGCCCGCGCCGCTGAGGCGGTGCGGGGTGAAGGACGGGACATCCGTGCGGCCGGCCGAAGGGGCCGGGCCGCGGGGCCGTCGATCTGCCGGCCTGCGGAGCGGATGTCCGGTTTGCGGGCCCGCTTCCCGCCGGACCGGCCGGAGTGCGGTCCGGACCGGCCCCGCCCGGTCCTGCCGGGATTGTCAGACCCGTCCCTCACAATGGAGTCCGGACATGAGCCGGGACCAGCAGGGCCGGGTTCGGGCGCGGTCGGTCCGGGCGAACGGGGCCGACGCGCAACGACATCCCGTCGCCCGGGTCGTGCGGCCGTACCGTGCGACAACCCGGCGCATGAGACCACGGCACGAGACCACGGCACGACGGTGCGCGGGTGCATGACAGCACGGCGTACGGCACGTCACTACGGCGCATGACAGCGGACAGCACGAGAATGTGCGGCCACGAGGTCGCACACCACCGGAAGGGCGGTGACCCATGACCGTATGGGACGACCTGGTCGGGCAGGACCGGGTGCAGGAGCAGCTCGGTGCCGCCGCCCGGGACGCCGATGCGCTGGTCACCGCCCACTCCGCGGGGGAGCCGGTGCCGTCGGGATCGAAGATGACCCACGCCTGGCTGTTCACCGGCCCCCCCGGCTCCGGCCGTTCCACCGCGGCCCGGGCCTTTGCCGCCGCCCTCCAGTGCGTGAGCCCCGACCGGGCCCTGGGCGGCGCGCCCGGGTGCGGCTTCTGCGACGGCTGTCACACCAGCCTCATCGGTACGCACGCCGATGTCGAGGTGGTCCGTACGGATCTGCTCTCCATCGGCGTGAAGGAGACCCGCGAGCTGGTCCGACGCGCCCAGCTGTCCCCGGCCGGCGGTCGCTGGCAGGTCATCGTGCTGGAGGACGCGGACCGGCTCACCGAGGGCGCGGGGAACGTCCTGCTGAAGGCCGTCGAGGAACCGGCTCCCCGGACGGTCTGGCTGCTCTGCGCGCCCTCGCTGGAGGACGTGCTTCCCACCATCCGTTCCCGCTGCCGCCACCTCACCCTGTGCACGCCCTCCGTGGACGCGGTGGCCGACGTGCTGATCAGGCGCGACGGCATCGATCCGGAGCGGGCCGCGTCCGCCGCCCGTGCCACCCAGGGCCACATCGGTCGGGCCCGTCGCCTCGCCACGGACGAGCGGGCCCGCGCCCGGCGTGCCGCCGTGCTGAAGATGCCGCTGCGGATCGAGGAGATCGGGGGCTGTCTCAAGGCCGCCCAGGAGCTGATCGACACTGCTGCGGAGGATGCCAAGCAGGTCTCGGAGGAGGTCGACGCCAAGGAGACGGAAGAACTGAAGGCCGCCCTCGGCGCCGCTGCCGGAGGCCGGATGCCGCGGGGGACGGCGGGCGTGATGAAGGAACTGGAGGACCGGCAGAAGCGCCGCAAGACCCGTACCCAGCGCGACAGCCTCGATCTCGCGCTCAGCGAGCTGATGGGCTTCTACCGCGATGTGCTGGCTCTGCAGATGGGCTCGCGGATCGCCATCGCCAACGCGGACACGCAGGACGCCCTCGACCGCGTCGCCGGCTCCTCCACCCCCGAGCGAACCCTGCGCCGGATAGAGGCGGTGATCGCGTGCCGGCGGGCGCTGGACCGCAACGTCGCGCCGCTGCTCGCGGTGGAGGCGATGACGATGGCGTTGCGCGCGGGCTGACGTACGGCGCCGCCGTGCCGTTCCCGCTTCCGTCCCGGATCACCACCGCCGTCACCCGTCCCCATCACCACCGGCATCCCCATCGCCATCGGCAGTGCACTGCCCCAGTACCGTCCCTGCCGTGACCACAGGTAGCGCACCGCGCCATCGCCGACGTCACCGTTCGTCACGTTTCGTTACTGATTTTTTCACCCGTATGGGCGTTAAAGCGGGCGAGGTGTCGTCCGGCGACTACGCTCCGGGGATGGACACCAGGCGCCCGCTCCGCATCTTCGCCCTCGCGCTCGGCATTGCCGGCCTCCTCGCCGTCTCCGGTTGCAGCGGCGACGGTTCGGCGAACCCGTCCCCGTCCGCACCCGCCGTCCCCGCCGCGCTCCAGCCGTACTACGAGCAGCAGCTGACGTGGCGGGACTGCGGGGGCGAGGGCTTCCAGTGCGCGACGATGAAGGCGCCCCTGGACTACGCGATGCCGGACGGCGGCGACATCGATCTGGCCGTCTCCCGCGCCAGGGCCACCGGCCCCGGGGAGCGGATCGGCTCGCTTCTGGTGAATCCTGGCGGCCCGGGAGGCTCGGCCGTCGGCTACCTCCAGAATTTCGCGGCCCTCGGCTACCCCGCCCCGGTCCGGGCCCGCTACGACATGGTGGCCGTCGACCCGCGCGGGGTCGCCGGCAGCGAGCCCGTCGAGTGCCTCACCGGCCCGCAGATGGACTCGTACACCCAGGTCGACCAGACGCCCGACGACGAGGCCGAGGTCGGCCGGCTGAGCGCCGCGTACCAGAGGTTCGCGGGTGGCTGCGAGCAGCACTCGGCCCAGGTGCTCCCGCATGTCTCCACCACCGAGACCGCCCACGACATGGACATGCTGCGGGCGCTGCTGGGCGACGAGAAGCTGCACTATGTCGGGGCGTCGTACGGCACCTACCTCGGTGCCGCGTACGCCGAACTCTTCCCGGCCCGGGTCGGCCGGATGGTCCTGGACGGCGCGATGGACCCCTCGCTCTCCGCCCTCGACGTGAACCGTGACCAGACGGCGGGCTTCGAGACCGCGTTCCAGTCCTTCGCCGCCGACTGCGTGAAGAGGGCGGACTGCCCGCTCGGCACGGCCTCCACCGCCGACGCGGCCACCCGCCTGAAGGGGCTCTTCGCCGCCCTCGACGCCAAGCCGATCCCCACGGGCGACACCCGCGAGCTCACCGAGTCCCTCGCAACCACCGGGGTGATCGCCGCCATGTACGACGAATCGTCCTGGCCCCGGCTCCGCGACGCGCTCGCCGGCGCCGCGAAGGGCGACGGCTCCGGTCTGCTCGCCCTGTCGGACAGCTACTACGAGCGCGAGCCGAACGGCACGTACACGAACCTGATGTTCGCCAACGCCGCCGTGAACTGCCTGGACCAGCCGCCCGCCTTCGCCGACGCCGGAGCCGTCACCCGTGCGCTCCCCGACTTCGAGAAGGCGTCGCCGGTCTTCGGCCGGGCCTTCGCGTGGGCCGCCCTGAACTGCGCCCACTGGCCGGTCCGCCCCACGGGCACCCCTCACCGCATCGAGGCCAGGGGAACGGCCCCGATCGTGGTGGTCGGCACCACGCGTGACCCGGCCACCCCGTACAAGTGGGCCGAGTCGCTCGCCGACCAGCTCTCCTCCGGCACGCTTCTCACCTACCGGGGCGACGGCCACACCGCGTACGGCCGTGGAAGCGACTGCATCGACACGGCGATCAACACCTACCTCCTGGACGGCACCCCGCCGGACGACGGCAAGCGCTGCTCCTGACCACTTGTGCCCTCCATTCCGCCAGCTTCGCCGCCTTTGGGTCGCTGACCTGCGGAGACGGCTCGGATCCAGGGTGGTACGGAGCACCCCCGGAAACTGTGTAGACTTGGCGACGCCGCTGATCGCACCATAGTGCGACGGGCGTGCCGCCTTAGCTCAGTTGGCCAGAGCAACGCACTCGTAATGCGTAGGTCTCGGGTTCGAATCCCGAAGGCGGCTCAGAGAAACCCCAGATCAGATCTTCTCTGATGTGGGGTTTTCTGTTGCTCGGGGCGTGGCGTGTCACACGGCGCCACGGACCGTGCCGAGTCCTGCGGCAAGGCGTTCGGCTCGTACGACCCGGCGGCGCTCAACTGCCACATCAGCCAGGTCCGTTACGAACTCGACGCTGTTCCCGGCGCTATCGAGGCCATGCAGGAGTCGGACAAGGTGCGCCACGGCGTCTGTCGCCGCGTCCGCGTACGGCACCGCGCCACTCTGGCTGAGCGCCAACGGGAAGTCGGCCACCTGGAAGCGGCTGTCATCGTCCACGACAAGGCCACCAGCCGGGTTGCCCTCCTCCACGGCGCAGTCGGAACGCGAAGTGCGCCCAGGGCATGTGGGACTTCCCCGTCGGCAGGACCGAGCCCGGCGAACCCGTCACCGAGGCCGCCGTGCGAGAGCTGTACGAAGAGACCGGCCTGACAGTGAAGCCGGAGCCTCTGAAGGTCGCCCACATCATCCACGGCGCCTGAGGTGTCGAAGCCCCAACGGCTTCCTCGCCGCCGTCTTCGCCGCCGTCTTCGCGGCCCACGATTGGACCGGCGAACCCGAGGACCGTGAACCGCGCAAGCGCGCTCAGGTCTGCTGGGGCGATGCCGACGCCATCTCGCAAGAGTTCGTGGACACTACCGTCGGCGCACTCCACCGGTATCTTGCCAGCGCCCCCGACATTTCGCTGGACGGCTGGAGGCGGCCGCACGTTCCCAGGTCGTGGAGGGCGCAGCGAGGCCGGGAGGGGCGCGGCGGGGAACGCAGGACGGCGGATGTCTGGTTCGCAAGATCCCGTTTCTTCTCCTGCTGGCATCGGCGGCGTCTCGCAAGCCCATTTAGTATCAAACGATACTGTATCGAATGAAGTAGTCTGGTTTCATGGCCGCCGATGCTCCTCGCCACACCACCGCCTCGCGTGCGACCGACCGCCCCGGGGGTCCCTCGCCGTTCGCTCTCGGCCTGCTGTTGCGCCGGGCGCATTGGCGCGTCGCCGCAGGGTTGGGGGAGGCGCTTCGGCCGCTCGGTATCGAGCTGCGGCATTTCGCGGTGCTGATCGAGCTGGTCAACCACGGACCCACGGTGCAGCGGGATCTGGCGGCGGCGACAGGGTCGGACAAGGCCGGAATCATGCGCATCGTGGACGACCTGGAGCGCAAGGGCCTGGCCGTACGCAAGGCCGTCGCGGGGGACCGGCGGGTGCGGGCAGTGGAGATCACCCCCCAGGGGCTGGAGCTCTTCGATGCCGCCCACGTGGCGGCAGAGCCGCTGGCTGAGCGCCTGGTTGCCGGACTGGGGCGCGGCGAGCCCGAGCAGCTGACGGATCTCCTGACCCGGCTCGCCCATCCTGCGGACGACGAGGCGTAGGCGCGTCCCGCACGCCCGCCGCCGACTGCTTCGGCGCCTTTGCCGCATGCGGCTTCCGCGGCGAACCCGGCCTTGAGAGCCGCGGTCATCGTCGCTGCGCGCCGGTCCGGCGACTGGTGGTCGGCCAGGGCTCCCTTGCCGACGGGGACGAGCCATCAGTGCGCCCGCCGCGCCGCCTGCACGGCCCGTGTGCTCTTCACTCGTCGCCCGTCATCTCACTCGTCGCCCGTCATCACCGTCGTCTCGACGCGAGCCCCGCTGATGGGCCGAACACTCGGCCGCCCACATTGCTGGGCCGCCTGCCCCGGGTCCAGAGCGCCAACGGCACCGTCGGAGAAGATGCAGGCGCCGAGAACGTCGTGCGACGTCCTGGGGTGGGGCGCCGCACGGCGTCTTCCGACGTGGAGGGTTACGCGGCGAGACGTTCCGCGAGTTCCTTGACCTTGCTGGTCGCCTCCTCGGAGGCGCGCTGGCGGGACGCCTCGTAGCGGGGGGTCGGTTCTGCCATGGACTTTCTCCTGGCGCAGTGCCCGAGGCGGGGGACCGAGGGCCGAGGATTTGGCAGCCGAGATAGTTTTACGCGAGATGGTATCGAGTGATACTGTTGCGAGTATGATGAAGGCCCCATTGGAGTGGATGGAGGCAGGCGATCATGGACGTCTATGAGGCGGTCGCGAGTCGGCGAGCGGTGCGCGAGTTCACCGACCGCCCTGTCCCGAGGGAGACGCTGGAGCGCGTTCTGTCCGCAGCGGCCTGGGCGCCGTCCGGATCCAACATCCAGCCGTGGCGCACCTACGTAGTAACCGGCACGCCGCTGGCCGAGATCAAGAGGCGCGCCGGAGAGCGCGCGGCTGCGGGTGACCCCTGGGACGAGCGGGAGTACGAGATGTACCCGCCCGCGCTGAAGTCCCCTTACCGTGAGCGCCGATCCGCCTTCGGCGAGGTGCGCTATGGCGCACTCGGCATTTCGCGTGGGGACTGGGAGGCGCGCCGGAGGGCCGCTACCGAGAACTGGAACTGCTTCGGTGCGCCCGCTGCCCTGTTCTGCTACATCGACCGCGACATGGGCCGGCCCCAATGGGCCGACGTCGGCATGTATCTGCAGACCGTCATGCTGCTGCGCGCCGAAGGGCTGCACAGTTGCGCGCAGATGGCGTGGTCGGAGTACCGCGAAACTGTCGCGGAGGTCCTGTCACCCCCGGACGAGCTCATCCTCTTCTGTGGCATGTCGTTCGGCTACGAGGACGTCACCGCAGGGGGCACCCGTACGGGCCGGGCGCCGCTCGACGAGACGGTCACGTTCGTCGACGGCCTGTGACGTCGCCCCTCCTCAGGCGATCAAGGTGCTGTTTCTTGCCCCTCCCACGTAACCGTTCATATGCCATATTCCGTACATGACCCCCACGAATAGGCATGCCATGAAGATCGCAGTCATCGGTGGTACCGGACTGATCGGGTCTCAGGTCGTCAAGAATCTGAACGCCGCGGGGCACGAGGCGGTGCCGCACTCGAAGTCCAGCGGAGTCGACGTCATCAGCGGTCAGGGACTGGACGAGGCGGTGGCGGGAGCCGATGTCGTCGTCAACCTGACGAACTCGCCGACCTTCGACGAAGCCTCCCCGGCCTTCTTCCGGACCTCCATGGACAACCTTCTGGCCGCAGCCCGCAAAGGCGGCGTCGGCCACGTCGTCATCCTCTCGATCGTGGGTACGGACCAGGTACCGGAGCTGGACTACTACCGCGCCAAGACACTCCAGGAGAACCTCCTCGCCGCCGGGTCACTCCCGTACTCGATCGTCCGGGCGACGCAGTTCATGGAGTTCATGGACGCCGTCCTGTCCTGGACCGCCGACGCCGACACCGTCCGGCTGCCCGCCACACCGATCCAGCCGATCGCCTCCAAGGACGTGGCCGCCGTGGTGGCGGAGGTCGCCGCAGGAGCCCCGCTCAACGGCATCCGCAACATCGCCGGCCCCGACATCTTCACCCTGGACGAGCTGGGCCGGATCACCCTGACCCACAAGGGTGACCACCGCACCGTCGTCACCGACCCCACCGCCGGCATGTTCGCCGTCGTCAAGGGCGACGTCCTCACCGACAAGGACGCCCACCTCGCCGCCACCCGCTACGCCGACTGGCTCTCCTGACATCACCGTCTCCTGCGTGTCTTGTCCCGGCTCGGCACGCTTTTCGTTGCGCCCGCCGGGTGCGGCGGCTTGAGTCGGACGGGGATCCGTCCCCCGATCCCCGGTCAGGGCGGAGGGGACTCGCGTGCACCCATTCGGTCCCGCCGCGATGGAGGGGCCGCGGCTCTCGGGGTTCTGGGAAGACACCCGTCCGCGTCCCTATGCCTCCGCGCCCCTATGCCTCCGCGCCTCATCCGCGCCGTGAAGGTGTCGAGCGCGAGCCCAGCATCCAGTAGGCGACGGACCTCAGCCGCGGCCATAAGTGTCCGAACCGCTCCGCCAGTTGCTCGTGCCGTGCAGGGCGACGGTGGCGCGGCGATGTCTGGCTCTGGGGATGTCAGCCATCACGCTCGGACGTCTCCATGCTCTGCTACGGCGGAATGAGCGGTGCGCTGTTCATGCGCGATGTGCTCTGCGGTGTCTCCGGGGCGGCTTCCGGGGTGCTGAACGCGGCCGGCAGAAGCGGCCGTCGACGCTTTCCTGCACGGTTACCAGTCGGCCGTCGGGATCGCCGTCGTCTGGCCGTTGCGGTGGCCTTGGCCCGAGCGGGGGTCCGGGAGCGTACCGAGCGGCCGCGGACCGTCGTCGTACCGCCGGAATTGGAGTGGGCTTCGGAGCCGGAGCCGGAGCCGGAGCCGGTGGAGGGTGCGGGACTGGGGGAGAGCGCGGGGCTGGGGTCGGGGTCGAGGTCGGGTTCTGGTTCGGGGGCGGTTGTCTCGCGTCCAGTGGTGGGGAAGGGGAGGGAGTCGGAGGGCTGATCCGGGGCGGGGCTGTGGTAAGGCGCCTCGGGAAGCCCGTTGGGCCGGGGCCGGGCGGACCCGGTCCCGGCCCTGGCCCCGCACACGGGTCGGGCCAGTCGTTGGACCTGTTGGCGGGGCGGTCGGTCGCCTCGGCCGGTGTCAGTCGGTGTCAGTCGGTGGCGTCGGCCGTGGCGGGTGTGGCGGCCGGCGTCGGGCGGCGAAGGACGAGGCGGTGGGAGAGCTCGGAGAGCAGGAGGGCGAGGACCGCCAGGGCCGCCGCGATGAAGCCCAGCGAGCCCGATCCGCCCACGCTGATGCCGAGTCCGCCGAGGGCGCCGGCCAACGCGATCGCGAGGTAGAGGATCGACGAGTGGAGGGAGACCAGGACCGCGGCGAGGCTCGGGTTCAGGCCGATCAGGCGGTGCTGCTGCGGTGCGCTCATGCTGAAGGCGGTGACCGCGAAGATGCCGATGAAGACGAGCGAGGCGGCGTACGTGCCGTTGACCAGGGGCAGCACGAGCAGGCAGACGGCGACCCAGACGAGACAGATCGCCATGACGCCCCGGCCGCCGATCCGGTCGGTCAGCACCCCGGCCGCGTAGCTGCCGAAGATCGCCACGGTTCCGAGCGTCAGCATCAGCAGGGCAACCTTGTTGCCGGAGCCGCCGGTCGCGTCCGTGAAGATCTCGGCGATGTACGTGTACAGGATGTAGACCGAGGTGAACGCCACCAGCGTGGTGCCCAGGGTGGTCACGACGCGGGAGTCGGCGAGCGGTGCGAAGCGCCTGCGCAGGGGCTCGGCGGGAGGGCCGGCGATGCCGCGCGGCACCAGGCTCAGCAGGCCGACGATGCCGACGACGGCGAGGGCCGCCACGAACCACATCGTCGCCCGCCAGCCGAACCGGCTGCCGAACGCGGTGCCGATGGGCGCGCCGAACGCGGTCGCGGCCGTGAAGCCCGTGAGGACGATGGCGATCGCACGGCCGCGGCGCTCGGGCGGTACGAGGGCTGCGGCCGTCGCTGCGGCGACCGGTACGAACATGCCGGTGCCCGCGGCCGCGACGGCCTGGGTCACCAGCAGCAGACCGAACGACGGCACCAGCGCCGAGCCGATGGTCCCCAGCATGTAGATCAGCGCCGCGCACAGCAGCGTCACGCGTCTCGACCAGGTCGTGGTGACGGTCGCGAGGACCGGCCCCAGCACCGCGCACGCCAGCGCGTACACGGTGACGACCTGGCCCGCCGTGGCGGCGGACACGTCGAGGGAGGACTCCAGGTGGGGCAGCATTCCGGCGAGCACGAATTCGTTCGTGGCGACCGCGAATACACCGAAGCCAAGCGTGGAGACGCTTCGCCAGGAAGTTTTCACCAATGGTGCGTCAATGGTGCTCTCCACCAGATTCTCCCTCTATTTCAAATCGGCCAACTCGTTTTTAGCCGCGTGCACTTGGATTGTCCCGGCCTCTTCCTTCGGGCGTCCAATATCCGCTGCATCTCGCTGATATAGTGCGCGACTATGGAGCTGAGGCAGCTGGAGTACTTCGTGGCCGTCGCCGAGGAGCTGAACTTCACCAGAGCGGCTGCCAGGCTGCACGTGGCCCAGCCGAGTGTCAGCAACCAGATCAGGCAGCTGGAAAGGGAGTTGAAGCAGGACCTCCTCGACCGGAGCCGACGTGCCGTCCGCCTCACGGAATTCGGTGAGTCCGTGCTGAAGCAGGCCCGCGCCACGCTCGCCTCCGTGGACGTGCTGCACCAAATGGCCGATGACTACACGGGGTTGATCCGCGGCCACGTGTCGTTGGGGATGGTGACCTCGTCCGCGACCGCGTACGGTCTGCCTCAACTGCTCGCCGATTTCCATGCGGCGCATCCCGGTGTCGAGATGACCCTGGCCGAGGCGACCTCGGACCAATTGATCGACGCGCTTCGGCGGGGGGATTTCGATGCCGTCGCCATTTCACCGCCGACACCCGTGCTCCCGGGTATCGAAACCCTCACGGTGGCGGATGAACGGCTGGTCGTCGCAGTGCGGCCGGGTCACCCGCTCGCGGCCCGTGCGTCGATTCGCCTCGCAGAACTGCGGGACGCGCCGATCATCACATTCCATCGAAGCATCGGCGCCCGTGCCACGGTCGAGGAATCCTGTGCCGCCGCCGGATTTTCGCCGCGTATCGCATTCGAGGCGAGCGACCCCAATATGCTGGCGGAACTCGCCATCAGCGGGCTCGGCGTCGCCATCCTGCCGGAGCCGTTCGCGCTCGCCCGGCCGGCCGCGTTGCGCATGCTCACCGTCTTGGATCCGCCGATGCGCGGGTACATCGTGTTCGCGTGGCGCGAGGGCGGGCCGTCCGGTTCCGCGGCGCGGGCCCTCGTGCGGCATCTCCGTCGCGCCATGGCGGCGCGGCCGTCCTGACGGGGGTGCCACCGTTCCGGCGGGGTGCGCCCGGTCCGGCGTGTGTGTCGCCCTGGTGAGTGTCTGCCGTGGTGCGCGTCCGCCCCGGTGTGTCTGCTCGTGTGTGTCTGCCCTGGTGTGCGTGAGCTCTGGGGGAGTTGGGGCGTCGGCGGGCGGCGGTCGCGCTGACCGGGCGCGGTGTGTCGGGTACGGATGCCGGTACGCGTGCGGCACCCCCTACCCGTACACGTACCCGCAGAGAATCGACGGACGCACGGGTACGTGTACGGGTACGGGGTGCCGCACCGTTCAGGGAGGCTGGGTTCGGTCGGGTGGGGTTGTTGTCGGGCGGGGTGGTTCGCGGGATTCGGTTCGGGTTCGGTCCGGTGCGGATGCCGCGGTGGCGATGGGCACCTCGCAGTGGAGGACGGCTCGCGGTCGCGGCGGACACCGTGCGCGGTGGGTGGCTGACAGTACGCAGTGGGTCGTGGACGGTGAGGGATGGCGGCAGGAAGTGGAAATGACGGCAGGAACAGGAAGGACCGGGGTCCTCGCTTCGCGTGTGCAGGTGGCGGGCGCCCTTCGCCCGTCACCTGTGCGGTGACTCCGATGGAGACCGTAAACCGCATCGCTTATAGACTTCCAAGACCGATTTGGCCATGTGAAAATGACTTCCAAGGCATGAGTGGAGGTGGGTCGGGCCGTGGACCTGCTGCAGTTGCGCTACTTCCAGACCGTCGCGCGTTACGAGCACATGAGCCGCGCCGCGGAGGAGCTGCGCGTCGCCCAGCCCTCGCTCAGCCGCACCATCGCGCGTCTGGAGGCCGAGCTCGGCTCCCCGCTCTTCGACCGGCACGGCCGCCGCATCCGGCTCAACCAGTACGGAGCGATGTTCCTGCGTCACGTCGACCACGCCCTGAGCCAGCTCGAGGACGGCCGCCGGGCCCTGCGCGACGCCCGTGACACGGGGCTCGGACGGGTCGGCGTCGCCTCCGAGACCCTGCTGACGATCACCCACGCCCTCGGCAGCTTCCGGGCCGCCTTCCCCCGTGCCGACGTGCGCCTCTTCCAGTCGAACGCGCAGGAGATGACCCGCCAGCTGCGCGCGGGCGAGGTCGACTTCTGCGTGGCCTCGCAGCCGCTGGCCGGTACGCACCTCGCGTCGGTCGAGCTCGCCCGCGAGGAGGTGCTGCTCGCGGTGCCGCGCGGGCACTGGCTCGACGGCCGGGAGAGCGTGAGGATCCCCGAGATCGCCGACGAGCCCTTCGTCAGCACGCGTCCCGGACACTGGCAACGCGCGCTCCTCGACCGGCTGTTCGCGTCCGAGAGACTCACACCGCGCCTGTCCTGCGAGGGTAACGAACCGGGCGCCAGCCAGGACATGATCAGCGCCGGTCTCGGGATCGGCCTCATCCCGGCGATGTCCCGCCGGGCCGGTACGGATTCGCACACGCCGGTCGCCTGGGTGCACCTGGACGCGCCCGACTGCTACCGGGTGCTCACCCTGGTGTGGAACCGCGACAACTACCTGTCCGAAGCCGCCCTGAAGTTCCGCGATTTCATCACCAGTCGACCGTTCATGACACACCGGAAGCCCGATCCGCGCCGGGTAGCCGCCCAGGACCGGGCGGACCGACGGGCCGATGGACCGGCGGACCTGGGGACCGGCGGCACGGTGGTCGGTGGACCCGGGGATTCGTAGGCCGACGGAGCCGTAGGTCGGGGGACGTGTGGAGCGCCTGCCGGGGAGACCGCGGGCGTGTGCGGCTGCTGGAGCCACCGGTGAGGGTGTTTGGCGTCACCGGTGACTGTTTGGTACGGTCCGTCGCGCTGCCATCCCGTCGGCCGAGGACGTCGCGTGTCCCGAGGCCGTATTGCGAAGGCGAGGCGCGGCAGGGGTGTCGATCTCCCCCTGCCCGGATTCCGGCAGCGCCGCCATCGACCCGTGCCTTCGCCTCCACCCCTCTTTCCACCCGAGCCCATTTCCGAGTGACCGGTCCCGAGCGACCGGCCCCGTGCACCGTTGTGTCGTGTCCGTGCGCGCGGCCGATCGGCACCTCGGCACGGACCGGCATCCCGGTACGGAGGAGTTCCGCCATGCCCGAAATCACCTATGTCGCCGTCGACGGAACCGCGCGGACCGTCGACGTCCCCACCGGCACCAGCGTCATGCGGGGCGCCGTCTTCAACGACATCGACGGCATCGTGGCGCAGTGCGGCGGCAACGCCCAGTGCGCCACGTGCCACGTCTACGTCGACGAGAGCTGCGTCGACAGACTGGAGGCGATGCAGCCGAACGAGGACAGCATGCTTGACTTCGCGGCCAGCCCGCGCCGCCCCAACAGCCGGCTGAGCTGCCAACTTCCCGTGACCGAGGGCTTCGACGGCCTGATCGTGCACCTGCCGGAGCGGCAGCACTGATGGCCGACGGCATACGACCCGCTTCGGTCGTCGTCATCGGAGCCGGACAGGGCGGCCACCAGACGGCCGCATCGCTGCGGGAGCGGGGCTACGAAGGGCGGATCACGCTCATCGGCGAGGAGGACACACTCCCGTACGAGCGCCCGCCGCTGTCCAAGGCGTACCTCAAGGGCGAGGCGGACGAGACGCACCTGTGGCTGAGACCGGAGGCGTACTACGCGCGCCAGGCGATCGACAGGGTCACGGGCACGGTCGTCGCCATCGACCGGGCCGCGCGGTCGGTCCGGCTCGCCGACGGCAGTTCGTACGGTTACGGACATCTCGTGCTCGCCACCGGGGCCCGGCCCAGGATGCCGCAGTTGCCCGGCGCCGGGCTGCGCGGCGTGCACACGCTGCGCACGGTGCGCGACGCGGCGGCCCTGCGGGACGCGCTCGCCGCCGCCACGTCCGGCGCCCCTGGCGGGGCCGCCCGTGCGGTGGTCGTCGGGGCCGGGTTCATCGGCCTCGAATTCGCGGCCGTCGCAAGGGAGTCCGGGTGTGAGGTGACCGTCGTGGAGGCCCTCGACCGCCCGATGTCGCGGGTGGTCTCGGCGCGGACGGCCGCTCATTTCACGGGACTTCACCGACGGCGGGGCAATCGGCTGATCCACGGCCAGGGCGTCACGGCCTTCCACGACGACGGTCACGGCCGGGTCGCGGAGGTGGGGACGGCAGACGGCCGCCGGCTGCCGGCGGACCTGGTCCTGGTCGGCATCGGCGTCGTGCCCCGTACGGAACTGGCCGAGGCGGCCGGGCTGGCGGTCTCCGACGGCATCGTGGTCGACGCCGGGCTGCTGACCGGCGACCCGTGCATCTCGGCCATCGGCGACTGCGCGGTCTTCCCGCTGTCGGGCCCCGGCACGCAGTCGCGGTCCCAGCCGCGGCCCCAGCGGGGGGCGGATTCGCAGCCGGGGCCGGAGCCGGGGGGGTGGACACGGACACGGACGCGGGTGCGGCTCGAATCCGTGCAGAACGCCGTCGGGCACGCCAAGCTGGTCGCCGAGCGGCTCACCGGGGCGCCGCGCCCGTACGACGAGCTGCCCTGGTTCTGGAGCGACCAGTTCGGGACGACCGTACAGATCGCGGGGATCGGTGACGGACACGACGCCGAGGCGGTGCTGGCGGACGGCCCGGACGCGGATGCCTTCTCGGTTCTCCTGTTCCGGCAGGAGGCGCTGATCGCGGTCGAGTCCGTCAACCGGCCCGGCGACCACATGGCGGCCCGCCGACTCCTGGGCGACGGTCTGCCGTTGAGCCGTGCCGAGGCCGCACGCGCGGGCTTCTCGCTCACGGAACATCTCAGGCGTTCCGCGAACGGGGGCGTGTCCGCCCCCGCCGGGGCGATGGCCGCGGGTTGAGCGCCGACCGGCCTCCTCGCGACGACCGTGCGCCGAGCGCCGCGCGACCGACCGCGGGCCGCCCCCGATGCTCGCGCCGCGGTGTTGCGCGCGGTGTCGCGGGGTGGTGGTCGGTGTGCGTCGGGCACGGCGCGCCGGTCGCGGCGCTGGTCACGCGCCGCGAGGATCGTGTCGCGGTGGTTTCGCCAACGCCTCCGGTGCATGCCTTGTCACGGGCCGTTCCGGGGGCGCTCTGCGTTTGACACGAGGCGACCCGGTGGGACGGTTGAAGAGGCGTTCCCACCCGACAGCGTTCCCGCCCGACGAACGCGGAGGCAGTCCCATGAAGGCGTTGGTGTACGAAGGGCCACGTTCGGTGAGCGTCAAGGACGTACCGGACGCGAGGATCGAACGGCCCACGGATGTGCTCGTGAAGATCACCTCGACGAACATCTGCGGCTCGGACCTGCACATGTACGAGGGGCGCACGGACATGGAGAAGGGGCGTGTCCTGGGCCACGAGAACATGGGCGAGGTGATCGAGGTCGGAGACGGCGTGGACCGGGTCAAGGTGGGCGACCTGGTGTGCCTGCCGTTCAACATCAGCTGCGGGTTCTGCCGCAACTGCGAGCAGGGGCTGACGGCGTTCTGCCTGACCACCCCGTCGGATCCGCGGATGGCGGGTGCCGCGTACGGGTTCGCGGGGATGGGCCCGTACAACGGCGGACAGGCGGAGTTCCTGCGGGTGCCGTACGGCGACTCCAACTGCCTGGTCCTGCCGGAGGAGGCGTGGGAGAAGCAGACCGACTACGTGATGCTGTCCGACGTCTTCCCGACCGGCTGGCACTGCACGGAACTCGCCGGGGTGCGGCCGGGCGAGACCGTGGTCATCTACGGTGCGGGTCCGGTCGGGTTGATGGCGGCGCTGTCCGCGACCCTCAAGAGCGCGGCGAAGGTCATGGTCGTCGACCGGCATCCGGACCGGCTGCGGCTGGCCGAGGAGATCGGCGCCATCCCGATCGACGACTCCAAGGGTTCGCCGATCGACCGGGTCAACGACCTCACCGACGGACTGGGCGCGGACCGCGGCTGTGAATGCGTGGGCTACCAGGCGCATGACGCCCAGGGCCACGAGCAGCCGAACCTGACGCTGAACAACCTGGTGCAGTCCGTGAAGTTCACCGGCACCATCGGCGTGGTCGGCGTCTTCGTGCCCCATGACCCCGGAAGTCCGGACAAGCTGTACGAGGACGAGGGAGAGATCGCCTTCGACTACGGCATGTACTGGTTCAAGGGCCAGTCGATGGGGACCGGTCAGGCCAACGTCAAGGCGTACAACCGACAGTTGTGCAACCTCATCCAGCAGGGGAAGGCCAAGCCGTCCTGGATCGTCTCCCACGAACTGCCGCTGGCGGAGGCGGCGCAGGGGTACGAGCACTTCGACAACCGGGACACGGGCTGGACGAAGGTCGTCCTCCACCCCGACGGCGGGGGCCGGAGCGGCGGTCGGTAGGTGGACGGACAGACGGACAGCCGTGGTCGTCGGGTGGGGCGCGAGCGGTAGGCGGAGCCGGGCGGTGGATGGGGGCGGCGGGCAGATGCGGCCGGAAGCCGGGGCCGGGGCCGGGAGCGTGTGAGGCGTCCCGGCTCCCGGCTCCCGGTCCGGCGTACCGGTGTCGTGGTGTCACATCACCTCGGTGACGAGAGCGACCGCGCGGTCGAACAGGTCCGCCTCGGCCCTGCCGTCGCTGCGCTTCCTGTGGCCCCTGACGTCCCCGCCGTTCCTGCCGTCCCCGCCGTCCTTGCTGTCCTCGTCATCGCTCTTGTCGCTGTTGTTGCCGTCGTGCTCCTTGTGAGCCGCACCGTCGCGCGTCGCGTCGGCGGTGCGGCGTGCGGCGGCCTCCGTGAGGTGGGCGGCTGGGATGCCGCCGGAGGCGGAGAAGTGCGGCACCAGGGCGTTGAGCAGGGCGAGGGCGCACGCCGATGCCGCGTCTCTGGCCCGGGGATCGACCGCGGTCCGGGCCAGGACCAGGGCCGTCATGGCCCGGTCCAGGGCGGGTGCGCCCTCCGCCGTGTCGCTCCAGTCGATCACCACCGGTCCCCGGGGCGTCAGCACCACGTTGCCCGGGTGCAGGTCGAGGTGGAGGATCCGGTCCTCGGGCTGCGGGGAGAGCCGCGCCGGGACGGTGTGCAGTTCGGCGAGGAGCTCGGCCAGTACGGTGGCCGCCTCGGACGCGGTGAGGTCTCCGGACCCCAGGGACTCCAGCATGGTCGGGCCGGTCAGGCGCCGCAGCACCAGGTCGCAGGGGGCCGTCGTGGCATCGCGCGCACCGAGCCGGGGGACCGGGTAGCCGTGTGCGCTGAGGTAGGACATGACCGCCCACTCATGGGTGGCGTCCAGCCCGTCGCGGTTGCGCCGCAGGACCCAGTTCTCGTCGAGCGCGTACACGTCGGCGGTGCGCCCGGCACCCAGTAGCTCACCTATTCGCATGGGACGAACCTATGGGTAGGCGCGTGCGACGGGGAGTTCACCGGCGTGTGCGAGTTCGGCGGCGCGTGTGAGTTCACCAGGGCACACACGGCTTCACCAGGACCCTCGGGCCTACCAGCGCACACGGCTTCACCGGTGCGTACGGCTTCACCAGCGCATGTGGACGTCCTCGGCCCAGCCCAGGAGCCGGTCCACGACGATCTCGCGCCCCTCGTCGTCGCGTACGCGGCCGGAGTAGTGACCGAAGCACTGGTCGGTGCGGTTGGCGATCAGGCCGACGTCCGTACGGGTGGAGCGGTTGTGGAACGGGACGAACGTGAGGTCCACCGCGGGCCGGTCGCCCGGCGATGTGATCGTCCACGGGGCCAGGAAGTCGTCGGACGACCAGTGCCACTCCAGCTCCTCGCCGAGCTTGCTGAGCCGGCCGTCCACACAGAGCGCGTTCTCCGTGGTGCCGGTGCCCCGGGTCCAGCGCCCGCCGAACTGCAACCCCACCGTGTGACCGTCGGTGCGGCCCGACGCGGCTCCCCAGTTCCAGTCGACCGAGCGCGGCCAGCGGCCCCGTCCGTGGTCGAGCACGGCCCAGGCGTCCGCACCGAACTCCAGGGCCTCGTCCCCGATCCGGACCGTGCCGGAGGCGGGGCGGGCCGTGTGCTTCGACGTGTACTGGAATCGGCGCTCGTTCCACGGCACGACGACGGACAGCGTCTCGTGGCCGACGGGCAGGGCGGCGAAGAGGTCGACCTCCACGGTCCGCTTCGGTGAGGACGGGGACAGGCAACGGGCCCGCAGGCGGGTGCCCCCGTCCTCCTCGCTGATCTCGATCCTGACCTTGCCGCCCGTGGGGCGGGGCGGGCCGACCACCACGGCGGGGGAGCCGGGCGCGCCCGCGATCGTCTCCGGGAGGCGGACACCGCGACCGCCGGGCACGATCGCCGTGCGCTCGAACTCCCGGCCACCCGGCCCGTACTCCAGCACGTACACCGTGTTCAGCGCCAGGAAGTCGAGGTCGCTCACGGTCAGCGCGACGAGATGGGTGGGCGTGGTCACGCACCAGTACTCCCAGCGCTTGGTCCGGCCCCAGCCCCGCAGATTCGACCGGTGCAGCGGCCTCCTGGACCATCCGCGGGCAGAGGGGTTCAGCCGACCGTCCGGCAGGCACAGGTCGACGGGCTCGGTGATCTCGTGTTCGTGGGTGGCCATGGACGGAGCCTAAGGGCTGTTCCGTAGTCCCTGACGGGCACACGACGACAGCTGCGGCAGCTCGTGGTGTTGTCGGAGTCGTCCTCGTGCGTCCGGTAGGAGGACGGTCTTCCGCCTCGCGGTCGTACGCACCGGACGGACGCCGCACGAACCGACCTCCGGCCGAACGACGGCACTTCGACGGCACGGCCTCGCAGTGCCCGTCCCGACGATGCCTGTCCCGACGACGCCCCTCCCGACGACGCTTGCCCCGGCGACTCTGCTCCCGGCGATGCCTGTCCCGGTGACGGCGCCGGTCGTCGCGCCGACCTCGCAGTCCGTGACCTCGCTGGTCACAGACCCCATAACGCGAAGTGAGGGGGAGAACGGGATCTCCTTGGCCTGACGTGTACGCGGCTACCTTGGCGGCAATTCCCCCGAAGTCAAGGAGAGTTCCGTGGAGAGAACCATCCTCCGCAGACGTGCTCTGGCCGCGTGTACCGCCACCGTCGCCGTCGGCACGCTCGCGTTGGCCGGTCTGACCGGCAGCGCGTCCGCCGATCCCGCCCCCCAGGCCGCCACCCCCGCCACCGAGCAGCTTTCGCCGGGTCTGCTGAAGGCGATGCACCGTGATCTCGGACTGACCGAGACCGAGGCGCGCGCCCGGATCGGCCAGGAGTCGCGGGCCGCGACCGTCGCGGCCGGCCTGAAGCGTTCCCTCGGTGCGGACTTCGCCGGAGCGCGGGTGAGCGGTGACGACGCCGCCCTGACCGTCTCCACCACCGACGCCGGGCAGGCCGCCCGGATCGGCAAGGCCGGCGCGAAGGCCGTCGTCGTCGAGCACAGCCTGGCCGAACTGGACTCGGCGAAGGCCGCGTTGGACCGGGTCGCCCTGCGCGAGGCGCCCCAGGGCGTGCCCGTCTGGTACGTCGACATCGCCACCAACCGCGTGGTCGTGCAGGCCGCCGACACCTCGGCCGCGAACACCTTCCTGGCCGCCGCCAAGGTCGCGCATGAGCTGGTGACGGTACGTCAGTCGACCGAGCGGCCACGCACGTTCGCGGATCTGCGGGGCGGCGACGCGTACTACATGAACGGGCAGGGCCGCTGCTCCATCGGCTTCCCCGTGAAGCGCGGCACCCAGTCCGGCTTCGTCAGCGCCGGTCACTGCGGCACGCCCGGGGTGAGCACCAGCGGTTACAACCAGCAGGCCCAGGGCTCCTTCCAGGGCTCCACCTTCCCGGGACGCGACTACTCCTGGGTCGCCACCAACGCCAACTGGACGCCGCGCGCCCTGGTGAACGGGTACGGCAACGGCGACGTGACGGTCACCGGTTCCACCGAGGCCCTCGAAGGCTCCTCGGTCTGCCGCTCCGGGTCGACGACCGGCTGGCACTGCGGCACCGTCCAGCAGCGCAACACCAGCGTCACGTACCAGGAGGGCACCGTCTCCGGGGTCACCCGCACCAACGTGTGCGCCGAACCGGGCGACTCCGGCGGCTCGTTCATCTCCGGCAGCCAGGCCCAGGGGGTCACCTCCGGGGGTTCCGGCAACTGCTCCCAGGGCGGTACGACGTACTTCCAGCCGGTGAACCCGGCCCTCCAGGCGTACGGGGTCACCCTGGTCACCAGCGGCACCCCGACCGACCCGCCGGACCCGACGGACCCGCCGACCAACCCGGGCGGCACCTGGGCGGCCGGGACGAACTACGCGGCGGGCGATGTCGTGACCTACGGCTCCGACAGCTACCGCTGCCTCCAGGCCCACCTGGCCCAGTCCGGCTGGACGCCGCCGAACGTGCCGGCTCTCTGGCAGCGGATCTGACGACTCCGCAGGCTCCGGCGCGCGGGCCCCGGAAGGGGCCCCGCCCGGCGGACTCCGGCAAGGGGTCCGTCCGCCCGACGGATCGCGGAGCAGGGCACATCCCACGGCCGTGCCCCCGCGACGAGGTCCGTCATGGTTGCCGCGCCCGCCCGGCTCGCGCTCGCGCCTCCCGGCCGGGCGGGCGCGCACCACCCGTACTCACCCGCGCCTCCCGCACTATCCGCGCCTCCCGCACTATCCGCGCTTCCCGCACTATCCGTGCTTCCCGCACTATCCGTGCTTCCCGCACTATCCGTGCTTCCCGCACTATCCGCGCTTCCCGCACTTTCCGCACTTTCCGCTCTGTGTCATGCACTTGTCCTTCCCCCATACCGAGGAATCAGCCATGACTCCAGCTCCTGAGGTGCCCGAGGACTCCGGCGAGGACCGCCGGATCAGCCGCAAGTCCGTCCTCAAGGCCGCCCTCGTCGCCGGCGCCGTCCCGCTGCTCGCCGGTGGTGGCGTGGCGCTGGCCCGCGACGCGGGCGGCGGCGGCAAGACCCTCGCCCCCACTCCGTACTGCGGCGACGGCGACGGCCCGACGCGCGAGCAGATCGAGGGTCCGTACTTCAAGCCCAACTCCCCTCTCCGCACCAGCCTGGTGACCTCCGGGACCCCCGGCACCCCCCTGACCGTCAGCGGCTACGTCTTCGGACGGTCGTGCAAGCCCATCCCGGGAGTGCTCCTCGACTTCTGGCAGGCCGACACCTACGGCGCGTACGACATGAACGGGTTCGCCTTCCGGGGCCACCAGTTCACCGACCAGTCCGGGGCCTTCTCCCTGACCACGATCGTGCCGGGGCTGTACCCGGGCCGTACGAGGCACATCCACGTCAAGGCACAGGCGCCCGGCTCGCGCATCCTGACGACGCAGCTCTACTTCCCGGGCGAGCCGCGCAACAACACCGACGCCATCTTCGACCCGGCGCTCCTGATGAACATCCGGAACGTCGGTTCCGGGCAGCAGGGCACCTTCGACTTCGTGCTCGACGTCGACCAGGGCCCGTCCGTCCCGCCCACCGATCCGCCCGGCTCGACGTGGAAGGCCGGGACGTCCTACAACGCGGGTGACCGCGTCACGTACGGCGGGGTCGCGTACCGCTGTCTGCAGGCGCACTCGGCCGTGTCGGGCTGGGAACCGCCGAACGTCCCCGCATTGTGGGAACGCGGGTAGACGCGCAGCACGGCAGGGGCGTACACCGCCCTGCGGCGTGTGCCGGGGTGTCCCTCGCGGGGTGCGCGCCGCACCCGGCCCGGACCGGAACCTCTTCCGGTCCGGGCCGTCGGCTGTCCAGGGGTGGCGGCGGGGCCGCGGAGTAGCCTGGGGATGTACGGCTTCCCGGTGAGGTGAGCCGGTCGTGTCGGCCCGCACGTCGAAGGAGGCCGTGACGCATGGACACCCTGATCAATGTCGTGGTCGTCCTGGCGATGATCGCGATCGCGGCGTTCGTCATCCACCTGCTCAACACCCGGCACCGGCATCAGCATCTGCGTCCCGCGCACTACGACCACGGCCTGGCCGGGTTCGGTGACGGCCCCGCGTCGGGCCCGGCCCCCGGCACGGCTCCGGGGCAGCGGGACATGGCCGAAGGACAGCACGTGGCCGAACGGCAGGATGTGGCCGGACGGCAGGAAGCCGACGCTTCCGGATCCGGGACGGACACCAGCACAAGTACCGGCACCGGCCTCGGTACTGGCGCCGACACCGGCCCAAGCACCGACGACGGCAACGGCCCAAGTACCGGTACCGACGCCGGGCCCGGTACCGGTACCGACGCCGGGCCCGGTACCGGCATCGACGCCGGGCCCAGCACCAGCACCAGCCCCGACCCCAACCCGGGCCCCGGAGCAGGCTCCGGCTGACGTCAGCCGTCGGCATGCGGGCCCCTACTTCCCGTCCGAGTAGCGCTCCACCACCGCCGTCGTGAACGGAAAACGCACCGGTGTCTCGCCGAAGACCGTTCGTCCTGCCGTGTGACCGGCCGCCCGGATCGCCTCCACGACCGCCTCCGCCTCCTCGCGTGGACAGTGCACGATCACCTCGTCATGCTGGAAGAAGACGAGTTCGGCCCGGAGCCCGGCGGAACCGATCGCCCGGCGCAGGGCGGCCAGGAGCAGCAGCGCCCAGTCCGCGGCGCTGCCCTGCACCACGAAGTTGCGGGTGAAGCGGCCCCGCGCGCGGGCGCTGGACGACGCGTAGCCGGGCGTGAACCCGCCGCCGGTGGAAGTGTCGGAGCCGTCGGGGGACCCGAAAGCGGATCCGTTACCGGGTCCGTCCCCGGAGAGGTGCGCGGGTTCCTCCTGGGGGATGCCGGCCTCGTCGTCCTCCGCCCCACCGGCCGCGGGCGGGCTGGTCCGGCCCAGCCACGTCCGTACCAGGCGCCCTTCCTCGCCCGCCTTCGCGGCTTCGTCGACATAGGCCACGGCCAGCGGGAACCTGCGGCGCAGGGCGGCGAGGTTCTTCAGGCCGTCGCCCGACGTCTGGCCGTAGATGGCGCTGAGCAGGGCGAGCTTGGCGTGTTCCCGGTCGCCGTGGAACGCCCGGTCGGACAGGGCCGTGTAGAGATCGCCGCCGTGGCCCGCCACCTCCATCAGGCCCGGGTCGCGCGAGATCGCGGCCAGCACCCTTGGCTCCATCTGGTCGGCGTCGGCCACGACGAGGCACCAGCCCTCGTCGGCGACGACCGCCCGGCGTATCACCTTGGGGATCTGCAACGCACCGCCGCCGTTGGTCGTCCACCGGCCGCTGACGGAGCCGCCCGGTTGGTACTCGGGGCGGAAACGGCCGTCGTGCACCCAGTCCTGGAGCCAGCTCCAGCCGTGCGCCGTCCAGACGCGGTACAGCTTCTTGTACGCGATGAGGGGTGCCACCGCCGGATGGTCCAGCTCCTCCAGCTCCCACCGCCGCGTGGACTTCACCTTGATCCCGGCCTGCGCGAACGCCTTCACGACATCGGCGGGGAGGTCGGGGCGGACGCGTCTGCCGAAGGCGGCCGAGACCTCGTCGGCCAGCTCGGCCAGTCTGCGCGGCTCCCCGCCGCCCGCGTAACGCTCGCCGAGCAGCTCCTGAAGCACCTCCCGGTGCACATCGGCGCGCCAGGGCAGACCGGCCCGGTTCATCTCGGCGGCCACCAGCATCCCGGCCGATTCGGCGGCCGTCAGCAGGCGCATCCGGCCCGGGTGCGCGGTGGCGTCGTGACGGCGGAGCTGGTCGGCGTAGACCTGGATCAGGTCCTCGAAGGGCAGGTCCGTGCCGGGGCGCGGCTCGAAGAGGGCGGACTGGGAGCCGGGCTCGGCGGCGCGGGGCGGCGGATCGGGAGGCACGGGGGCGTTGTGCAGGCGGGCGTGGGCGGCGGCAGCGGAGCGGGGTTCGCCCAGGCGGCCCTCATGGGCGAGGAGGAGGGATTCGGCGACCTCGATGTCGTAACAGCGGTCCACGGGCATGCCCGCCGCGAGCAGCCGCGGGTACGTCTCGGCGGTGGAACGCCAGACCCAGCGCGTGACCTCCGGCCGGGAGCGGACGGCCGTCACGAGGTCGGGCTCGGCCAGGACCGGTCCTGTGGGCACGCCGGAAGCGTCCAGCGGGGCGAGGAGCGCGCCGCCGTTCTCCGTGGCGGCCAGGGCCCAGCGTTCGGACATGCCGTCGAGTCTGGCACCCACCACTGACAACGGACACGGATAGTGAGGATGCTGGATGCGTACGGTGACGGGACGGGGGTGAGGCCCAGGACCTCACCCCCGTCCCGTCACCGGCTTCCCGCACCGGAGAGGCCGACGGGGTCGGCCGACGGCGTACGGCTACGAGTCCGTCGTCCAGGTGCCCAGCGATATCTCGGCGGTGATGCCGGGCCCGAAGCCCGCCATCAGGCCGCGGTGGCCGTCCAGGGCCGACCCCTCGTCGAACATGCGGCCGAGAGCGTCGATCACCACCGCGCTGGCTATGTTGCCGTACTCGGTGAGTGTCGCGCGGCTGAAGCGGAACGCCTCGGGCGGCACATCGAGGAAGCGGCTCAGGTCGTCCAGGATGCGCGGACCGCCCGCGTGGATGATGTAGAAGTCCATCTTCCCGGCGTTCCACTGGTGTTCCTCGGCGACCGCGTTCAGAGCCGGGGCGAGGGGTTCCATCGTTCCGGGCACCCGCTTGTCGAGCTGGAAGTGGAACCCGGTCGACCGCACCGCGTAGGAGATCCAGTCCTCGGTGTCCGGGATGACGTACGAGCCGTTGCGTTCCATCCGGACCCCGGTGCCGCCTCGGCCCCGGAGCACGACGGCGGCGATGCCGTCGCCGAACAGCCCATTGGACAGCAGGGAGCCCACGCCCAGGTCGGTGGGCTGGTAGCAGAGCGAGCAGAACTCGCAGGCGACCACCAGGACGTTGCCGTCGGGGTACGCCTGGCAGAAGTCATGGGCGCGGTTGAGGGCAGCGCCGCCCGCGGCACAGCCGAGCTGGGCGATGGGCAGCTGACGCGTCTCAGGCCGGAAGCCCATCTCGCCGATGAGCCACGCCGTCGGCGGCGGCATCATGAACCCGGTGCAGGAGACGTACACGATCAAGTCGATCTGCCGCGGTTCCAGTTCGGCCTGATCGAGCGCTCGGCGCACCACAGCCGGGACGCGTGCCTTGGTGTGCTGCTCGTAGGTGACGCTGCGGGCGTCGAAGCCCGGGTGCTGGAGCACCTTGTCGATCGGCTGGATCAGGTGCCGCTTCCGCACCCCGGTGTGTTCGATCAGGCGCAGGACCAGGCCGAGCTGTGGGTGGTCGCCGTGCAGCCGTCGAGCCAGTTCGAGGGTTTCTTCGTTGGTGATGACGTACTCGGGGACCTCGATTGCCGGCTTGCAGAGAACCGCCATGGAACTCCTCCTAGCGGATTTGGTCCACACGGCCGGGCCCGGAACGGTCGAGGAGTGTCCGCCGACGGCGGGAGACGGAGGGAGAGGGCGGGATCCGCCCACCACGACCTCGGCGCACCGCGTCGTGCGAGGAGGACTGTGGGGGGATTCCCGCGCCGGTCTCAATACCCCTGGAGCGGGCGCGGACGGGCCGACCGTCGAAGAGTGAAGTTCTCGCCGTTCGTGGGCGGATCCTGATCCGCCACGGCTTGGGTGGCCGTCGGGAACACGTTACGGCAGGCGGATCGGAGCCGCATGTCGAGACGCCGAACGCCCTCACCGCCCGCTGCCGCCCGCCGTGCTGTGGCGGGGCGAGGGCGGTGAGGACGGAGCAGATGGGGCGACCGGGGGCGGGGCGACCGGGGGCGGGGCGGGCGCGACGGGATCGCGGAGTGGCCCCGGTGTGGCTGGGGTGTTCGGCGCGGGCCCGGCGTGGCTGGTTTGCCTGATGTGCCTGATGTGCCTGATGTGCCTGATGTGCTCGGTGGCGCTTTGCGCGCGCAGGGGACCCGTTTCCGGGCCGTGTTTGTGCTGGGGCCGTTCCTGGGCCCTTCCGGTTGCCGGGCGCATCGCCGGGCCGCATCATCGATGACGGTCGACGTCAGGGACGACGACCGACAACGCCAGAAACGACGACCGACAAGCCACGAATGACGGCCGACGACGTCAGAGAAGACTTCGGCAACGCCAGAGAAGACTTCGGCAACGCCAGGGAAGACGGCCGACGACATCAGGGATGACGCCGACAACGGGCCGGGGGCCGTTCGCGGTGTGCCCGGCCGACCCGTGACCGGCCGACCGGGTAGGAGGTGACCGGTTACCAGGTGACGGGCAGTTCGAGGGGATAGCGCCAGATCGAAGTCTTGTTCCAGCGCACTTCCTCGGCGGGCGTCGCCAGTTTCAGTGCGGGGAAGCGCCTGAGCAGCGTTCCGATGGCGACCTCCAGTTCCGTGGCGGCGAGCGGCGCGCCGAGACAGTGGTGGCCGCCCCAGCCGAAGGTCATGTGCGACGGGCCTTCGCGCTCCAGGTCCAGCTCGTCGGGGCGGTCGAACTTCCGCGGGTCGCGGTTGGCCGTCAGATAGGAGACGTGCACGATGTCCCCGGCCCGGATCAGTACCCCGCTCAGCTCCACGTCCTCGGTGGCGACCCGGGGGATGCCGACGCCCTTGCGGAAGGGGATGAAACGCAGCATCTCGTCGATGGCCTGCGGCAGCATCTCGGGGCGCTCGCGCAGCATGGCCAGCTCGTCGGGCCTGGTCAGCAGCGTGTAGCAGATGTTTCCGATCTCGTACGTGGTGGTGTCCTGGCCGGTGATGAGCAGGACCATGGCCATCACGGTCAGTTCCTGGTCGTTGAGGATCTCGTCCCCGTCGCGCGCCGTGGCCAGCGCGCTGATCAGGTCGTCGCCGGGGTTCGCGCGGCGCTCCGCCGTCAGCCTCTGGAAGTAGGCACGGAGGTCGGCCTTGGACCGTACCGCGTTGTCCCGGTTCTCGACGGTGGTGTCCATCATGGTCCGGGCGTGGGCGCGCAGTTGTGCGTCGTCGCCCTCGGGGATGTCGAGCACCTCGCAGATGGTGGTCAGCGGCAGCGGTGCGGCCAGGTGCTCGAAGAGGTCCGCGGGGGCGCCGTGTTCCTCCATCCGGTCCAGCAACTCGTCCACGACGTGCTGGGTGCGTCCCCGCATGCGTTCCATGTGGCGGGGGGCGAAGCCCTTGGAAATCAGGCTGCGCAGCCGGCTGCTGCCCGGCGGGTCCATCACGTTGATCGCTTCGTCCTGCACGATCGGCTCAGGGGTCATGCGCGGGAAGTTCCGGCCGATGATGGCGTTCCGGCTGAAGCGCCGGTCGGTGGTCACCGTGCGCACATCGTCGTAGCCGGTGACGAGCCACGCGTCGCCTTCGCCGTGAGGCAACCGGATGCGGGAGACGGGTTCTTCGGTCATCAAGTGCCTGAGAACCGGGTCGAATTCGAGGGCTTCGGCGTAGTCGAACGGGCAGAGCCGGGCGCCGGTGGCTGGTTCCATGCGGAGCTCCAGAGGGAGAAAGGCTGACGGGGTGGTTCGAGGAGGTGGAGGAGGGGCGGGGGTGGGCCGGACGGAACATGGGTGCCCGGTCTCCCGTAAGGGCACGCGCCGTCGGGGCCCGATTGGTCCACATATTGGTCCATATGCAGAGCGGATCCCACGGCCGGGGGTGTCCGGGTTCGCTGGACCGGCGGATCCGGCGCGCGGGGAGGGTACGGCGAAGCGAAGTGGGTCGGGGCGGAGTGGACTGGGGTAGGGCGGGGTGAGGTTCGGTGGGCCGGGACGCGCCGGGCCGGTGCTCGCGGTGTCACGGGCGGCGGACCGGGCGCGTGTCGCGGTGGCCATACCAGCAGTGCGGGTACGGGTGCGGGGCGGCTCAGCCGACCGGGGCCGGTACGACGTTGGTCGCGTCCAGGGCCGGCCGGATCGCGCGGGCGAGCGCGACACCGTCGTCCACGGCCCAGAAGTGGGTGAAGAACAGGCGGGGGTCTTCGGCGAGGTGGTGATTGTGCAGCTCGACGAGCTTGATCCCGCCCCGTCGCAGAGCCTTCAACACGGCCGGTGTCTCGTCGGCGAGCATGGCGCAGTCGCCGCTGAGTGCGGCCCGGCCGCCGCCCAGGGGCTGGAAGTTGAACGCGCTGGTCGAACCCAGGCCGGGCGGCAGGATCAGGTGACCGTCCGCGATCGTCTCGCGGCGGACGAAGAGGACCTTGTAGAGCCCGTCCTCGACGGTTCCCTTTGTGCCGAGCACCGCCTCCATCCCGGCGGTGTCCAGGTCGACCGGGGCCGACGGCCGGGGTGGCCGGGCGGGCGGGGTGCCGGTGCGGTCGAGCCCGGCGCGCAGGCCACGGGCCATGGCCACGGGGTCGTGGCCATGCGCGTGGACGTGGGTCCACCAGATGTCCGGGGTCTGGGCGAGCAGGTGCTTGTGAAGCGCGGTCTGCCCGATCCCGTGTGCCAGCCAGGCGTCGGTCGCCCGCTGCAATTCGTCCTCGGTGACCACTACGTCGCCCATGAGCATCGTGCTGCCGTCGGCGTAGCGGACGAAGGCCACGTGCGTGCCGAGCGCGAGCCCCGGCGTGACGTTCACCCCCTCGGAGACCACGTGCAGGTCCCGCCGGGGGAAGCCCGTGTGGTAGATCGTCCCGCGCAGCATGTTGCCCGCGCGACCCAACGCCCGTGCCACCCCAGCCCAGTTCTCCAGCGCGGTGGGCACCGGCGAGACCCGCCCGCCGTGCGGGTTGGTGCGGTCAGTGAGTTTGTTGCCGGTGCCGGTGGCGGTGGCGGTGGCAGCGGCGGTGGATGCCCCTGCGGCGGTCAGCACCGGCGCGAGCGCCGCTGCCGCCAGCACTCGGCGTCGTGATGTGAACGCCCGTGCATTCGTGTCGTGCTGCCGGTCTCCGGTCCTGCTATCGGTCTTCACGTGATCGCCTCCATAGCGAGATGAAAACACGTGAAACTTGGATAAAAGGATGAAAGCGGATACATCGTCAGCGGGTCGGGCCGGATGGCCCAATGGCCCCACCGGACGCCCAGTCGGGGCGCGGCGACGTACGTGTGCGGCGCCCTCACGGGCGGGGCTGTCGCAACTGACCAAACCTCAGAAGGGGGCGGGGTGGCGACGGGTGGCCCTCGATGGGGTTCGGTAGTCGCCGAGTAGTCTCGATGCGATACGCCCACTCTTCTCGGTAGCGGGAGCTCGCGGAGCGCCGGGGCGTGATCGTGCCGGTTCGTCAGAAGGGTGTTTTAGCCTCAATGTCGCGATCCAAGGAAGTAAGTAAAATCGGCTACCCCGCCGCCTAAACCCGCAGGTCAGGAACTCTGCTCCCCGCGCACGCGGGGATGGTCCCACGGTCACGACCGAGGACGGCATCACGGTGCGCTGCTCCCCGCGCACGCGGGGATGGTCCCGGGACCGGCACGTGGAACGTCGGGTGCGGGATCTGCTCCCCGCGCACGCGGGGATGGTCCCTCCTGGACGGTGACGTCCGAGTCGGAGTACAGCTGCTCCCCGCGCACGCGGGGATGGTCCCAAGATCAGCGGCTCGGCGTCGATGTACCGGGACTGCTCCCCGCGCACGCGGGGATGGTCCCGGGACGTGGGAAGCAACCGTAATTCGGCGCATCTGCTCCCCGCGCACGCGGGGATGGTCCCGACGTGGCCCCCGAGGGCATGAGCGGCCTGGACTGCTCCCCGCGCACGCGGGGATGGTCCCCAGTCCATGTCCGCGGCCTGCGCGGGATAGGCCTGCTCCCCGCGCACGCGGGGATGGTCCCGATCGGCTCCGCATCTCCTCCTCTGAGGGAGTCTGCTCCCCGCGCACGCGGGGATGGTCCCTGCCGTAGCAGCCTGCCGACTAGCCCCCTGCACTGCTCCCCGCGCACGCGGGGATGGTCCGCTGCCGGGCCTCCCCGTCGTCGTAAAGCATCTGCTCCCCGCGCACGCGGGGATGGTTCCCACTTCAAGCTCACGAAGTCCTTCACGTGCCTCTGCTCCCCGCGCACGCGGGGATGGTCCCGACTGGCTGATTCGCAACGTGATGCCGTCGCTCTGCTCCCCGCGCACGCGGGGATGGTCCCTCTTCGCGGGCGGGAGGCGGTCCGCCTGCGCGCTGCTCCCCGCGCACGCGGGGATGGTCCCCACCCGTCTCCCAGGGAAACCGCCGACCTGGGGCTGCTCCCCGCGCACGCGGGGATGGTCCTCCTCCGTGGCCTGCCGCGTGGGCGACTGCGGGCTGCTCCCCGCGCACGCGGGGATGGTCCCACTGAGACGAGCGCCCGGAACTGCCCGGCCCCCTGCTCCCCGCGCACGCGGGGATGGTCCCGTCGTGCTCGGCCGGGTCGAACTCCTCGACAGCTGCTCCCCGCGCACGCGGGGATGGTCCCGAGGCTGCCGACGAGCGGGAGCGTCTCCTCGCCTGCTCCCCGCGCACGCGGGGATGGTCCCCCGTCGGTGCGAGTGGTTGCACCCTTCGGTTCCTGCTCCCCGCGCACGCGGGGATGGTCCCTGAGGGCTCAAGCCGAAGCGGCACTCAAGCCGCTGCTCCCCGCGCACGCGGGGATGGTCCCGCGGGTTTCAGGGCCTTTTCCCACAGCCACTTCTGCTCCCCGCGCACGCGGGGATGGTCCCACGGGGTGACGATCGATGGTGAGGAAGGCGCCCTGCTCCCCGCGCACGCGGGGATGGTCCCGTCGTGGAAGATCACGACAACGCAAGGGAACGCTGCTCCCCGCGCACGCGGGGATGGTCCCCTGCGGGACGAGGGCGGCAAGCTCGGCGAGGCCTGCTCCCCGCGCACGCGGGGATGGTCCCGTCACCATCGGGCTGTCGACCCGACCGGGTACCTGCTCCCCGCGCACGCGGGGATGGTCCCCTCCCCGAGTACTACAGGCCGCTCGCGGTCTTCTGCTCCCCGCGCACGCGGGGATTGTTTCCAGGGCACGCGCCTATGCGATACGGCCCCGAGGACTCTTCCGTCGTCTGTTCATCGCATAGCAAAGGAGCCCCACCGCGCTGATCGCGATGGGGCATCCCTGAGCCGGTGGCTGGTGGGCGGGAGGTGGTCAGGCGGCGCTGAAGTCGCCGGACTTGACGGCTTCCACGAAGGACGTGAACGCGGTGGCGGGAATGTCGAGCACCGGGCCGTTCGGGGTCTTGGAGTCGCGGACGGGGACCACGCCGCGCGGGGCGACGAGGTTGGCCGCGACCTCGATGCACTGGCCACCGTTGTTGCTGTACGAGGACTTGAACCAGTAGGGGGATTCGGTCATCACGGGGTGCCCTTTCGTAACTGGTTGATCAGTGCCACGGATGCTGCTTGAGACAACGCTTCGGCCTGAAGCTGATGGTAGGCCGTCAGTAGGGGCAGAACGAATGTGCTGTCCCTGTAGAGGTGGCCTCGTTGGGCTGACTCGGCGTACGACATGAGCTGGCGGTCCGGCAGCGTAACGACCGTTATCGGCAGGTCGAACGGGCGGCGTTCTCCCATGTCGAACGGGGCCACTTGGAGCACCGTGTTCGGCAGGTCGGCGAACTCGGTCAGGCGCGCCAACTGTTCGTCCATGACAGCTGGTTCGCCGATCGGTCGACGAATGCAACTTTCATCCAGGACCACCAGGACCAGTGGCGGAGGCGTCCGGACGAGTGCGGCTTGCCGTTCCGTGATGAGTGAGACTCGTTCGGTTGCCTGATCGCTCGTGATCGCACCCCGTTTCACGGCGCTTTCCGCCAGCACCGCCGCATACTCCGGTGTCTGGAGCAAGCCCGGGATGACGCCCACCTCGTACAGGCGGATCTCTGCCGCCCGGCTTTCATGTCCCACGAACTCCGGGAAGCCCTCCAGCAGGGAACCGTGCCGCATTTCGCGCCACTCACGCTCAAACGTGTCGAACGCGTCTCCGGTGCCGAGGGCGCGATCCGCACTGCGCGAGAAGCGCAAGGTCGGAAGCTTCCGACCAGTTTCGACCGATGAAATATGGGTGCTGGAATATCCCATCCGGTCCGCCAACTCCTCCTGTGTCCATCTGCGCTCTTCTCGTGAGCTGCGGAGACGCGCACCGAACGCGGCTTGTGGAGAGCTTTCCGGGTTCAACTCCTTGCGGTTCAACGGGTCATCACCAACCTTTCTTCCGCTTCTGCCAAGTTGAGTGGTTCCTGGCGGTAGGTAACGCTGAGCCGTCCTGGTAGTGAAATCGCTACGGAGAGGAGCGGCCGTGTCTGGAGAGATCGTTGCCGCGAAGCGACGGGAACCTCCCCGAGTTCCGGCCCCCGGCACGTTCATGGTGGACATCAGCCGTGATCGTGTGGGGGAGTTCCGAGGGGTCGCCGGCCCGTACTGGTCCCTGCGGCCGGTCGCCGGTGGTGTTGAGTGGGAAGCCGAGCCCGAGTGCGTCCGCACACTCACCCCCGCAGAACGGTTGCGCGCCGAGACTGTCCGCGCCAACGCACGCAGCCGTGGGGAGCTGCTGTGACAGGGAAGATTCTTGCCGAGGTGTATGTGGGTGACGCACGGACGACCGTCTGTCTCAGTGGGTTGATCGGCTCATCTCCCCGGCCCGCCGCCCGGTGGCTCCGGGGGAAAGTGGCCCGTGTTGCAGGCGCGTTGGGTCCGTATCCAAGGGTCTCGTGGATTCCCCCGAATGTGTTACGGCCGTTGACCTCGCCCGTAGCCGACGCGCCAACCGAGTGGCGTACGTGGGGTCGATGGCGGCGAGCGGCAGGCGGATGCCTTGCCGCGGCTCACCTCTGGGGTCGAATTCGATTTCATCGCCCGGGGCGAGACATGTTGGTACGGGCTCACCCCCGCCCTTTGCTCATATGGGATTTCACCCACGAGGCGGGCTGGCCGATCTCCGTGTGGCCGCTCTTCTCCCAATTTCCGTCCGGCGGACGAAAGATTCAGAATCGCGAAACAGGGACCAGGAAACCGTGCCTCTCTTGACGCCCTATGTTGCCTCACGTTCCACCGAACTGCCTGTGCGCCAATCGGAGTTGACGATCGATTTCGCTCCGGGCGGGCCCCGGCTCGCGTACCGCGATCCGCGTCCGACCGACCGGGACCATCACGGGAACTTGTGGGTTCGGCTCTCCGAGTCCACAGGTGGTCGTGTCCTCTACAACTGCATGAACGTGCAGCGGCAACGCGCCTGCATGGAGGACCTGTTGTGCCAGATCTGCGGCGGGCCCGCCGACCGGGACCGGCAGGGCTGGCTGTTCCTCGATTGGCGGCGTGAGGAATCGCCCCCGACCTGGCCGGAGAGGTCCATCACCTCCATGCCGCCCTTGTGCGTCGAGCATGCGCGAGTATCGGCCCGGCAGTGTCCGTTCCTGCGTAGGGCCGAGTACGCCGTACTGCGGGTACGGAAACCCCGACTCCACGGGGTCTCGGGCACCCTTTACCGCTTGACGGGCCAGGGGTGGCGCACGTCCGAGCGCGATGTGCTGTCCGCGTACGACAAGCCCCGGTTTCCCGGAATGCTTGCTTCTCGACTTCACCGGGAGTTACGCGGTGTGACCGTCGTGGACCTTCCGTAGTCCGTCGGCCGTGCCCCACCGGGCTGCGGCTTCTTCGTCGGCGGCGTGTGGCCCTCGCGGCTGTCCACCCTCCGCGGTGAAGACCACAGAATCAGGGCCCCCTGCCTGGCCCCCGGTCCCCGGGCCCCGGGCCCCGGGCCGTCGGACCGGCAGGGCTGGGCTGGGCAGGGCGGAGCAGTTGGAGTACGTGGGGCGGCGCCGCGTCCGGGGATGTGGACTATGTGTGCGGAAGTTGAATATCCACAGGTTGTGGATGGAGATGTGGGCAGGTTGCCCCCAACCCGCCGCGGTGGTCGTACGACCTGCCGCGGCGGGTTGGGGGCCGGACCCGTCCGGCATCCCGCCCGTCCGGCGCCCTGCCTACGCTGACCTCATGGAATCGGTGATCGACCAGGCATTCGCGGCGGCCCTCTACTCGGACGGCGACGCCGCTCTCGACACCGGGGCCTCGCTCCTGGCCGCCGCGCCGGCGGCCGACGCGGAGCTCGTCCGGCGCGGCGAGGAGTTCGTCCGCCGAGCCTGGGAACGTGGCTGGCAGCCTGCCGACCTCATACGTTTCGTTCGTCGCGAACTCGACGAGACGGCCGTCGGACTTGTCGCAGGGCTGATCGTTTCGGAGACCGGACAGTATGAGGGGCTGCCGCCCCGCTGGCGGGGGCAGATCGACAGGTTGCCCGACGCGCCGGCCCGGAACCGGCCCGATCGGTTCTCCTACGCCTCCGCCCTCCTCGGGCTCTACCGCCTGCTGCTTCGGCTCCCCGCCATCGAACCCGTCGGCCCGCCGCCCGGCACCTCCTCCCTCGTGCGGCCCCTGCCGCCCGCCCACGACGAACCCCGGATGCTCACCCGCATCCGTGCCCTGCTCGCCAAGGCGGAGGCGACCGGCTATCCCGAGGAAGCGGAGGCCCTGACCACCAAGGCGCAGGAGCTGATGGCCCGGCACTCCATCGACGAGGCCCTGCTCGCCGCCCGTACTCACAGCGCGGAAGCCCCCGGCGCGTGCCGCATCGGGGTCGACGCTCCGTACGAGACGGCGAAGGCGATCCTGCTCGACGCGGTCGCCTCGGCGAACCGCTGCCGCGCGGTGTGGAACGGCGACCTCGGCTTCTCCACCGTGGTCGGCTTCGAGCCGGACCTGGAAGCCGTGGAACTGCTCTACACGTCCCTGCTTGTCCAGGGCACGGCGGCGATGACGAAGGCGGAGGCCGGGCAGCGGGCCGGTGGGCGCAAGCGCACCAAGACGTTCCGGCAGTCCTTCCTCATGGCGTACGCCCAGCGTCTGGGCGACCGGCTCGCGGCCGACACCGCCCGCGTCACCGATGCCCGGGCCGAGGCCGAGACGGAAGCCGGCACCGGGGTCGGGGTCGGAACCGGGGTCGGGGGTGAAGGCGCGTCGGCGGCCCGGCTGCTTCCGGTCCTCGCGGCTCGCGATGTCGCCGTCACGGAAGCCGCCGATCGGATGTTCCCGCAGACCACGACCACCAGGGTCCGCGGCGTCACCGACCTCGACGGATGGAACGACGGAACGGCCGCCGCGGACCGCGCCAGGACGGGCGGCCCGGGACCCGGCCTCCCCGACGGGCGCGGGGCGCGCCGCGGGTCGGGGAGGCGGTAGTGAGCGAGGGGGAGAGGCCGGGCGCGCGGCGGCGTACCTGGGGGCGGTGGTTCCATGGCGCCGGGATGCCGGGCCCCTGGACCCGTACCGAAGACACCGGGTCACGAGGCCACCAGGTCACGGGACCACCGGGCCAGGAGACCACCGGGCCATGTGGCGCCGGACCACACGGCCTCGGACCACGGGTCGTCGAGCTGCGGGATGCCGGGCCCTCCGGCGCGGAGCGAAGCACGGGACCCGCCGGGCCGCGGAGCAACGGACAATCGCAGGGCACCGGGCCGCAGCGCGCCGGACGATCGCAGGGCGCCGGGCCGCGGAGCGCCGGACGGTCCCAGGACGCAGGGCTGCGGGGACCGGTCCGATCGCGGGACACCGTGTCACGGAGCACCGGTGCCAGAGGTACGACCCCAAAGCCGGGCAACTCGGGTGAATAGGATAATTCCGGTTACCCTCTGGGGATGAGCTGGCTCCGGGCGCTGAAGGAGACGGCCCGCTCGGGGCTGACGATCGAGCGGCGGCGTCTCGAACCGCTCATCGCGATCCGCGGTGCGGCCGGGCTCGCCCTCGTCATCGGGATCAGCCTCGTGTTCTTCGGGCCGGTCGTCGCCGCCAGCTCCGCGTTCGGCGCGTTCCAGGCCGCCATCGCCACGTTCCAGCGCAGCTGGCGACCCCGGCCCGTACTCGCCCTGGTCTCCGGGGCGAGCCTCGCCGTGTCGACTTTTCTCGGCTACCTCACCGGTGCCCACCTGCCGCTGTTCCTGGCCCTGCTGGTGCTCTGGACCTTTCTCGCGGGCCTGGCATGGGCGGCGGGGCCGACGGCCGGGCTCATCGCGTCGTCCAACGTGGCGATCATGCTGGTGACGGTCACCCTGCCCACTTCCGTCGCGAACTCGGCCGTGCACGCCGCGGTGATCCTGTTCGGCGGCGTCGTGCAGGCGACCCTGATCGTGCTCTTCCCGGTCCGCAGATGGGGTGCCCAGCGCGACGCCCTCTCCGACGCGCTGGCCGCCGAGGCCGACTACGCCCGTCGGCTGCGCCACGACCCGCTGGCCCCCTTCGACCCGGTGCCGCTGATGACCGCCCGCAGTGCCGCCGCCGTCACGCCCTGGCAGGCCCGCCACCGTCCGCCGGAGCTGCGCGGTTCGCGCGGTGTCGCCGAGCGGATCAGGCCGGTGCTCGCCTCGCTGGCGGACCCTGCGATGGGCGTACCGCCCGAGGGCCCCGAGCGGGACCGGGTCCGCGAACTTCTCGCCGCCGCCGGTTCCGTGCTCGACTCGGCGGCCCGCGCGATCCGCCACGGCGACCCGGTGAAGCTGTCCCCGTCGGCCGTCGCCGCATTGAAGACCCCCGACACCGGCTCCCTCCTCGAAGGCCCGCCCCGCCGCGCCGCCGAGCGGCTCGACAAGTTGTTGTCCGACGTCATCGAGACCGCCGAGGGCGAAGGAACGAAGGAGGACCAGGCCCGGGCCGAACAGGCCGTCGAGGCCCTCAGAGCGGCGGGGGAGGAGGAGGCCCCGGTCTCCCCGCACCGCCCGCACCGCCGCCGTCCGACGCTGCTGAGTCTGGTCCCCGTCGTGGGGCGCGCCATGCGTGCCGAACTGCGTCCCGGCTCCCCGATCCTGCGGCACGCCGTACGGGTCGCCGTTGTCGCCGCCGTCGGCTATCTCATCGGCACCGCACTGCCGTTCGGCCACGGCTACTGGGCGCCGATGGCGGCCGTGATGGCCATGCGGCCGGAGTTCTCCCAGACGTACGGGCGTGCCGTGGCCCGCTTCGGTGGCACGATCGTCGGGGTCTCGCTCGCGACGGCGATCGTCCGGACCGCCCACCCCGGTGTGACGTTCTCGGCGGTGCTCGCCGTGTGCTGCGCCCTGCTGATGTACCTGCTGATGCGCACCGGGTACGTCGTCGGCCAGGTGTGCGTCTCCGCCTACGTCGTGTTCCTGCTGGGCATGGGCGGCGACAACTGGTCGCAGACCGTGCAGGAGCGGGTGATCCTCACCCTCGTCGGCGGTCTCCTCGCGATGATCTCGTACGCCGTCTACCCGGCCTGGGAGACCCCGCGGCTGCGCGGCAGGCTCGGTGACTGGCTGAAGGCGGGCGGGAAGTACGCCGCCACGGTCGTCGGCCAGTACGCCGTACCGGCCGAGGGCGGACCGGACGAGGTGCGGGCCGCCCTGCTCGACACCCGTGAGGCCCGGGTCGCCTGGCAGGAGGCGGTGGCCGCCGCCCAGCACGAACCGGTGCGCAGCCGAGGTCTCTCCCGTGCCGCCGCCGACGACACCGAACACGCCCTGGCCGAGTTCGGACGGGTCGCGATGTTGCTGGAGGCGCATCTCCCGTGCGGCGCCGCCACCCCCGTACCGGAGGCCGGGCCGCTGGCCGAGGCGCTGCGCCGATCCACCGAGCGGGCCGCGAAGGAGGTGCGGGAGCGGCGGGTACCGGACTGGACGGAGGTGCGCGAGGTGCTCGCGCGCTGGGACGCGCGGCAGGAAGCGGCCGAGGGGGACGCCGACCCGGTCGTACGCAGCGGGGCGGGGCTGCTGCTCGACGCCCTGGAGGAGTTCTCGCGGGGGCTGGACGGTGCGCCGGGTGGCAACCCTCCTGGTAAGAAGGCCGGTTGAAACCCGGCGGCCGACCTGCCGCCCAGACATCAGGGACCCGGTTGGGCCCGGTGGGCCCGGTGGGCCCGGCAGGTCCGGGCAGGCCCAGTAGGTCCCCGCAGGTCTGCTAGGTCCGGCAGGTCTGCCACGGCCTCGCGGGACATCGGTAGCGGTTGGCGCTGAGAACGATCATGGTCCGGTCGGTGCGAGGGTGCTGACGCGGTTCTCGTACTCGCGGCGGGCCTTGCACTGGGCCGGAACCGCCGGAGCGCCAGGGCCGCCGTCGAGCGGCTGGCAGCGGGCGAGGAGTCCGAGGTGCACGGCAGGGACGGCGCCAACGCGCAGGGTGTAGCCCTGCCCGCGTCGTACGGTCACCCCCTGGTCGAGCGCGTCCCTCTCGGCGGGGTCCAGTTCGGTGCTGCGGAGGAAGTCGGCGACCTTGCCCGGCATGTCGAGGGTGACCGGCAGCTCCGGCACCGGGGAGTTCTCCTCGATGGCGGCCTGGTCGGGCAGGAGGTCGGCGACGGCCGTCCGGATCGCGCCGCGGCTGACGCCGTGGTCGCGGGCGAGGGCGGCGATGGACCGGCCTTCCAGGTACGCGGCGCGCACGGCCTCGGTCTTGCCGACCGTCACGGCGGGGCGGCGGCCGCCCTTGCTGCCCTTGGCCCCGGCGGCCCGCAGCCCGTCGTACGTCAGCTCCCGTTGGAGGTCGCGCTGGAGTTCGCCGGCGGCCGCGAGGGTCTGCACCATGAACTTCACGGTGGACAGCAACTCGCCTGTGCGCGGGTGGCGGGCGGTGAGGTCCATCGCGGAGAACGCGCCGTCGTGGATGCGCAGGGCCAGGCGGTCGCGGTGGAGGACGCCGAGCACGTCGAGGATGTGCTGATTGCCGCGTACGAGGCGGAACATCTCGGAGATGTGCACGGTGTCGCCCGGCCGCGCGTAGTCGAGGAGCGCGCGGAACTTCGGGCGCTGGAAGGGGTGGAGGCGGCTGGAGGTGCCCGGGTCTTCCTCGAAGACGACCGGGTCCTCGATGCCGGCCTCGTTCAGGACGAGGTTCTGCCGGGCGGTGGACTGCTGGTCGGTCGGGACCCGCTTGTAGACGAGGTCCGCCACCCGGAGTGCCCTTTCACGCGGAGGATTGGACCTTATTTGTCGTCAAACCCTGTCAGCAATCACCATCGGATCTGATTGGATTCGGGCCCTACCGATCCCGGAAATCCACGGGTTCATCGGACGTCCGGCCGCCCTGTCTCTAAACGATCGTTTGCCGACAGGAGGGCGACGCGTCCGGGTGTTGTAGTCGGGACAGACCGCTGTCTGCCATCGGTGAACACCACCCCGAGCGGGCGCAACGGTCATTACCGTCCAGTCGCATGACGACGGTCACAACCCGTACGGTCGAATACCCGGCCGACGACCTGACGATGATCGGATACCTCGCGCTCCCGGCCGGTGCCGAGCGCCGACCCGCAGTCCTGATCGGACCCGAGGGGGTGGGGCTCAGCGATGTCGAGCGCCGCCGGGCCGAGGCTCTGGCCGAGGTGGGGTACGTGGCGCTGGCCTTCGACCTCCACGGTGGACGCTATTTGGAAGACCCAGAGGAAATGTTGGCCCGTTGCATGCCGCTGCTCGCCGACCCCGACCGGATGCGAGGAATCGGTCACGCCGCGCTCGACGTGTTGCGTGCCGAACCACGGGCCGACCCCGACCGGACAGCCGCCGTCGGCTACGGCACCGGGGGTGCAGTCGCACTGGAACTCGGTCGCGATGGTGTCGATCTGCGCGCGATTGGGACAGTCAACGCACTCACCACGGGCCGACCGGGCGAGGCGGCACGCATTCGCTGCCCGGTATGGGTCGGGGTCGGGTCGGAAGACCCGATCATGCCGCCCGCCCAACGGGACGCGTTCACCGCAGAGATGGAGGCTGCGGGCGTCGACTGGCGCCTCGTGGTTTACGGGGGAGCCCTTCACGCCTTCCACCATCCACCGGTCGACCACACCGTGCGTCCCGGCGTCGGCTACCACCCACGTCACGCACAGCGAGCCTGGCGTGACGTCGTCGCCCTGCTCGCCGAGTGTTTGCCCGTCACGGATTGATCCGATCGGCTCCTGATACTCACTCCTGCCCGCCGTCGTCGTCTTCGTCCAGCTCCGACGCCTCCGGGTCGCGCAGCGGGCGCAGGGCGCCGGCGGCCGGGGTCGAGGCCGGGAAGCTGTAGCGGCCGAGCAGGTTCAGGTTGCGGTGCTTGAGCGGGGAGAGCCGGGCGATGTCCTCGTCCCGGATCTCGTGGCCCTCGGCCTTCAGCTGGGCGACGGCGGCGTCGATGTAGTGGGTCGTCCAGAGCACGATGGCGTTGAGGACCAGGCCGAGCGCGCCGAGCTGGTCCGCCATCCCGTCCCGGTACGCCTGGTGGATGGTGCCGCGCTTGCCGTGGCACACGTCGCGGGCGAGCTTGTGGCGGGACCGGCAGCGCGACCATGGAGGTGGGCAGGTCCTTCATCCGGTGGTGCCGTCCCCGAGGTGCACGAAGGCGTCGAGGAACCCGGTCCAGGCGTTCACCTCGAACAAAAGGTCCGGCAGGTCGATCTTCGGGAGTATCTTCTCGACCCGTTTGCGCAGCCAGGTCAGGGACTTCGGCCCGCCGAGCGCGCCGAGCTTGTCGACGTTCAGCTTCACCCACCCGTCGTCCTGCACCTCGATGGAGACCTTCGCCGTCGGCCCCGCCTCCTCCAGCCGTTCGGCGAGCTGCTTCCACCCGGCATCCAGGCCGCGCACCAGCTCCGTCAGGTGCTCGGTGACGGGCATGTCCAGGCCCAACCCGGCCAGCACGTCCTTCTCGACCGCCTCCCAGTCGGGCCCGTTCGCTGTGACCGGGATGGTTCACCGTGATCGGAAGGCGGCTCGCGGGACGAGCACATGCGAAACGGCTGGTATTACTGGGGCATGCAGGAAGAGACCGCACGCTCCGCGATCGACACGTTCATCTCCGCGTTCAACGCCTCGGACGACAGCTATGTGACTGCCCTGCTCTCCCAGGCCCTGACCTCAGACGTGGTCTTCTGGGGACCGTTGGGCCGCAGCGAAGGAATCGCGGCGGTCGAGCGGTTCGTGCTGGACATCCGGCGCCACCCGGCGGGGACCGGCACGATGGTGCGCTGCTCAGCGGTGGACATGCCTCACGAATGGGCCCGGTACCAGTGGGTCTTCACCACGCCTGATGGAGGCCCCCGCCTGGCGGGAACGGATGTCGTCCATCTGCGACGGAGCCTCATCGACCAGGTCATCGTCTTCGCGGGGGAGATCGAGCCGTCCGCCTCCTGAGTCATCCTTCTGTCGCTGTCCTTCTCCTGAACTTGCCCCCTTCGGCGCTCGGGGGCTGCGGTTCGCAGTTGGTCAGGCTGCGGTGTTGAGGGGGCGTCCGCCCCAGCGGATGCCCTTTTTCGCTGCGGATGCGGGCACGTTCCTTGCGTTGGGCGGCGAGTACGTCGGGGTGGCGGGCGTTGGTGTTGCGCCAGCGCAGGTAGCGGTGCAGTGCCTGGGTTTGCGCGGGGTGGCTGCGGTGGTGGGAGTTGGCCAGGGTGAACTGCCGCAGCGGGCCGAAGTGGGCCTCGATCGGGTTGGCCCAGGAAGCGCGTAGGTCGGGTGAAGCACAGCTCGACCTTGTTCTTCTTCGCCCAGCGGCGGATGTCGGCGCCGGTGTGGGCGGAGGGGTTGTCCAGGATGATGTAGATCGGCGCGTCGTCGGGTCGGGTGGCGCGGATCGACTTGAGCGCGGCCAGGGTGTTGGCGGTGCCCTTGCGGCGGCGGTTGACGCCCCACAGGCGGTCGTCGCCCACGGAGTAGCAGCCGTCGAAGTAGGTGACGCCGTGGGTGCGACGGTAGGTCGCCGGCAGCCGGTTGGGCTCGGCCTGCTTGGCCCAGCAGGAGCCCGCGATGGGCCGGATCCCCAGGGGCCCGAACTCGTCGAAGGCGAAGACCCGGTCCGGGAAGCGGTCCAGCACCTGCTCGATCCGGTCGAGCTTGGCATCGCGATCAGGGTCGGGTGACTCCTTCCAGGTCTTGGTGCGCTGGAAGGTGATGTCGCGGCGGCGGAGCAGGCACCGTAAGGCTTCACGGCCGATGCGGATGACACGTCCGTGCGCATTCCGCAGGTAGGCGGCGAGTTTGCGGATCGACCAGCGGGTGAAGGGCTGGCCGAGCTTGCTGGGGCGAGTGGTGGCCGTCCGGATGACGAAGTCCTCGTCGTCACGACTGAGCAGGCGGGGACGGCCTCCCGCCCACTGAGGGTCAAGGCAGGCCAGGCCGATCTCGTTGAAGCGGTGGATCACATCGCGCACGGTGTCCTCGTCGGCCTGGACCAGCTGGGCGATCACCGGCACCCGGTTCCCGCCCGCCGAGGCGAGCAGCATCATCGCGCGCCGGTAGCGCACCGAACTCGTGCTGCCCCGGCGCACGATCTGCTGCAGCTTCTGCCCCTCCTGATCGGTCAGTCTGCGTACACGGACAGGCTCAGCCACCGCGCGTCCAGCGATCGGATCGGACGTCACATCCAACCGTCGCGACCACCAAGCCGGCGAACCTTCACGGTCACAGCACTAGTGCCGGGAGCGGCACTAGCTACCCGTGATCGTTCTCAGCGCCAACGGCTGTAGCGATGTTCCCCGAGGCCGGGCCAGGCTCGGCAGGTCTGCCAGGTCCCGCTGGCCCCGGCAGGACCTACTGGGCCGGGGGCTGCTTGTCCGGCAAGTTCACCGGTGCGGCAATTTCTACTGGGTCGGCGATTTCTACTGGTCCGGCAGGTCGGGCAGACCCGACGGGAGTGCCCCTGGCGCGGTCTTTGCCAGGGTGTCCTTCGTGCCGGCGGACCAGGACACCACGACGGTCCGGCCGTTGACGGACTCCACGGTCCCGTCGGTGCGGTCCGTGCTTCCGTCGGCGCACTTGAGCGTCAGCGTCACCCTGCCGGTGTCCCGCACCTCGCCCGTGCAGGCGCCCTGCTCGGTGATGAGCACCGCCTTCCCGGACGCGACGGACAGGACCACCGCCTTGCCGTCGGTCTTCCCGGCCCACGCCCCTTCCAGCGCCCCGGCGCCGTTGGTCGAACCGCTCCCCGAGCCACTCCCCGAACCGTTCCCCGGCCCGCCCCCGGTATCGTCTCCGGAGCCGTCGCCACCGGGAGCCCGGCCGGTCTTCCCGGCGTCCTGTCCGTTGCCCGGGCCGTTCTTTCCCCCGTCACCGCCGTCACCGCCGCCGCAGCCGGTCAGCGTGAGCGCGGTGAGGAGTCCGGCGGCGATCACGGCGCCGGAGCGTACGACTTTCCACATCTGGAATTCCCCCTCGTACGGCATAAAGACCGCGCCAAGCTACCAGCGCGCGGTATCGGGATGGGCGGGCCGAGGCGGGGTAGGCGAACCGAAGAGGCATCCCGGATGCCTCTTCCTGCGTCTGAGTCTGTAATCGCGGGAACACCTTGTGTGCACGTGCATCCGCTCATGCATCTGCTCATGCATGGATATCTGAACAAGGTTATGATCCGAGACAGTTGACACTTGCACCTTGTAACTCGGGGAGCGTCCTGTGCACCACGTGTACAACGGCATGGCGGCCACAGAGCTTCGCGGAGTCGTCTGGCAGAAGAGCAGATACAGCAACTCCCAAGGATCCTGCGTGGAGTTCGCGAAACTGCCCGGGGGAGATGTGGCGATGCGGAATTCGCGCCACCCCGACGGTCCGGCACTGGTCTATACGCCGGCCGAGATAGAGGCGTTGCTGCTCGGCGTGAAGGACGGCGAGTTCGACCATCTCGTCGCGGGCGGCTGACCCGAACCCTCAACGGGCCTTGCGCAGAACGGAGTTCGAAGCAGAGCGGGCGTCGCGCGGGCCGGTGGGGTCGCCGGTGTCACCCGTCGACTGTTCACCCGATCGTCCCGACCGTCGCCCACCGGCATTGGCCTGGCGCCCACCGGGCGATGCCCCGCCCGTCGCCGGACGGCCCGGCACCCATGCGGTCAGGTGTCCCGCCCCGGTCAGGTGTCCCGCCCCGTCCGCCCGACGGTCGGTCGTCGGCTGTCCGCCCGTCGGCCGGTCGTCGGCTGTCCGCCCGTCGGCCGGTCGTCAGCTCGTCAGCTGTCCACCCGGTGCGCGGGTGTACGGCACCCGGGGGGCCGCCGACGCGGCCTCCGGGCACCCGGACAGCCGGAACAGCGCCCAGACGACCTTCCCGCGCGGCATCACCCCGGCCCCGACGCCCTCCGCGCCCAGGAAGGGGGAGGGGTACCAGCCCCATGAGTCGCTGATGGACTCCACCAGGAAGAGGCCGCGCCCGGACTCCGCGGAGTCCGCCGCCTCCGAGGCGATCGGGCTCTCCTGGCTGGGGTCGCGCACCGCGCACACCAGACGTGAGCTCCAACGCATCAAGTGCAGTCGTACGGGTGGTTCCTGCGGATCCGGCGCGATGTCCGAGGGAAGCGCGTGGCGCAGTGCGTTGGTGACGAGTTCGGAGACGACCAGGGCGACGTCGTCGAAGCGGTCGTCCAGCCCCCAGCCGGTCAGTGTCGTCCGGGTGAACCGTCGCGCCCCGCTCACGGCTTCGTAGCGGGCGGGCAAGGTGCAGGTGGCCGAGCCGGAGACGGCTGAGGGATCGATGGGTGGAAGCCCTTGCCGTAACGGCGCGAGCATCGTCGATCCATTCGTCCCCATGCGAGGCACTCCCGGGATTCGCGGCTGTATCGGTACTACGGGGTACAGCGGCACAACACGAACGAGCACGCAGGTGCGCGATGGCCATCGTTCCGAATGCGCCGAGCAGATGCAAGGGCAGATGCACGTGCACGCGCCGGACCTGTCCGATCCCGTGCCGGTTCTTGGGCATTTCTTCCTGCGGGGATTTTCACAGCTTTACGAAGCCCTTCCCGTCTGCGTAATCGAATGAGTACGGGGCGAAGCGTTTTGGTGGCAGAATCCGGCACTTGGGGTTCGGGGGGCGGCCCCTTGTCCAGGAAGCGATGGGGAGGACCGGACCAGTGGCGGCAGGCGAGTCGAGTGGATCTGTGGTGCGGCGCATCCTGCTGGGCTCACAGCTCAGGCGATTGCGTGACTCGCGTGGGATCACCCGCGAGGCGGCCGGCTACTCCATCCGGGCATCCGAATCCAAGATCAGCCGCATGGAGTTGGGACGGGTGAGCTTCAAGGCCAGGGACGTAGAGGACCTGCTCACGCTCTACGGAGTCACGGACGAGGCGGAGCGCGAGGCCCTGCTGGGCCTGGCGCGCGAGGCCAACGTGGCGGGGTGGTGGCACAGTTACGGAGACGTGCTGCCGGGGTGGTTCCAGACGTACGTCGGCCTGGAGGGCGCGGCGTCGCTCATCCGGGTGTACGAAGTCCAGTTCGTCCACGGGCTGTTGCAGACCGAGGCGTACGCGCACGCGGTCGTCACCCGGGGTATGGGTGGTGACGCCCCCGCCGTCGAGGTCGAACGCCGCGTCGCGCTGCGGCTGGAACGCCAGAAGGCCCTCGTGTCCGAACGCGCGCCGCGTTTCCACGCGGTGCTGGACGAGGCGGCGCTGCGCCGCCCGTACGGGGACCGCGAAGTGATGCGCGGGCAATTGCGGCATCTCATCGAAATGTCCGAGCACCCCAACATCCTGCTTCAGGTGATGCCCTTCAGTTTCGGCGGACACGCGGGAGAGGGGGGTTCATTCACCATGCTCCGATTCCCGGAATCCGATCTGTCGGACATCGTCTACTTGGAGCAGCTGACAAGTGCGCTCTATCTGGACAAGGCCGAAGAAGTCGCTCAGTACGAAAAAGCCATGACGCGGTTGCACGAGGACAGTCCGGGGCCCGAGGAGAGCCGCGATCTCCTTCGTGGTCTCCTCCAACTGACCTGATTCATCGTTACGATGACGGTCCGATGGGAGTCTGCACCTGAGTTGGGGATCGTATGTCGTTCTTCTACGAGCTGGCCGACCAGTACATCGACGGTGAGTGGCGGACCGGAACCGGCTCGTGGGACATCATCGATTTCAATCCCTACAACGGTGAGAAACTCGCCGCGATCACCATCGCCACCGCGCGCGAGGTCGACCTGGCCTACCGCGCCGCCGAACGCGCCCAGCGGTCCTGGGCCGCCACGGGACCGTACCGACGCCGGGCAATTCTGGAACGTGCGCTGCACATCATCGAGGAGCAGCACGAAGCGATCGTCGAGGTCGTCATCGACGAACTGGGCGGCATCCGTTCCAAGGCCGAGCAGGAGATCCATGTCGCCAAGGAATTCCTGCGCGACGCGACACGGCTGGCGCTGAGCCCCATGGGCCGCATTCTGCCCTCCCCGGTGGACGGCAAGGAGAATCGTGTCCACCGCAGGCCGATAGGCGTCGTCGGTGTCGTAAGTCCCTTCAACTTCCCTTTCCTGGTGGCGATGAAGTCCGTCGCTCCGGCTCTCGCCCTCGGCAACGCCGTCGTCCTCAAGCCCAACCAGAACGCCCCGGTCTCCGGCGGTGTGCTGCTGGCGAAGATCTTCGAGGACGCCGGGCTGCCCGCGGGACTCCTCAACGTGCTGATCACCGATGTCGCCGAGATCGGGGACGCGTTCATCGAACACCCCGTGCCGAAGATGATCTCCTTCGCGGGTACGGACCGGGTCGGCCGGCACGTCGGCGCCGTCGCGGCCGGGCACTTCAAGCGCACGATCCTCGAACTCAGCGGCAACAGCGCCCTGGTGGTGCTGGACGACGCGGACGTCGACCATGCCGTCGACGCCGCCGTCTTCAGTCGATTCATGTACCAGGGCCAGGTCTGCATGGCCGCCAACCGCGTCCTGGTGGACCGCCGTGTCGAGCGGGAGTTCACAGAGAAGTTCACCGCCCGGGTGGCCGCGCTGCGGACCGGCGACCCCCGCGACCCGCGGACCGAGATCGGCCCGGTCATCAACACGTTCCAGGCCGACGCGCTGACCGCCTTCGTCGACCAGGCCCTCGCCGAGGGGGCCACCGCGCCCGTACGGGGCCGTACGCGCGGCAACCTCGTCGAACCGACCGTGCTCACCGGGCTGCCGGAGGACTCCCCGCTGCTGTCCCAGGAGATATTCGGCCCGGTGGTGGTCCTGATGACGTTCGACGGCGAGGACGAAGCCGTACGGATCGCCAACGCCACCCCGTACGGTCTGAGCGGCGCCGTCCACACCCGTGGCATCGAGCGCGGGGTGCGGTTCGCGCGGCGCGTGGTCAGCGGGATGTTCCACGTCAACGGTCCCACCGTCCAGGACGACCCGCTGGTGGTCTTCGGCGGCGAGAAGTCCTCCGGGGTCGGCCGGCTGAACGGCGAGGCGGCCGTGGAAGCCTTCACGACCCAGACGTGGATGTCCATCCAGCACGGGCGGAGCGCGTTCCCCTTCTAACGACCTCGTCCACGATTGTCAGCGGCGTCGCGGTGTCTGGGACCTCCGCCTCCGGCGTTGTCGTCAGTCCCCGACGCTCCGCGTCGACTCCCTCCTCCGCCTTGGATTCGAAGGCCCCAGACGCCGCTCCTTCCTCCACTGCCAATCGTGGACGAGGTCGTAAGGTGCCCGCTGCGGGGAGCGTGTTTCGGGCGTCCGCCGCGCAATGAGGTCAGGATCTGACCTCTCGGGGTCCTAGCGTGACCGGTGTCTGGAAGAACAAGCAGAATCCGGCACGGTTCCCGAGGTGGACATCATGGTCACTCACGTTCCCGCAGAAGCTTTCGGTGACGAGCGCGGCGCGCTTCTCTCCTTCGTCGAGGCACAGCGCGGCGCGATCCGACGCTCACTGATCGGTCTGACCGCGCAGCAGGCGGCGGGCCGACCCAGCGCGAGCGAACTGTCCCTGGGCGGGCTGCTCAAGCACGTCGCCGAGACGGAGCTCAACTGGCTGCGGATGGCCCAGCAGCGGCCGAGCGAGACCTCGCGCAACCAGGAGACCTGGGCGGACAGTTTCCGGCTCGCCGGTGACGAGACCGTGGAGGGGATGCTGGAGTTCTGGGAGGACGTCGCGGTCCAGGTCGAGAAGTTCATCCGCTCGGTGCCCAGCCTGGACGACACCTTCCCGCTTCCCGAGGCGCCCTGGTTCCCCAAGGAGGGGCGGGTCTCGATGCGCTGGCTGCTGCTCCACCTCGTCGAGGAGCACGCGCGTCACGCCGGACATGCCGACATCATCCGGGAGTCCTTGGACGGCAGCACCGCGCTCGAGCTGGTCGCCAAGGCGGGGGGTTACGCTGGTCAAAGTTGATCAGAAGGGGTGCGTGACATGTCCGCGATCCGGCTGCTCGTCCTGTGCGCGGTGCGTCAGCACGGGCGGGCGCACGGCTACCAGGTCCGCAACGACCTGGAGTACTGGGGCGCCCACGAGTGGTCCAACGCCAAACCCGGATCGATCTACCACGCGCTGAAGCAGATGGCGAAGCAGGGGCTGCTGGTCGCCCACGAGACCGCTCCGAGCACGGTGGGCGGCCCGCCGCGGACCGAGTACGAGATCACCGAGCGGGGGAACGAGGAGTACCTGGCGCTGCTGCGCGAGGCACTGACCTCGTACGACCAGAAGCCAGACGCACTGGCGGCGGGCCTCGGCGGCATGGTCGACCTGGAGCGGTCCGAGGTGATCGGGCTGCTCAGGCAGCGGGTGGCCGGTCTCGTGGCCTGGCGGGCATCGGTCACGGAGTACTACACGCCGGAGGCCGGGCCCGAAGCGCTCGGGCACATCGGCGAGATCATGAACATGTGGGTCCACTCGGCGGATGCCGGGGCCGAGTGGACGCGCGGGCTGATCGCCCGTATCGAGGGCGGGGCGTACAGCTTCGCGGGGGAGGGCGAACCGTTCGTCGGCGTGCTCGCGGAGGGGCAGGAGAATCCGTACGCGACGGGCGTCCAGGATCCCGGCGACGACGAGTGACCGGGCGGAAGGGCGAGTGACCGGTCGGAACTCGGTGGTGGAGGCCGGTGACGCACGTCAGCGACGGACGTCAGTGGTGGAAGGAGGTCGCCGCCTGCTTGTCGTGGCTCAACGGATGCGGCTGACGGCGTAGTTCGGGCAGGATCAGCCGGAGGTCCTCCGTGAGCAGTTCGGCCAGGTCCGACGAGAAGCCGTTGCGGCACACCACCCGCAGCACGGACAGGTCCTGCCGGTTGGCCGGGAAGGTGTACGCGGGCACCAGCCAACCGTGCTCGCGCAGCCGCCGCGACACGTCGAAGACGTCGTACGCCTCCACGTCCGGTGTGGTCGTCAGCGCGAAGACGGGCAGCTGATCGCCCCGCGTGAGCAGCCGGAAGTCCCCCAACTCCTCGATCTTTTCCGCCAGTTCGCAGGCGATGTCGCGGGACGACTGCTGGACGGCCCGGTATCCGTCCCGGCCCAGCCGCAGGAACGTGTAGTACTGCGCGACCACCTGGGAGCCGGGCCGGGAGAAGTTCAGCGCGAAGGTCGGCATGTCGCCGCCCAGGTAGTTGACCCGGAAGACCAGCTCCTCGGGAAGTTCGGCGGGTGAGCGCCACAGCGCCCAGCCGACGCCGGGGTAGACCAGTCCGTACTTGTGGCCCGAGGTGTTGATCGAGGAGACCCGGGGCAGCCGGAAGTCCCACACCAGGTCCGGGTCCAGGAACGGCGCGATCATCCCGCCGGACGCCCCGTCGACATGGACGGGGACGTCGAGGCCGGTGCGTTCCTGGAGCGCGTCCAGGGCGGCGCAGAGTTCGGCGATCGGCTCGTACGAGCCGTCGAAGGTGGAGCCGACGACGCCGACGACGCCGATGGTGTTCTCGTCGCAGAGGTCGGCCGCCGCCTGCGGGTCGAGATGGAAGCGGTCGCCCTCCATCGGGACCTGCCGCGCCTCGATCTCCCAGAAGTTGCAGAACTTCTCCCAGCAGACCTGCACGTTGATGCCCATGACCAGGTTCGGCCGGGCGGACGCCGGGTAGCGGTCGGCGTTCCTGGCCGCCCAGCGGCGTTTCAGCGCCATCCCCGCCAGCATGCACGCCTCGCTGGAGCCGGTCGTCGAGCAGCCCACGGCGGCCGACGGGTCGGGTGCGTTCCACAGATCGGCGAGCATCGCCACGCACCGTCGCTCCAGCTCCGCGGTGCGCGGGTACTCGTCCTTGTCGATCATGTTCTTGTCGCAGCACTCGCCCATCAGCACCCTGGCCTGGGGCTCCATCCAGGTGGTGACGAAGGTGGCGAGGTTGAGCCGTGCGTTGCCGTCCAGCATCAACTCGTCGTGGACCAGTTGGTACGCGGTCGACGGCGGCATCGGCCCGTCGGGAAGCCGGTGGCGCGGCGGCGCCGTCTCCATGCCGGCGACCGGATCGGCCTCCCCGAAGAAGGGGTTGAGGGCGAGCCTGCGGCGTTCCCGGGACGGTTCCGTGCCGCGGGGCGAACCAGTGTGGAGAGACATCGGCGGACAGCCCTTCTCGGCTCTCGACGGACTTCTTGCGGTGGGGGGATCAACTCTCCGCGGCGAGGCCGTCCTTGATGGCGTGGGCGAACTTCACGACCCGCTCGGCCTGGATCCGGGCGGCGGTCAGCGTCTGCTCGCCGACCGGGATGTCGCCCTGTCCCGACACGTGCGAGGTGCCGTACGGATTCCCGTCGACGAACTTCGCGGGGTCCGTGTGACCGGGGGGACCAGGATGCCGCCGAAGTGGTGAACCGTGTTGTAGAGCGCCAGCAGGGTGGATTCCTGGCCGCCGTGCGGGGTGCTGGTGGAGGTGAAGCCGCTGTACACCTTGTCGGCGAGCCGGCCCGCCTGCCAGGGGCCCCCGAGGGTGTCCAGGAACTGCTTCAGCTGGGAGGTGACGTTGCCGAAGCGGGTGGGTGTGCCGAGGGTCACGGCGTCCGCCCGGATCATGTCGTCGGGCGACGCCTCGGCGACATCGGCGGTCGCCTTCGCGTTGGCGGCCCAGGCCGGATTGGAGTCGATGGCGGCCTGCGGGGCGAGTTCGGCGGCCTTGCGCAGCCGTACCTGTGCACCGGTCTTCTCCGCTGTACTCCGCGACGGCCTTGGCCATCGCGGCGACCGTGCCGGTCGAGGAGTAGTGGATGACGGCGACGTTGACGGGCGTGGACATCGCGGAGACCTCCGGCAGGCACGAGGGAACGCCTCCGAACATATCCGGGCGTATCCGTATGGAGAGGACGATACGGAACATGGGGGCGTCCGGCGCGTCGGTCGGCCACTCGGCCGAGCGGCCGACCTGTCGACCGGCCGAGCGGTGCTGTGAGGGGGCTCGGGCTTGCACCTCACGTGACGTCAGGACGCAGGATCGGAACGTACCCGGGATTCAGGCGTCCCCGGGGCGGGAGGCGCCGGGAGCGGAGAAGGGAGCGGGGAGGGTCGTGGACTACTCCGTGGGACAGGTGGCCGGCTTCGCCGGGGTCACGGTGCGCACCCTGCACCACTACGACGCCATCGGGCTGCTCTCGCCCGGCGGGCGCAGCCACTCCGGTCACCGCCGGTACGACGACGCGGACCTGGACCGGTTGCAGCAGATCCTGTTCTACCGGGAGCTGGGCTTCCCGCTCGATGAGATCGCGGTACTGCTCGACGACCCGGACGCGGACCCGCAGGACCACCTGCGCCGCCAGCACCGACTGCTGACCGACCGGATCGCCGGGCTCCAAAGGATGGCGGACGCCGTCGAGACAGCCATGGAGGCACGGAAGATGGGCATCAACCTCACGCCGGAGGAGAAGTTCGAGGTGTTCGGGGACCAGGACCCCGAGGAGCACGCGGAGGAGGCCGAACGCCGCTGGGGCGGCACCGACGCCTACGCCGAGTCGCAGCGCCGGGCCGCCCGGTACACGAAGGAGGACTGGAAGCGGATGCAGGTGGAGGTGGCCGACTGGGACGCCGCCTACGCCGCGCTGATGGAGGCCGGCGAGCCGGCCACCGGTGCGCGCGCCATGGACCTGGTCGAGGCGTACCGGCAGCACATCACCAAGTGGTTCTACCCGTGCTCGCCCGAGATGCATCGGGCGCTCGCGGAGATGTACGTGTCCGACCCGCGGTTCCACGCTCGCTACGAGTCGATCCGGCCCGGCATGGCCGAGCACCTGCGCGACGCCGTCGTCGCCAACGCGGAACGCCTCTCGTAGTCGCGCGCGGCCGTGCGGCGGCCGCGCGAGGGGGGATTTGTTCGGGTTGGCCCGGTCTGCGCGCCCGTGAGGGAGACTGGAACCCGACGACGCCATTTCGCGTTGATAGCTTTGGGCGGCCACGCAGTTGTCGGCGGCCACGCAGCCGCCATCGACCGACTCAGGAGCCCGGACCCTTGAATACGCTTGCGCTCGGACCGAGCTGGCTGGACCCGGACTATCTCATCAACACCTTCGGACTCCCCGGTGTTCTTCTCATCGTCTTCGCCGAGTCCGGACTGCTGATCGGCTTCTTCCTGCCCGGTGACTCCCTGCTCTTCACCACGGGCCTGCTGGTGACCACGGACCAGCTGCGGTCCCCGCTGTGGATGGTCTGCACGCTGGTGGCCGTGGCGGCGATCATCGGTGACCAGGTGGGGTATCTCTTCGGCCGCAAGGTGGGCCCGGCGCTCTTCAGGCGCCCGGACTCCCGCCTCTTCAAGCAGGAGAACGTCGAGAAGGCGCACGACTTCTTCGAGAAGTACGGGCCGAAGTCGCTGATCCTGGCCCGCTTCGTCCCCGTGGTGCGCACGTTCACGCCGATCATCGCCGGTGTGAGCCGGATGAACTACCGCTCGTTCATCGTGTTCAACATCATCGGCGGGATCCTGTGGGGGGTCGGCGTCACGCTCCTCGGCTCCGCCCTCGGCAAGATCGAGTTCGTCCACAAGAACATCGAGGCGATACTCATCCTGATCGTGCTCATCTCGGTGGTGCCGATCGCGATCGAGTTCCTGCGGGCCCGTTCCAAGGCGAAGAAGGAAGCGGCGGCGGGTATCGCGGCTTCGGGCGACGGGGCGGCCGCCGACGGTGGCCCGGTCGCCGTCCAGCGCGGGCGCCACGCCAAGCGCTGACCGGGCCCCGGGACCCACGACACTCGCTTCCCACGGGGGCGTACGCGTACAGCGCGTACGCCCCCGCGGCGTGTCCACCGACTCGGTTCCTCGACTCCGTCCCCCGGTGTCGCGGGCCCGGACACTCGGGCAGCGGGCCCGGGGCCGAGACTCCGGCGGGAGTCCGGCGGGAGTCCGGCGGGGGGAGTCCGGAAACTCCGGTCCGGAGGTCGCGAGCGGCTCAGAAGCCGCGCGTCCGCTTGGCCGCGCGGCGGTTCGCCCCGCCGACCTCTCCCGGCACCCGCATGAACAACCGGGAGATCTCGCTCCCCAGGTTCACCCCGATGGCGATGGCCAGCGCCGTCGCCACGGCGGTGGACAGCGACACGAGCCCGGCGTTCACGTTCCCCTGCGCCACGGCCAGCAGCCCGAAGTACGTGGCCGAACCCGGCAGCAGCGGGCCGATCGCGGCCGTGATGAAGGGGAGCGACGAGGTGTGCCGGTAACGCGAGAAGAGCTGTCCGAACAGGCCCACCAGACCGGCCGCCGTCGCCGTCGCCAGCACCGGTGAGATGCCACCGGTACGGGCCATCGCCCCGAAGATCACCCAGGCCACGGCGCCGTTGAGGGTGACCGCCAGGACCGTGGAACGGTCCTGCTGGAGCAGGATCGCGAAGGCGAAACAGAGCGCCATCGACGCCAGGATCTGCACCACGGGCCGGTCGGGGGCGAAGAGCCTGGTCCCCGGGTTCAGCTGTGCGCCCAGCTGGAGGCCCATGTACAGCACGAGCAGCACACCGACGACGATGCCGATGAACAGGTACATGACTTCGAGCAGGCGTGCCGCCGCCGTGATGTAGAAACCGGTCAGCCCGTCCTGCACGCCCGCGACCAGGGCCCGCCCCGGCAGCAGCGCGAACAGCCCACCCGTGATGACCGCGGACGGCCGCAGGTCCGACCAGTGGGTCAGGGTCAGCGCCACGCCCAGCGCGGCGGGCGGCATCGCCGCCACCACGAACTGGTAGAACTCGGGCAGCCCGCGCCCGGCGCACAACCATGCGAGCCGGTCACCGAGCATCGCGCCGATCGCCGCCACCACGAACACCAGCGCGCCACCGCCGACCAGCACCGAGGCCGCCCCCGCGAGACCGCCGCCGGCCAGCGTCAGCACCCAGCCGGAGTACGGGTGCCGGTTGCGCCGTATCTCCGCCAGGCGCCGGTAGGCGTCCTCCAGCGAGACCTCGACGTCCCCGGTGGTGATGTCGTCGATGAGCCGGAAGACGGCGGCCAGCCGGGTGTAGTCGGTGCCCCGGCGGCGTACGGTGCGGCTCGCCGTCACCGGGTCGTCGACCAGCGACGGCTGGTACGAGATGGACAGCAGGGTGAAGGTGACCGTGGGCTCGCTGCGGTCCAGCCCGTAGCTGCGGGTCACCGCGAACATCGCCGCCTCGACGTCCTCGGCGCCCTCGCCGCCGGCGAGCAGCAGTTCCCCGATGCGCAGCGTCAGGTCGAGCACGCGCGGCACCGCCGGGCCCGTCTCGTCGGACTTCTGCACCAGCTCGGGCGCGGGACGCTCGGCGACCGGCATGCGCAGCATCGTGCGCATCCGGTCCTGCCAGGGAGCCTCCTTGGTCAGCCGGATCATCGGGCTGCCGTGCGCGGGAGTGAAGGCAGGAGGCGATTGGTGGGCGCGGTACGTGCTCGGCGGCGCGAAGGCGGAGCCGATCGTGTCCGAGCCCGAACCGGAACCCGGTCCCGAGCCGGAGGCGGAACCCGAAGCGGAACCCGCTCCGACCCCCTGGGGCTCGGTCGCCAGACCGGCCGGAACGGCGAATTCCGAGGTCGGGTGGTCGTCGTCCGCGGCCGGCGCGGGCGGCTCCACCCCCGCCGGTGGTACGAAGGCGCTGCGTGCCTCGTCGGACTGGGGCTTCTGGTCCTCCGGACCGCCCGGTTCCGCCACCACTCGACCAGTTCCTCCTCGGCTGTGCGACCTCGGCTCGCGGCTCTGCACCCCAGTATGGGCACGGGCGGGGGTGGTAACGCGAGGGCCGGACGTACGGAACGGGCGTAAGGAACGGGCGGGCGCGGCGGGCAGACGAAACGGGCGGCACTCCGTGGGAGGGAGTGCCACCCGTTTCCGGAACGTCAGCGTCGGTCGGGCCGCACACGGAACCGTGGGCGGGAGTCCGAGTGCGGAACCGCGGACGGAACCGCGGGCCGGAGCACAAACGGAACCGCGAACGGAACCGTGATCGGACCCGCGGACCGGACCGTGGACGTCAGTGCGCGCCGCCCTGCGCCTCAAGGCGCTTGTAGGACGCCTCGATCTCGGCCTCGGCCTCGGCGCGGCCCACCCAGTCGGCGCCCTCGACCGACTTGCCGGGCTCCAGGTCCTTGTAGACCTCGAAGAAGTGCTGGATCTCCAGGCGGTCGAACTCCGACACGTGGTGGATGTCGCGCAGGTGCTCCACCCGGGGGTCGGAGGCCGGCACGCACAGCAGCTTGTCGTCGCCGCCGGCCTCGTCCGTCATGCGGAACATGCCGATGGCGCGGCACTTGATGAGGCATCCGGGGAAGGTCGGCTCGTCCAGGAGGACCAGCGCGTCCAGCGGGTCGCCGTCCTCGCCGAGGGTGTTCTCGACGAAGCCGTAGTCCGCCGGGTAGCTCGTCGAGGTGAAGAGCCGACGGTCCAGACGGATCCGACCGGTCTCGTGGTCCACCTCGTACTTGTTCCGCGAACCCTTCGGAATCTCGATGGTGACGTCGAACTCCACGGGTGGCTCCTCCATGATCAAGACATACGACTGGTGATTAAGTGTCCCCCACGCAGATGTGTGCTCGCGAAAGGGGCTGGTCAACGGTGGACGAGCCGGTGAAGAGACCGTCGGTCAACCCGCTGGACAGACTGGGCGCACTCACCCGCAGGGGCGGTGCGACCAGGCTGAAGGGACTGAGCGACCGGCAGTTCACGGCCGTCGCCGCCGGCCTCGGTCTGGTGCTCGCGGCCGGCGCCGCCTTTGCCGCCGGCCCGTGGGACTCGGGTCAGCGTAAGGCCGAGCAGGACTGGGCCGCGGCCCGCGGCGGCACAGGTGGCGTACATCACGAAGCCGGTACGCCGTCCGGTGCGCGTCCCGCGCCCAGCGCCCCGCCCGTCCTCGCCCCCCTCTCCGCCCCGGGCGGCGCCGCCGACACCACGGACGACTCCGCCCCCGACGCCCGCACCGCCCCCGACGGGACGGCGTCCGCCCCGACCGCCGCCCTCGGCCGGCTGCTGAAGGACCCCGCCCTGGGCACCGCGCGCGCCGCCGTCGTCATCGACATCGCCACCGGGAAGCGGCTCTACGAGCACGGCGCCGACACGCCCATGACCCCCGCCTCCACGGTCAAGATCGCCACCTCGGCGGCCGCCCTGAGCGCGCTCGGCCCCCACCACCGCATCGCCACGACGGTCCGGGCGTCCCCCGACTTCCGTGCCGTCACCCTGGTCGGCGGCGGCGACCCCACCCTCGACAAGGCGGCCCTGCGCGCCCTGGCCGCCGACACCGCCCGGGCCCTGAAGCAGCGGGGTGTGACGAAGGTCCGCCTCGCGTACGACACCTCCCACTACTCCGGCCCCGCACGGCATCCGATCGGCCGCAACGAGAACATCGCGCCCCTCACCGCGCTGATGACCGACGAGGGCCGGCTGGACCGCAGCGACAGCGGGCCCGCCCCGCGCAGCGACGATCCGGCCGGCGACACCGCCCGCGCCTTCGGCGAACTGCTCGACGACGCGGGGATCGCCGTCCCGACCGGGCCGGTGTCCGGCCGCGCGCCCGCCGACTCCCGCCCGGTCGCCCGGCATCTGTCCGCCCCGCTCTCGGCCCTGGTCGAACGCGCCCTGACCAACAGCGACAACGACATCGCCGAGGCCCTCGCCCGGCAGACCGCCGTGGCGGCGGGCGAACCGGCCGACTTCGACGGCTCCCGACGCGCCGTCACCGCGCGGCTCGGCGCGCTCGAACTGCCGCTGAAGGGGGCGAACCTCGCCGACGGCAGCGGGCTGAACCGCAAGGACAAGGTCACCGCCGGACTGCTGGCCGGGCTCCTCGCCCGCGCCGCCGACCCGGCCCACCCCGAGCTGCGCCCGGTCCTCACCGGCCTCCCCGTGGCCGGGTTCACCGGCACGCTCAGCGACCGCTACACCGCGAAGTCCGCGGGCACTGGCCTGATCCGTGCCAAGACCGGCACCCTGACCGGGGTGAACTCGCTCGCCGGCACGGTCGTCGACGCACGGGGCCGGCTGCTCGCCTTCGCCTTCCTGGCCTCGGGCACCACCTCGCCGTCCGAGGCGCAGTCCTCCCTCGACGCCCTCGCCACCAGCCTCGCCGCCCCCGCCCGGTGAACCGGTGCGCCCGGTGAGCCGCTGCCCCTCCCGGCACCGGTCCGCCGGCTGCCCGGACCCCGGGCTTCCGGCGTGGCCCCGTCAACACCCCGGCGCGGACGGAGCCGAGCACGTACGGTTGACACATGACGAGCATCGGTGGGGCCGAGATGGTCGACTGGAATCTCGCGGTCGCGACCGCGACCCGGCTGGTCCGGCCCGGGCCGGAGATCAGCCGTGAGGAGGCCCGCGAGGTCGTCGCGGAGCTGCGTCGGCACGCCAAGGCGTCCGAGGACCACGTCCGCTCCTTCACCCGGATGATCCCCGAGGGGACCGAACCGGAGGACACCCCGGTCCTGGTCGTGGACCGGGCCGGCTGGATCCGGGCCAACGCCGACGGCTTCCGCGAACTGCTCCGCCCGCTGCTGGGGAAGATGCGCGAGCGGCGTGGCAACGGCCCCGGGGGAGTCGTGCTCGGCGCCGTCGGCGGCAAGGTGACCGGGGTCGAGGTGGGGATGCTGCTGTCGTTCCTGGCCTCCCGGGTCCTCGGCCAGTACGAGACGTTCGCACCCGCCGGGCGCGAATTCCCGGCCGCGGCCGACGGCGGCAGACTGCTGCTGGTCGCGCCGAACATCGTCCACGTCGAGCGCGAGCTGGCGGTCGACCCGCACGACTTCCGGCTCTGGGTCGCCCTGCACGAGGAGACCCACCGCACCCAGTTCACCGGTGTGCCCTGGCTGCGCGACCACCTCCAGGGCGAGATCCAGTCATTCCTCGAAGAGACCGACGTCGACCCGATGACCTTCCTGGAGCGGCTTCGCGAGGCCGCCCAGTCGCTGGCCGGGGGCCGCCCCGAGGGCGAGGACGGCGAGGAGGGCGGACGCAGCCTCGTCGAGCTCGTCCAGACCCCGGCCCAGCGGGAGATCCTCGGCCGGCTCACCGCCGTGATGTCCCTGCTCGAAGGGCACGCCGACTACGTGATGGACGGCGTCGGACCCGAGGTCGTCTCCTCCGTCGCCGAGATCCGCGAGAAGTTCCAGCAGCGCCGGGCGCGCGGGGCGAGCCGCCTCGACCAGGCGCTGCGCAAGCTCCTCGGGCTCGACGCCAAACTGCGCCAGTACCGCGACGGCGAACGGTTCGTCCGCGCCGTGGTCGACGAGGTGGGCGTGGATGGCTTCAACCGGGTCTGGACCTCGCCGAACACGCTCCCCACCAAGGCGGAGATCTCGAAGCCCGCGGACTGGATCGCGAGGGTGCACCGCAGGGCGGAGTGAGGGTGCACCGTAAGGCAGAGCCGTGACCATGGCGGCCACGACGGCGCGCGACAGGACAAGAACGCGCCGGTAATCACCCATCCGAGGGACCGTAGAGGCATGGGAAGGCGTGCAATGCTCGATGGACGGCTTGCCTCTGTCACCATCGATGCACTCTGAGTGACGGAATTCTCACTCGTCCTGTCACTCCTAGGCACTCCCGATACTCCACGAAGGGCACCGGACATGGGTCCCCATCCTGCGGTCGCGGCGATACGCCTGGCGGTCCGCCGCGTACTCCACGACGTACTCACCGAACACACTCGCAACAACGCCCGCGACAGTAACCACGGCCACACCTGCGACAACGCCGGACGCGCCCGCGACGCCGGGCACCCCCGGCGCACTCCGCACCCCGGGTTCGCCGAAGCCGGCGCGGGCAGACAGCGCCCCGCACTCCCCGATACCCCCCTGGTGCTCGTCGCATGCTCCGGCGGCGCCGATTCCATGGCACTCGCCTCCGCCCTCGCCTTCGAGGCGCGCAAGCTCGACGTCCGGGCCGGTGGCATCACCGTCGACCACGGCCTCCAGGACGGCTCCGACACCCGGGCCGCCGAAGTCGTCGACCGCCTCGCCGCCATGCACCTCGACCCGGTCGAGTCCGTCGCCGTGCGCGTCGGCCACGAGGGCGGGCCCGAGGCCGCCGCCCGTGACGCCCGCTACGCAGCCCTGGACGAGGCCGCCGAACGGCACGGAGCCGCCGCCGTGCTGCTCGGCCACACCCGCGACGACCAGGCGGAAACGGTGCTGCTGGGCCTCGCCCGCGGCTCCGGCATCCGGTCCCTCTCCGGCATGGCCGCCGCGTCCGGCCCGTCCGGCCGCTACCGCCGTCCCTTCCTCCAGCTCGACCGGCAGACCGCCCGCAAGGCCTGCCTCGTCCAGTCCCTGCCCGTGTGGGACGACCCGCACAACATCGATCCCGCCTACACCCGCTCCCGGCTGCGCCACGAGGGCCTGCCCGCCCTGGAGAAGGCGCTGGGCAAGGGGGTCGTCGAGGCCCTGGCCCGTACCGCGCAGCTCTCCCGCGACGACGCCGACGCGCTCGACACCTGGGCCGCCGAGGCCGAGCGCACCGTACGGGACGAGGCGGGCCGGCTGGAGTGCGCCAAGCTGTACGCGCTGCCGCCCGCCGTACGCCGCCGGGTGCTGCGCCGGGCCGTCGTGGAGGCCGGTTCCCCGGCAGGTTCGCTGTTCGCCCGGCACATCGAGGAGGTCGACCGCCTGATCACCGGCTGGCGCGGCCAGCGGGCCATCAACCTGCCCGGCCGCGTCGAGGCCATGCGCCAGGGTGGCAGACTTGTGATTCGGCAGAGCTGAAGCACGAGCGGCTGACACGCAGGCGAGAGGCCGCCGGTACGGGGCGCCGCCCCGGGCCCGGCAGGCACAGAAAGAGACGCGGGTGAACGAGAAGGACATGGGCACCGACCTCCAGTCGGTGCTCCTCACCAAGGAAGAGATCGACGCGAAGCTCGTCGAGCTGGCCGCGAAGATCGACGCGGAGTACGCGGGCAAGGACCTGCTCATCGTCGGCGTCCTCAAGGGCGCGGTGATGGTGATGGCGGACCTGGCGCGTGCGCTGTCCAACCCCGTCACCATGGACTGGATGGCCGTCTCGTCGTACGGCGCGGGCACCCAGTCCTCCGGAGTCGTCCGGATCCTGAAGGACCTGGACACCGACATCAAGGGCAAGCACGTCCTGATCGTCGAGGACATCATCGACTCGGGCCTGACCCTGTCCTGGCTGATGTCCAACCTCGGGTCGCGCGAGCCCGCGTCCCTGGAGATCTGCACGCTGCTGCGCAAGCCGGACGCGGCCAAGGTCGCGCTCGACTGCAAGTGGGTCGGTTTCGACATCCCCAACGAATTCGTCGTCGGCTACGGGCTGGACTACGCGGAGAAGTACCGCAACCTCCCCTTCGTCGGCACGCTCGCCCCGCACGTCTACGGCGGCTGACCGCCCGCGCGGTGCCGCCTTCCGGTACGGACCACGGCGGCGACCGGTGACGGGAACCTTTTACTCGATTCCCGTCGTTGAGACATGGAAGGACGGTTTTGACAGACGTCCCCGGCAGTCGCGGGTGACAATGCTGCGGTACCGTCCGAAGAACAGTCTTTTCTCACAGCAGCATTTACCTACGGGCAGGAGGGACGGGGCGTGATCGCCCCGTATGGATGGACGTGAAGCGATACTTCCGTGGGCCGGTCATGTGGATCGTGCTGGCCGTCCTCGCCGTGGTCGTGTTGATGCAGGTCGTCGGCTCGTCGGGCGGCTACAAATCGGTGGACACCGGCAAGGTGGTCCAGGCGATCAGCAGGGACCAGGTGGCGCAGGCCAAGCTGACCACCGGTGACGAACAGATCATCAAGATCGAGCTGAAGAACGGCCAGAAGCTCTCGGGCGAGTCCGGCAGCAAGTTCCAGGCGAACTACATCGGCAACCAGGGAGTCCAGCTCGCCGACACGCTGCAGCAGAAGTTCGAGAGCGGCAAGATCGACAAGGGCTACACGGTCTCCCCGTCGAAGCAGTCCCCGTTCATCTCGATCCTCCTGTCGCTGCTGCCCTTCGTCCTGATCGTGGTCGTCTTCCTGTTCCTGATGAATCAGATGCAGGGCGGCGGCTCCCGGGTCATGCAGTTCGGGAAGTCCAAGGCCAAGCTGATCACCAAGGACACCCCGAAGACGACGTTCGCCGACGTGGCGGGCTCGGACGAGGCGGTCGAGGAGCTCCAGGAGATCAAGGAGTTCCTCCAGGAGCCGGCGAAGTTCCAGGCCGTCGGTGCCAAGATCCCCAAGGGCGTCCTGCTGTACGGGCCTCCCGGTACGGGCAAGACGCTGCTCGCGCGCGCCGTCGCGGGCGAGGCGGGCGTCCCCTTCTACTCGATCTCCGGTTCCGACTTCGTCGAGATGTTCGTCGGTGTCGGTGCCAGCCGGGTCCGTGACCTCTTCGAGCAGGCCAAGGCGAACGCCCCGGCGATCGTCTTCGTCGACGAGATCGACGCCGTCGGCCGGCACCGCGGTGCCGGGATGGGTGGCGGTCACGACGAGCGCGAGCAGACGCTGAACCAGCTGCTCGTCGAGATGGACGGCTTCGACGTGAAGGGCGGCGTCATCCTGATCGCCGCCACGAACCGCCCGGACATCCTCGACCCGGCGCTGCTGCGTCCGGGCCGATTCGACCGGCAGATCGCGGTCGACCGGCCGGACATGCAGGGCCGCCTGGAGATCCTCAAGGTCCACCAGAAGGGCAAGCCGGTCGCGAAGGACGTCGACCTCGGCGCCGTCGCCCGGCGCACGCCCGGCTTCACCGGTGCCGACCTGTCGAACGTGCTGAACGAGGCGGCGCTCCTCACGGCGCGCAGCAACCAGAAGCTGATCGACAACAAGATGCTCGACGAGGCCATCGACCGCGTCGTGGCGGGCCCGCAGAAGCGGACCCGGATCATGTCCGAGAAGGAGAAGAAGATCACCGCGTACCACGAGGGCGGACACGCCCTGGTCGCGGCGGCTTCTCCGCAGGCGGACCCGGTCCACAAGATCACGATCCTCTCCCGCGGCCGCGCCCTCGGTTACACGATGGTGCTCCCGGAGGAGGACAAGTACTCCACGACGCGCAACGAGATGCTCGACCAGCTGGCCTACATGCTGGGCGGGCGGGCGGCCGAGGAGCTGGTCTTCCACGACCCGACCACTGGTGCGGCGAACGACATCGAGAAGGCCACGGCCACGGCCCGCGCGATGGTCACGCAGTACGGCATGACGGAGCGGCTCGGCGCGATCAAGTTCGGCGGCGACAACACCGAGCCCTTCGTGGGCCGGGAGATGGGCCACCAGCGCGACTACTCGGAAGAGGTCGCGGCCCTCGTCGACGAAGAGGTCAAGAAGCTCATCGAGACCGCCCACAACGACGCGTGGGAGATCCTCGTCGAGAACCGCGACGTGCTGGACAACCTCGTTCTCCAGCTCCTGGAGAAGGAGACCCTCGGCAAGGAGGAGATCGCCGAGATCTTCGCCCCGGTCGTGAAGCGCCCGGCCCGCCCGGCGTGGACCGGTTCCGCCCGGCGCACCCCGTCGACGCGGCCCCCGGTGCTCTCGCCGAAGGAGCTCGCGCTCACCAACGGCGCCACCACGGCGAACGGCTCGGTCGTCCCGGCGGACAGCGTTCCGGCGACCGAGGCGCTGCCGGAGGACCGCCCCGAGTCCTGACCCGGATGTGGTCCCTGTCACGGGGGCCGGACCGGGCTCGGAATGGATGCCGCGCCCTCGCAGGTTCTAGCCTGTGAGGGCGCGGCTTTTTCGTACGACCGTACGAGAAGTGTGTGCGGTGACAGCTCAGAGGAACGAGGCACAGATGACCGACCCGGTGACGTTGGACGGCCAGGGGCCGATCGGCGAGTTCGACGAGAAGCGGGCCGAGGCCGCCGTGCGCGAGCTCCTCCTCGCCGTGGGCGAGGACCCGGACCGCGAGGGGCTGCGCGAGACGCCGAGCCGGGTGTCGCGGGCGTACAAGGAGATCCTCGCCGGGCTGCGGCAGGTGCCCGAGGACGTCCTGACCACCACGTTCGATCTGGGGCACGACGAGATGGTCCTGGTGAAGGACATCGAGATCGTCAGCCTCTGCGAGCACCACCTGCTGCCGTTCCACGGGGTGGCCCACGTCGGCTACATCCCGGCGGAGAGCGGCAAGATCACGGGTCTGTCGAAGCTCGCCCGTCTGGTCGACGTGTTCGCCCGCAGGCCCCAGGTGCAGGAGCGGCTGACCACGCAGATCGCGGACTCGCTGATGCGCATCCTGGAGGCGCGCGGCGCGATCGTGGTCATCGAGGCGGAGCACATGTGCATGTCCGTCCGGGGCATCCGCAAGCCCGGCGCGAAGACGACGACCTCGGCGGTGCGCGGCCAGCTGCGCGACGCGTCCACGCGGGCCGAGGCGATGAGCCTGATACTGGCCCGCTGAGGCCCCTGCCCGGCCGGGGAGGGGCCTCGGGGCCCGTCCGGGCACGGAGTCCTCGCTCCGGCCGGGAGACGGCGGACGGCGGGGTTCTGGCTCCGGGGCCGGTGCCGCCGTCAGACGGACGAGCGGCTCTTGTCGCCGTCGCCGTCCTCGTCCTCCGGGAGCTTGCAGATGCGCTCCAGCCAGAGGGCCGCGGCGACCACCGCGATGCCGGCCAGGACCGCGAAGCCCGCGTAGATCGCCTGGTCGCGGCGGGCGGGGACGTCGAGGGAGCCGAGCAGGAAGACGCCCGTGCCGCCGTACATCCCGGAGACCAGGGCCACGACCAGCGCGCTGGCCTGGCCGAAGACGACGGCCCGTGCCGCCATCAGGGGTTCGACGCCCTTGGCTCCCGGCCGGCGCTCGCGCTGGGCGCGCAGCCGGGAACGGATGGAGAGCGCCGTCGCGAGCAGGACGGCGGCGATCACCGCGAGCACGATCGGCGCGGCGAGGGGAACGCTCGGCAGGCTGCCCAGGGAGTCCCAGAGGCGCGCACCGCCCCAGGAGAGCACCCCGGCCGCGGCGAAGAGGCCGATGAGTACCCCGAGCCGTAGTTGCTTCACCGAGTGATCCGCCCTTCGCCGCCCATGATCGTTTCCGTCCGGTCCTGCCCGGTCGTGTCCGGCCGGATTCCGTCCGTCGAGCCTAACGACTACTCGGGCAGACGGAGTTCCAGGTCGGCGCGGGGCTGTATGCCGTGGAGCCCTACATCGGCCAGCAGCTCCGCGACGGGACCGGCGCCCGGCAGCTGGGCGTCGGGCTCGATGTCGTGCCACGGGGCGAGGACGAAGGCCCGCTCATGGGCCCGGGGGTGGGGAAGGGTGAGCTCCGGGTCGTCGGAGACGACGTCCGCGTACGCCACGATGTCGACGTCGATGGTGCGCGGGCCGAAGCGCTCCTCGCGGACCCGCTCGAACGCCTCCTCGATGGCCTGGCCGCGCTCCAGGAGCGAGGACGGGGGGAGCGTCGTCTTCACCACGACCACCGCGTTGAAGTACGAGGGCTGGGAGCCGGGGGCGACGCCCCAGGGCTCCGTCTCGTACACCGGTGAGACGGCCTTGACCCGCAGGCCCGGGGTGTCCTCCAGCGCGTCTATGGCGCCCTGGAGGGTCTCCAGCCGGTTGCCGAGATTGGACCCCAGGGAGAGCACGGCGCGCTTGGGGTTGGAGAGGGTGCTGTCCGCGGCGTCCACCTGCGCGACCACGGAGGCGGGGACCGGCTGTACGGTCGGGTCGCTCTGCCCCTTGGTGGAAAAACCAGTCATACTCGGCTCCGTGTGATGGTGATGGTGACATCGTCGAAGGGGACGGTGATCGGCGCGTCCGGTTTGTGCACCACCACCTCCACCTCCTCGACCCCTTCGTGCTTGAGGCATTTCTGGGCGATGCGCTCCGCGAGCGTCTCGATCAGATCGACCGGTTCTCCCTGCACGACCTCGACGACCTCCTCGGCGACGATGCCGTAGTGCACCGTCTTGGTCAGGTCGTCGGTGGCTGCCGCGGGGCGGGTGTCCAGGCCGAGCACCAGGTCCACGATGAAGGTCTGGCCCTCTTCCCGTTCCCGGGGGAAGACGCCGTGGTGTCCACGGGCCTTGAGGCCGCGCAGCGCGACACGATCCACGCGAATCACTCCTGCTGTCGTTGGGCGTAGAGACACGGGGCCGTGTGCGGACGGCGAGGTGCTCTCTTTCGAATCTACCTTCGAGCACCGACAGTGCTCCCCCGCGGGGGCTATGGACAGGACCTCACGGGACTGGTAGCCGCTACTACCCGCAGACGTGAATTCCAACCCTCCCGGGAGGCGAACTTTCCGGTCGGGAGACGGCTTCCGGACGATCAGGAAAGGGCTCGTTCCCGCTCAGGAGATGGCTTTCGGCCGGTCAGGAGGCGCCTTCGCCGTTTCCGTTCCCGTTCTCGTCGTCGTCGGACTCGGTCAGTACGGGCGAGCCGTGGTGGGACCAGAGCTTCCAGCCGTCGGGGGTGCGCCGGAACACGTTGGTGGCCACGACGAGCTGGCCGACGAGCGGTCCCAGCGCGTTGCCGTCCTCGGCGGGCCCGCCGCTGAGGATGTTCTCCGTACAGGTCACCAGGGCCGTGTCGCCGGTCATCGAGACCGAGACGTCGGTCAGGAAGAACTGGATGTACTCGGTGTTGGCCATGATCAGGGCGTAACTCCGCAGCACCTCGCCGCGGCCGCTGAGCACCGGCCAGCCGGGGTGGACGCAGGAGACGGTGAGGTCCTCGCCCGGCAGCCACAGCCCGGACAGTTCGTCGAGGTCGCCGCGTTCCATCGCCTCGTAGAAGGCGGTGTTGGCCTGCTCGACGGCCGCGATGTCGGCGGCGGCCTCCGCGTGCTCGTCGCGCGGCCCGCTCACGCGGCGCCCTCGACGGCGCGGGCGACCCGGACGGCGTCGGCGGTGGCGCGCACCTCGTGGACCCGGACGGCCCAGGCGCCCGCGTGGGCGGAGAGCGCGGAGACCGCCGCGGTGGCGGCGTCACGTTCCCGGGCGGGCGGCGGCGCGCCCTCGCCGGCCAGCACATGGCCGAGGAAGCGCTTGCGGGAGGCGGCGACCAGCAGCGGGCGGCCCAGGGCGTGCAGGTCGTCGAGGTGGGCGACCAGGGTGAGGTCGTGGGCGGCGTCCTTGGCGAAGCCGAGGCCGGGGTCGATGACGATCCGTTCCGGGGCGACGCCGCCGGCGACCACGGCGTCCATCCGTTCCCGCAGCTCCCGGACGACCTCGGCGACGACGTCCTCGTACACCGCGCGGCTGTTCATCGACTCGCTGAAACCGCGCCAGTGCATGACGACGAACGGCACTCCGGCATCGGCGACGACCCCGACCATGGCCGGGTCGGCGAGGCCGCCGCTCACGTCGTTGACCAGGGCGGCCCCGGCCGCGACGGCCTCCTCGGCGACCCCGGCCCGCATGGTGTCCACGGAGACCGTGACGCCCTCGGCGGCCAGGCCCCGGACCACCGGGACCACGCGTCGCAGCTCCTCCGACGCGTCCACCCGGCTGGCACCGGGCCGGGTCGACTCGCCGCCGACGTCGATCAGGTCGGCGCCCTGCGCGACCAGGTCGAGGCCGTGTTTGACCGCGGCCGTGGTGTCGAACCAGCGGCCCCCGTCGGAGAAGGAGTCCGGGGTCACATTGACGACACCCATGACCGCACAGCGGTCCCACTCCGGCAGGCCCTGGACCGTGCCTCGTCCACGCAACGTACTCATGCGACCAGCGTAGGCCCCGTACGGTGTGCCGGTTACGCCGCGCGGGCGTGCTGCTCGCGGTCCGTGGCCGGAGTGTGGGCGCAGGGGCGGGGCCGGGCGCTGGGGAACCGGCGGGCGAACGGGCGGGGCAGGGCGAGGTTCACGAAGCCCTCCGCCCGCATGGCGGCCAGGGAGATCCGGGGCAGGTCCCGGGCGGTGCGGTAGACCACGAAGCGGGGCTCCCAGCGGGGCCGGAACTTGGCGTTGAACTTGTACAGCGACTCGATCTGGAACCAGCGCGAGAGGAAGATCAGCAGTCCGCGCCAGAGCCGCAGCACCGGTCCCGCGCCCAGTTTCTCGCCGCGGGCGAGAGCGGAGCGGAACATGGCGAAGTTCAGCGAGACCCGGCCGACGGACAGCCGGGGAGCGGCCTGGAGGGCGGCGACGATCAGCAGCTCGTTCATGCCGGGATCGGCGGAGCGGTCGCGGCGCATGAGGTCGAGGGACATGCCGTCGTGGCCCCACGGGACGAAGTGGAGCACGGCCTTCAGGTCGCCGTAGGGGGACTCGGCGCCCGGTTCGTCGGCCTTGTGTGCGGTGGCGATGACGCAGTCCCCGTCGGCCGGGTCGCCGATCCGGCCGAGCGCCATGGAGAAGCCGCGCTCGGTGTCGGTGCCCCGCCAGTCGTCGGCCGCGCGGCGGATGCGGGCCAGTTCGTCCTCGCCGATGTCGCGTGCGCGCCGGACCCGGGTCTCGTAGCCGAGGCGTTCAATGCGCTTCACCATCTGGCGTACGTTGCGCATCGGGCGCCCGGCGAGCGAGAAATCCGCGACGTCCACCACCGCCTCGTCGCCGAGTTCCAGCGCGTCGAGCCCGGTCTCGCGGGTCCAGACCTCGCCGCCGGTCTCGCTGCAGCCCATCACGGCGGGGGTCCAGGAGTGGGCCCTGGCCTCGTCCATGAAGCGTTCGATGGCGCCGGGCCATGCCTCCACGTCGCCGATCGGGTCGCCGCTCGCCAGCATCACCCCGGACACGACCCGGTAGCAGACGGCCGCCTTGCCGCTCGGGGAGAAGACGACGGCCTTGTCGCGGCGGAGCGCGAAGTGGCCGAGCGAGTCCCGGCCGCCGTGCTTCTCCAGCAGGGCGCGCAGCCGGGCCTCGTCGTCCCCGGTGAGGCGCGCGGCCGGGTGCTCGGGACGGAAGGCCAGGTAGATGGTGGTGACGGCGGTCAGCAGGCCGAGGGCGCCGAGCGAGTACCCCACGGTCCAGGAGGTGTCCCCGCCGTAGTCCACGGGGCCCTCCACACCGAACAGCCCGTACAGCACGTGCTGGAGCCGGTCGGCGATACTGGGGCTGCCCACGATCCGCCGGGGATGGGAGCTGACGATGACGAGGCCCAGGCCCATCGAACCCGCACCGAGCACCACGAAGTTGGCCAGTGCCCACCAGCGGCTCCTCGGGTCCGGGAGCGCGGAGAACTCGCCGCGGTGACGGACCAGCAGCGCGCAGAGGGCCAGCGAGACGAGCATGCCGGTGATCGAGTGCCGGTAGAGGAACTGCGCCAGCGCCCCGGCCGGCAGCAGGACGACGGCGGCCCGCCAGGCCCGCCGCTTGCGCCGTTTGAGACCGTGGGCGAGGAGCAGCAACAGAACGCCCGCGCTCAGGGAGAGAGCGGCGGCGAACGGTCCGAACGCACCCGGCAGCACCTCGGCGAGCGCATGCATCCGGCTGTGCCGGAAGCGCGGGAAGACGCCCGCGGCGACGTCGATCAGGCCGACGACGGTGCTGGCGGTACCGATCAGCGTCGGGACGGTCTCGGGGCGCGGGCCCCGTACGAACTTGCGTACGGGACTCGGAACCGATCCTGATTTATCCCCATCTAGCGTGACAGACATCGCTTCCCGTGGCTCCGCGAGAGATTCCTGAGTTTCCTGAGTCCTTCGTCCGAGGGCTTTCGGACGATGTGCGAACTGTAGGACGAGGCTTCCGCGCTGAGGGTTTATCCGCGCACCGGAAATTTCCAGACAAGAAAGCTCACCCCCATGGGTCTTACCAGCACGACGCTTCTGGTCGCGGCCATCGCGCTGGGCGTGGTCTCCTTCGCCGCCACGGTCTGGTTCTGGCCGCGGCTGGCCCGGCGTGGCGTCTCCGTGGTGTTCGGGCGGGTCGGGCTGCTGCTCGTGACCCAGGTGATGCTGTTCGTCTCGGTCGCCCTGGCGGCCAACAAGTCGTTCCTCTTCTACGGTTCCTGGGCGGATCTGTTCGGCCAGGAACAGGAGCAGGGCGTGGTCACGGACCACGCGGACGGGGCATCGGCCTCCAGGAACATCGTCCGGATCGGGACGCAGCACTCGGGGGTGCCGGGCGCGCCGCGCCCCGCCGTGTCCGGGCGGATAGACAAGGTCGTGATCGCGGGCCGGAAGTCGGGGATAGAGAGCTCGGCGTACGTGTACCTCCCGCCGGAGTACTTCCGGCCCGAGTTCGCCCGCCGGAAGTTCCCCGCGGTCGTCGTCCTGACGGGTTATCCGGGCGTGTCGGAGAACCTCCTCAAGGGCCTGCGGTACCCCCAGACGGCACACGCGCGGGTGAAGGCCGGGCGCGCGCAGCCGCTGATCCTGGTGATGCTGCGGCCCACGGTGGCGCCGCCGAGGGACACCGAATGCGTGGACATCAAGGGCGGGCCGCAGACGGAGACGTTCTTCGCCGAGGACCTGCCGCGGGCGATCTCGGAGGCGTACCGGGTCGGCACCCGGGCCCGCAACTGGGGCATCATGGGCAACTCGACCGGGGGATACTGCGCGCTGAAGATAGGTCTCCACCACGCGGACCGGTTCGCCGCGAGCGCGGGACTCTCCGCGTACTACAAGGCGGCCGAGGACCCGACGACCGGCGATCTCTTCCACGGCGACCAGCGGGCGCGCGACCGGGCGAACCTGATGTGGAGTCTGGACCACCTGCCGCAGCCCGACGCGTCCTTCCTGGTCACGACCTCCAGGCAGGGCGAGGGGAACTACCGGTCCACGCAGAAGTTCATCGCGAAGGTGAAGGTGCCCGCCCAGGTCTCGTCGATCGTGCTCGACAGCGGCGGGCACAACTTCAACACCTGGCGGCGGGAGATCCCCCCGGCGCTGGACTGGATGAGCAGCCGGCTCAGCGAGAACTGAGCTGTCCGGCCGCCGGGGGCGCCGGCTACGGGGAAGCCCTACCGGCGGTCGGGGAAGTCCTACCGGCCGCCGGGGCCGAGCGGCCCGGCCAGGCTCTCCACGGACTCGACGGCCACCTCGGCGCGCGGCACGTCCTGGGCGTCGGCGTCGATGGAGCGGCGCAGCGCCTCGTGGAGCCGTGCCGGGGTGAGCACGCCGAGGAACCGGCCGTTCGCCTCCTCGTCGATGACGGCGATCCAGCCCGCGTCGTGCTGGAGCATGGTGGCGAACGCCTGCTTGAGCGGGGCGCCGACCGGAAGCCATGCCTCCATCCGCCGGGCGTGGGCGCGGACCGTGCCCCCGGAGGCGGCCGGGGAGGCGGGCGCGGAGGCGGGGCCGGCTTCCGAACCGGCAGCGGACCGGGGCGCGGGGGCGGCTTTTGAACCGGCGGACCGGGGCGCGGGCCCGGCGGTGTGCGTGGTGGCGGGAGGGTCGGCCGGGATCCAGCCGTGCAGATTGTCCTCGCCGTCCAGGACGACCGCCCAGCGCGCCCCCTCGGCCCGGAGCCGTTCGGTCGCCCGCTCCAGGGAGTCGTCGAGGTGGACGACGGGAGGCTGGTCGAGGTCGCCCGCCTCGATGGGGGTCACGGAGAGCCGCTTGAGACCGCGGTCGGCGCCGACGAAGTCAGCGACATAGGGGGTGGCGGGCGCGCCGAGCACGGTCGCCGGGGAGTCGAACTGCTCGATGGTGCCCTGACCGTAGACGGCGATCCGGTCGCCGAGCCGGACGGCTTCCTCGATGTCGTGCGTGACGAACAGCACGGTTTTGCGGACCTGTGCCTGGAGTTTCAGGAATTCGTTCTGCAGCCGTTCCCGTACGACCGGGTCGACGGCGCCGAAAGGCTCGTCCATCAGCAGCACCGGCGGGTCCGCGGCCAGCGCCCTCGCCACTCCCACGCGTTGGCGCTGACCGCCGGAGAGCTGTTCCGGATAGCGGTCGCCATAAACGGAAGGGTCAAGTCCGACGAGGTCGAGGAGTTCCGCCGCGCGTGCGCGTGCCTTTCCCCGTTTCCAGCCCAGGAGATGAGGGACCGTCGTGGTGTTTTCCAGGATCGTACGGTGCGGGAACAGGCCCACCTGCTGGATCACGTACCCGATACGACGGCGCAGCCGGACGGGGTCGATGGCGGATATGTCGTCACCGTCGAGGAATATCCGGCCCTCGGTCGGTTCGATCAGCCGGTTCACCATCTTCATGGTGGTCGTCTTGCCACAGCCCGACGGTCCGACGAGCGTGACCAGTTCACCCTCGGCGACCTCGAAGGAAAGGTCGTCGACGGCGGTGGTGCCGTCCGCGTACCGCTTGGTGACGTGCTCGAAACGGATCATGGTTCCCCATTGTCGCGGGTGTTGTGTGGAGGTCATGTTGCTGGAATACGACGGTCTCGGCGAGTGTCAGTGGTCGGGGATAGGGTCTCGGAACACCGGCGCTTCGGTGCGTCGAGTGCTTTGATGCTCCGGGTGCGCCGGTACTCCGGGCACTTCGGTGCTTCGGCGTACGGGACGGCCCGGCGTCGTACGCGGTATCCCGGCGTTTCGGCGCGAGGCGGCAAAAGGGAGGTGGGGGCGGATGGCTGCCGTACAGAACTGCATGGTGACGAATGACTGGATCTGCGGGGAGTATCTCCGTTCCCGCAGCGAGGAGCTGATGGACGCGACGGTCCAGCACATCTGGATCACGGCGGTATCGGTGCTGATCGGGCTGCTCGTGGCCTTTCCGCTGGCGCTGCTCGCCCGCCGCGGCCCTCGTTTCGCCGGTCCGGTCCTCGGCCTGACGACGGTGCTCTACACCGTGCCCTCGCTGGCCATGTTCTCGCTGCTGCTGCCGTTCTTCGGGCTGTCCGCCGCGCTGGTGGTCACCGGACTGGTGCTGTATTCGCTGACCATCCTCGTGCGGAACATCCTGGCGGGTCTCGAAGCCGTTCCGCAGGAGGCCAGGGAAGCCGCACAGGGTATGGGATACGGGCCGGTCCGGCTGCTCTGGGAGGTCGAACTCCCGCTCGCGATGCCCGCGGTGATGGCAGGCGTGCGGATCGCCACGGTCTCGACGATCGCCCTGACGACGGTCGGGTCGATCATCGGCAGGGGCGGCCTCGGCAATCTGATCGCGGACGCCCTGCCCAGCTTCTTCAAGGCGCAGGTGCTCACCGCCTCGGTCCTGTGCGTGCTGCTCGCGGTCGTCGCCGATCTGCTGCTGCTGGGGCTCCAGCGCCTGCTGACCCCCTGGACCCGAATACGCGCCACTCCCTCACGCACCACGGCGAAGGCGGTCTGACCATGGGCGTTCTCGGTCAGGCGTGGACCTGGCTCACCACCGGGGCGAACTGGACGGGGGAGAACGGGGCGGCCCACCGGCTCGTCGAGCACCTCTGGGTCAGCGGGGTCGCGCTCGCCGCCGCCTGCGCGATCGCGCTGCCGGTCGCGCTGTATCTGGGCCACATCGGGAAGGGGGGTGCGCCGGCCGTCAACCTCTCCAACGTGGGGCGTGCGGTCCCGGTCTTCGCGGTGCTGGCCCTCTTCATGGTCTCGCCGCTGCGCAACGCCGGGTACGTGCCGACGATCGTCGCGCTGGTGCTGTTCGCCGTGCCGCCGCTGCTCACCAACGCCTACGTCGGGATGGCGGAGGTGGACCGTTCGGTGACCGAGGCGGCGCGGGGCATGGGGATGTCCGGCGGTCAGTTGTTCGTACGGGTCGAGCTCCCGCTGGCCTACCCGATGATCATGACCGGGCTGCGCTCGGCGGCGGTCCAGGTGGTCGCCACGGCGACGATCGCGGCGATGGTCGGCCAGGGCGGTCTCGGCCGGATCATCACGGCCGGCTTCAACACGTACGACACTCCGCAGGTCGTCGCGGGGGCGGTACTGGTCGCGTCGCTCGCCCTGCTGGTGGAGGCGGTGCTGGTGGTGCTCGGGCGGGTGCTCTCGCCGCTGCGCCGTCGCCGCGGGACGGCATGAGGGCCCGCATGAGACCCGGCACGAGGGCCGACACAAGGGGCCCGCACGAGGGCCGGCGCGAGGGGGCCCGTCGCCCGTGCCCGGAGCGGGGGAGGGCCCGCCCCGCCCACCGAGGCGTGCCCCGCACCCGAACAGTCCTGACCCATCTCGTACTCGAACAGCCCTGGCGCTGTGGACGGAGAACACGATGAGCAAGACCTCGCGCATAGCCGGCGCGGTCATCGGCATGGTCGCGCTGGCGGGCTCGCTCGCCGCGTGCGGCGGCGACAGCCTGGAGAAGAACAAGGGCGGCTCGGCGTCCTCCGGCGGATCCGGCGGCGGCGAGAAGGGTCCGCTCGTCGTCGGCGCGGCCTCCTTCACCGAGTCCAAGGTGCTCGCGGAGCTGTACGCGCAGATCCTCGGCGACGCCGGATACCGCACCTCGGTCACCACCGTGGCCAACCGGGAACTCTACGAACCTTCCCTGGAGAAGGGCGAGATCGACGTCGTTCCCGAATATGCCGCGACGATCGCGGAATTCCTCAACGCCAAGGCGAACGGCGCGAAGGAGGCCGCGAAGAAGCCGGTGGCCTCGGGCGACGCCGCCGCCACGGTCGCGGCGTTGGAGAAGCTCGCCGCCCCGCGCGGACTGAAGGTGCTCCCGGCCGGCGCGGCCGTCGACCAGAACGCCTTCGCGGTGACCGAGGAATTCGCCGCCGAACACAAGCTCAAGTCGCTTTCGGATCTCGGCAGATCGAAGGTCGCGGTGAAGATCGCCGCAGGTGACGAGTGCGAGGTGCGGCCGTTCTGCGCGCCGGGTCTGAAAAAGACGTACGGCATCAATGTCACCGGCATCGACCCCAAGGGAGTCGGCACGCCGCAGTCCAAGCAGGCGGTCAAGGACGGCAAGGACCAACTGGTCCTCACGACCACCACGGACGCGGTGCTCGACAGCTACGGCCTGGTGTTCCTGGAGGACGACAAGAAGCTCCAGAACGCGGACAACGTACTGCCGGTCGTCAATGCGAAGGACGCGGGTTCGCAGGACGTCGCCGACGCGCTCGGCAAGATCACCAAGGTGCTGACCACCGAGGACCTCGCGGAACTGAACCGCAAGGTCGACGCGGAGCGCGCAAAGCCCGCCGATGTGGCCAAGGACTATCTGCGGTCGAAGGGCCTCATCCGGAAGTAGCGGCCGGAAGCAGGGAGAGGTGGAGAAGTAAGGCGGGATTCGGGACGTGAAGGGGGCCGTCAGGTAACCGGCCGGGAACAGATTGCCGGGCAGCCCCCCAAGTTCCTCCTACACACGGTAAATTTCAGGCCATGCCACGTGGACGTCATCGCCATTCGACACCGCTGCACAGAATCCTTCCGCCTTCGGCCGTCGCCGGGGTCTCGGTCCTCTGCGCCGCGGGCGCCTGGCTGCTCGCCGAGCCCCTGGTCCTGCGCGGTCTGGTGGCCGCCACGGCGGCCGCCGCGGTGACCGGCGCGTATCTGATGCGCAGTTGGGACCGGGAGGCCGGCCGTCGGGTCGCGGAGCTGAAGCGTGCCCGCGCCGGTGACGAGTGGCGGGCCGAGGAACGCGTGGCCGGGCTGGAGTCCGACCTGGAGGAGGCGCGCGAGCTGCGCACCCGGCTGGAGACGAAGCTGCGGCGCAAGCGGGTGGAGCTGGCCCATCTGCGCGGGGAGCACGCCGCGCTGTTGCGCCGGTACGCCAACGCCGAGACGGGGCGCGCCAGCGCGCTGGAGGGCCGCAGGCGGCTCGCGCTCGAAGCCGCGGCTCCCAGGGAGCTGCCGGCCGCGCGCAGCACCCCGACCCCGGCCGCCTACCTGCGTGCCGCTCAGGCGCTGGAGGACCTGCCGCGCAACAGGGCGCTCCAGGAGGCCCGGCGCAACGCCGAGGAGGCCCGGAAGCGGGACCTCGCCGAGCGGGACCCGAAGGCGGAGGACCGGCCGGGGAGGCACACGGCGGCCGAGGACGACGCCTCCCCGGCGCGGCAGCCGAGTCCGACGACCGCCCTTCCCGCGTCCCGGCCGTCCGCCGCGCTGCTCCAGGCGCGTCGGGTGCCGGCCGCCAGCACGGTCGCCCCGGGGGCGGCGCCCCGCCGCCAGCAGGTGCCGCAGGGCAGCTTCGACTTCTTCGGCACGCAGAAGACGCGCACCGCGATCGAGTCCGTGCAGAACGAGGACCTCGCGGACGTGGTGGGCGAGGAGGCGCTGGCCGCCCACCGCACGGGCACGGCGGAGAACGGCGCCGTCGGCAAGGTCATCGACCTGACCGCGCACGACGAGACGGAGCAGATGGACATGGTGGAGCTGCGCACCGCGATCTCGTAGCCGCGCGCTCGCGCCGTTCTCCCGGGCCGCCCGTCGTTCGCGCACGGGCGGCCCGGACCGTTGTTCCGTGTGTTCGCGCGGGCGGCCCGATCGTTGTTCCGTGTGTTCGCGCGGGTGGCCCGATCGTTGTCCGCGAAACAGTGCGAGGGCGATCCGGACCGTTGTCGGCGCAGTGGTGCGCGGGCGGTCCGGGCCGTGTTCGTACGGACGGCCGGGGCGTCGGCCCGTCGGCTACTTGTCGATGTCTCCGACGACGAAGAAGAGCGAGCCCAGGATCGCCACCATGTCGGCGACCAGGGTGCCCGGCAGCAGCTCGCCGAGGACCTGGATGTTGTTGTACGAGGCGGCGCGGAGCTTCAGCCGGTACGGGGTCTTCTCGCCCTTGGACACCAGGTAGTAGCCGTTGATGCCGAGCGGGTTCTCGGTCCAGGCGTAGGTGTGGCCCTCGGGGGCCTTCAGCACCTTGGGCAGGCGCTGGTTGATGGGGCCGGGCGCCAGGCCGGCCATCCGGTCCAGGCAGGCATCCGCCAGGTCCAGGGAGTTGTGCGTCTGTTCCAGCAGGCACTCGAAGCGGGCCAGGCAGTCGCCCTCGGTGCGCGTGACGACCTTGAGGGTGTCGCCCAGTTCCCCGTACGCGAGGTACGGCTCGTCGCGCCGAAGGTCGAAGTCGACGCCCGAGGCGCGGGCGATCGGCCCGGACACCCCGTACGCGTGCACGGTCGCGGCGGGCAGCACCCCGACTCCCCGGGTGCGGCCCCTGAAGATCTCGTTGCCGAGCACCAGGTTGTCGTACACGTCCATCCGGGCCCGGACCGCCGCGACGGCGTCCCTGGCACGGCCGAGCCAGCCCGCGGGGAGGTCCTCCTTGAGCCCGCCGACCCGGTTGAACATGTAGTGCATCCGGCCGCCGGAGACCTCCTCCATCACGGCCTGGAGCTCCTCGCGCTCGCGGAACGCGTGGAACACGGGGGTGATCCCGCCGAGTTCGAGCGGGTACGAGCCGAGGAACATCAGATGGTTCAGGATCCGGTTCAGCTCGGCGAGCAGGGTGCGCGTCCAGACCGCCCGCTCCGGGACCTCCATGCCGAGCATCCGCTCCACGGCCATGACGACGCCCAGTTCGTTGGAGAACGCCGACAGCCAGTCGTGGCGGTTGGCGAGCATCACGATCTGCCGGTAGTCGCGGGCCTCGAACAGCTTCTCCGCGCCGCGGTGCATGTAGCCGATGACCGGTTCGGCGTGCTGGACGCGTTCGCCGTCGAGGACGATGCGCAGTCGGAGCACACCGTGGGTGGAGGGGTGCTGAGGGCCGATGTTGAGCACCATGTCGGTGCTCTCCGCCGCGCCGCCGATGCCGACCGTCGTCTCCGTCATACGGCCAGTATTCCTGAACGGTGGGGTGACGGGGCGGTGAGGTGACGGGGTGGTGGGTGCCGCAGGGGACGGCACGGGTCACGGGACGCGGGGACGCAGATCACCCGGACACGGGTCACGGGCCCGGGGCGCCCGTGACCCGTACGGGGTGCGTACGGGCACGGGGCGCGGTTTCCGCGGCGCCGCCCGGCGCGTGCGTGCCCCGGGCACCGGCCGTCATACGCGTCGCATCAGCCATCCGAAGTCGCCCAGACCGCCCCGGGCCGTCAGCTCCGCCGCCTCGCCCGCCGAGGCCAGGGCCCGTACGTACCCGGCCGGATCGGTCGACGCCAGGGACAGGGGCGGGCGGGCGCCGTCGACGCCGAGCCGGTGCAGCGCCTCGCGCTGCGTCAGCACCTCCGAGGCCGGCTCGGACGCCCTGACGTTGCCGGAGCCGGTCGCCGCACCGGTCCCCGGGACGGCCCCGGCGTCCACCGCCGCCGCGCACGCGTCCAGCGCCACATGCGAGGTGAGGTCGCAGCTGCCGTCCGGCACCGGCCGTACCTCGCGGCCCGACCGGAAGCCGGTGAGCGTGCCGAAGGGCGGTCGCGTCCCGCGCGCGTGGGCGTAGTCCACGGCCACCGCGAGCCCGCCGCCGAGCGTGGACACCGCCCGCGCCCACGCCTCGTCGCGCGGGCGCCCGATCTCCGCCCGGCAGCCCGGCCCGGCCGACGGCCACCAGCGGCGCAGCCACTCCGCGTCGGGCCCGGTCACCGGCTCGCCCAGCCGCTCCTCGCCGTCCGAGACCCGGACCAGGACGTACCGGTCGACGCCGTCCGCGTCGGTCTCCGCGACGTCGGTCGGCACGTTGTCCAGCCACTCGTTGGCGAACAGCAGGCCGCGGACCCCCGACGGCGGTTCCGCGCACCACTCGATCCGGGCATCGAGGCCGTCCGGGCGGGCCGCGACCTCCACCGCGTACGCCCGTACGACGAGCCCGTCGGCGTCCTCGGCCGGCAGCGCCGCCAGCACCCCCGTCAGCAGTTCGCCGCGCCCCGCCCCGAGGTCCACCAGGTCGACCTCGTCGGTGCCCAGGTCGCGGGCCGTTCGTACCAGCAGCCGGGCGACCGCGGAGGCGAACAGCGGGGACGCGTGGACGGAGGTACGGAAGTGGCCGGCCGGCCCCTCGGGCCTCCGGTAGAACCCCCCGTCCCCGTACAGGGCGGTCTGCGCCGCCTCACGCCACCCACGCCACTCGTCCGTCGCGCCTGCCGTGTCCGTCGCGCCTGTCACGTCCGCCATGTCCGCCGTGCCCATCCTGACCGTCACGTTCTCCGTGTCCGCCATGCCTGCCGTGCCCGTCCCGACCGTCACGTCCGCCATGCCCTGCGTGCCCGTCCCGCCGCCTTGACCGTCACGATTTCCAAGTCTCCACCTTGGGGAGTACGGTCCCGCAGGCCGGATCGGCCCTTCGGCTGACCCGGGCACCTTCCGCCTTCCCTACGCTGGATCACGTGCAGCGCCTCTACGCCTTCCTCCGCAGACACCCGACGGGCGTCGACACCTTCTGGGCTGTCTTCCTCCTCGGGCTCTCCGGACTGTCGGCGGCGACAGTGGAGAACGGCAGGGGACTGCTGGCCGCCGTGCTGATCGCCACCGGCCTGAGCACCGTCGTCGCGCTGCGCCGACGCGCCCCGGAGAAGATGCTGCTGCTGGCCATCGCGATGGGTGTGGCGCAACTGCTGACCGGGGTCGTGCCGGGCCCCGCCAACTTCGCGATGCTGGTGATCGTGTTCACCGTGGCGACGGTGGGGGAGCGCTGGGCCTCGCGGCTCGCGCTGGTGTGCAGCCTGGGTGCGGCGGGGCTCGCCCAGCTGCGCTGGCCCGAGGAGATGGAGCAGTCCGGCTGGTTCCAGCAGGTCTTCGTCGCCATCGTGATGACCGTGCCGTTCGTGCTGGCCTGGGTGCTCGGCGACTCGATGCGGACCCGGCGCGCCTACTTCAATCAGCTGGAGGAGCGGGCGGCCCGACTGGAGCGGGAGCGCGAGGCGCAGTCGAAGGTCGCGGTGGCCGCCGAGCGGGCCCGTATCGCCCGCGAACTCCACGACGTCGTCGCGCACAACGTGTCGGTGATGGTGGTGCAGGCCGACGGGGCGGCGTACGTCATGGACGCGGCGCCCGACCAGGCCAAGCAGGCCCTGGAGACCATCTCCAGCACCGGCAGGCAGGCCCTCGCCGAGATGCGGCGGCTGCTCGGGGTGCTGCGGACCGGGGACGCGGAGGAGAGCGGGGAGTACGTCCCGCAGCCCGACGTCGGCCAGATCGAGGACCTGGTCGAACAGGTGCGGCAGACCGGTCTGACCGTCGACTTCAAGATCGAGGGAACGCCGCGCCCGCTGCCCAGCGGAGTCGAGCTGACCGCGTACCGCATCGTGCAGGAGGCGCTGACCAACACCCGCAAGCACGGCGGCCCGGACGCCGGGGCCAGCGTGCGGCTGGTCTACTTCGACGACGGGCTCGGGCTGCTGGTCGAGGACGACGGACGGGGCGCCGCGCACGAGATGTACGAGGACGGGGGCGCCGACGGCGCGGGCCACGGGATGATCGGGATGCGCGAGCGGGTCGGCATGGTCGGCGGAACGCTGGACGCCGGGCCGCGCCCGGGCGGCGGCTTCCGGATCAGCGCGCTGCTGCCGCTCAAACCGGCCCGCTGATGCTCCGGATCCGGACCGGGACGAGGATCGTGTGCGGGCCCGCCCGGGGCCGGGACCCCGAGCGGGGTCCGCTGCCGGGTCGGGATGCGGGTCCGGATCGGGCCGGGGCCGAAACCGGACCGGATCCGAGCCCCGGCCGCCCGCCGGACCCGTCGGCCCACCAGACGTGCCGGACCCGGCCGCCGCGCCGGGGCCACCGGCCCATCCACACCTTCGCCCCGGATGATGCGGGACAGACAGGAGACAGACCCTCATGGCGATCCGCGTGATGCTCGTCGACGACCAGGTGCTGCTGCGCACCGGCTTCCGGATGGTGCTCGCCGCCCAGCCGGACATGGAGGTCGTGGCCGAGGCCGGTGACGGCGCCGAGGCGATCGACGTGCTGCGCTCCACCGCGGTCGACGTGGTGCTGATGGACGTCCGGATGCCGAGGCTGGACGGCGTGGAGGCCACCCGGCGCATCTGCGCGCAGCAGGGCGCGCCCAAGGTGCTCATCCTGACCACGTTCGACCTGGACGAGTACGCCTTCTCCGGGCTGAAGGCCGGGGCCAGCGGCTTCATGCTCAAGGACGTTCCGCCCGCCGAACTGCTCAACGCCATCCGCGCCGTGCACAGCGGCGACGCCGTCGTCGCGCCGTCCACCACCCGCCGTCTGCTCGACCGCTTCTCGCCGATGCTGCCGGGTGGTACGAGCGAACCGAAGCACCAGGGCGTCGCCAAGCTCACCGAACGCGAGCGCGAGGTGATGCTGCTGGTCGCACAGGGACTGTCGAACGGCGAGATCGCGGCACGCCTGGTGCTCTCCGAGGCCACCGTGAAGACGCACGTGGGCCGCATCCTCACGAAGCTGAACCTGCGCGACCGGGTGCAGGTCGTCGTCCTCGCGTACGAGACGGGGCTGGTCCGGGCCGGGGGCGGGGCCGGGGCGGTCTGACCGGCGGGGACGAGGGGCGGCCGGTCCGGGCGTTCCGTCGGCCGGTTCAGCGCAGGATGCCCTCCAGGAAGTCGCTGCCGAGCCGGGCCACCGTGGTCAGGTCCAGCTGGTGCAGCACGTAACGGCCGCGCCGGCGGGTGGTGACCAGGCCGGCCTTCTTCAGCACCGCGAGATGCCGGGAGACCTCGGGGGCCGTGATGCTGTGCGTGTCGGCGAGTTCGCCGGTCGTGTGCGCGGAACGGGCGAGGTGGCGGCACAGACGCATCCGCATGGGGTGGGCCAGCGCCTCCAGCCGTAGCTGGAGCAGCTCCACGGAGGCGGGGGAGGGCAGCTCGGGCTGGTGCACCGGGTAGTGGATCACCGGCCGCCAGCCCGGCGCGTGCAGCAGGTTGAGGTGCGGCCAGCCGACGGTGGACGGGATGAGGGTGAGCCCGGGGCCGACGGCGCTGGTCCGGCCGTCGGACAGCTTGTCCGCGCTGATCAGGGTCGCCTCCGCGTCGAGGGCCAGTGCCGGAGAGACCGCCTTCAGCGCCTCGCCGAGCCCCTTGCGGCGCAGCAGGTCCGTCTTGTGCCGGGCGTCGACGACCAGCTGGACCCGGACCCGCTGCCAGGTCTCGGCGAAGAACGCCTGGTCGCAGTCCTCGAAGAGACGCCGCACCCAGCGGCGCACGGGCGCGGGGTCGGCCAGCAGCTGCTGGGTGAACTCCACCTGGCGGGGTCCCCGTGCCGCCGCCATCTCCAGGGCACGGGCGTGCATCGTCGGGTTGCCGAGCGGAGAGGGCGCGCCGAGCCCGTACAGGCTGGTGCAGGTGAACTCCAGGGCGGCGGACACGAACCGTTCGTCGTCCAGCCGGTCGAGGATGTCCAGGTCCTCGGCCAGGCTCGCGCCGGTCCTGCCGTCGCCGCCGCGCACCCCGGCGAACGCCATGAAGACGTCCGAGAAGGTGTGGCGCCACAGGAAGTCCGCCTCGTGCAGACGGTCGGCGAGATCGGGCTCCAGCGCGCTGGCCGTCGCCGTCGCCCAGCCGTGCAGACCCGGGTGGTGTCCGGGTTCGGAGAGGGCGTGCAGGGCCAGGCCCAGTTCCGCGAGGGGAGAGGTCTCGAAGACGATGCGGTCGGGGGCCAGGCCCTTGATGTCGATGTGCACGCTCACCCCTCCATGGTGCGGGGTGCGTGCGGAAGTCATTCGTCCGTTTGACGGCGGTCGTCAAATGACGGGCCGTGCGGGCGGCCCCGGCCCACGCTGTGGCGATGGACGCCATTCAGCAGCAGATGTTCGACAGCCACCGCGCGATCGCGAGGGGCGAGACGCCGCCGCCGTTGCCGGGCCGACACGACTGGGAGGTGCTGCGCGGGGCCCGCGACCGGCAACGGTTCGAGGCCGTGATCGCGGGCCGTCCGGTGGGCGGCCGTCGGCGGGCGCTGCTGCGGGCCCTGCGCGCGGTGTTCGCGCGTCGCCCCCGGCCGGTGCGCCGACCGGCCGGGGGCGGGGCGGGCGGTGGAGGGGCGCTGCGAGGGCGCTGAGCCGTGTGCCACGAGGACCGCCCGGTCCTGCGAGGGCCGCGTTTCCTACGAGGACCGTGCTCTGCGGGAACCGCCCTGGTTCCACGTGAACCTTCCTGATTCCACGAGGACCTCTTGGCCCTACGAGGCTCCTTCTGGTTCTACGAGGATCCTTCGGCGGGGTTCACCAGGGCCAGGAACGCGGTCACCGCCTCCTGGACGTCGGCCGCCGTCCACTCCAGCCCTTCCCGGCCCACCGTGACCTCGGTGAACGCCACCCCGGGTGGACCGGCGGGCGCGGAGTGCCAGCCGTGGAAGAGGGCCGTGCCCGTCTCCTCCGCCTGCCGCACCGATGCCGCCGTCAGGGCGTCCGCCCCGTACGGCAGCCAGACCTGGAACTGGTGCGTGTGCGGCGGCTCCGGGTGCACCCGGAACCAGCCGACGCCGGCCGCCGTGAGGCCCTCGGCCAGCGCCTCGGCCACCACCCGCGCCTGCGCCACGTACGACGGGAGCGGGGGAAGCTCCCGGTCCAGGCCGATCAGCGCGGCGAGCGCCGCCGGGAACTGCTGGAAGAGCTGCCCGCCGTACCGGTGACGCCAGGCACGGGCCTCCTCGATCAGGGACTCCGGACCGGCCAGCGCGGCACCGGAGAGTCCGCCGAGGGTCTTGTAGAACGACACGTACACGCTGTCCGCGAGTGCCGCGATCTCCGGCAGCTCCCGCCCGAAATGAGGCGCGCACTCCCACAGCCGCGCGCCGTCGAAGTGCACCACCGCGTCGCGTTCGCGCGCCGCCGCCACCACTTCCTCCAGCTCCTCCCACGTGGGCAGGACGAAACCGGCGTCGCGCAACGGCAGCTCCAGCATCAGCGTGCCGAACGGCTCGGAGAGGTCACGGACCTCCTGCGCCGTGGGCTGGCGCGGCTCGGACGTCGGGTGGACGGTGCGCAGCCCGCTCACCGTCCCCAGCGCGCCGCGCTCGTGCACCTCCGGGTGGGCCATGGGGTGGAGCGCCACCGTGGAGTCGCCGGTCCGTCCGGCCCAGCAGCGCAGTGCGACCTGCTGCGCCATCGTCCCGGTCGGGAAGAACGCCGCCGCCTCCATGCCCAGCAGCTCCGCGACCCGCTCCTCCAGCTCGGCGACCACACCGTCGCCGTACATGTCCGCGGGTCGGTCGAGATCGGTGACGTCCCCGGCCCCCGCCACCAGCGCGGCCAGCCGTTCACCGACCGGGAGGTGCATGGGCGGGCGGCTCAGGGCCCGCTCGGCGCTTCGCCAGGCCCGCAGCCTGCGCAGTCGCCGCTCCTGCGCCGAGGGCTGCTCGTCGGCGCCCGCCGTCCCCGCCGTACCCTCCGCCGGGTCCGTCGTCCCCGCCGATCCCTCCGCCATGTCCGCCGCGTGTGCTGTGTCTGTCGCGTCTGTCGCGTCTGTCGCGTCCGTCGCGTCCGTCGCGTCCGTCGTAGGTGTCGCGTCCGCCGTTGCGTCCGTTGCGGTGCCCGCTGTATCCGTCATGGGGCGATCATCACGCAGTGACCGGCCCGGCCCCGCATGGTTTTCGCATGACCGTCGTGTGCGCGGGCCGCCCGGCCGGGCCCCGTGCGGCACTTCCCGCAGGCGGCTCCCGCAGGTGGCTCCCGCAGGCCGCTCCCGCGGGCTGCGGCGGTTCCCACAGGCTGTGGACGGCCGGGAGCCCGGACGCGACGCTGGCGTAGCATGCAGAGGAATCGTCCGGTACCCCCTGCGGACTGGAACGGAAGGCCACCGCCGAGTGAACGCAACACCTCCCAAGGAACCCCTCGACGCGAGGGACCGCCCCGCCCGACTCACGGTCGGCGTCGTGGGCGCGGGCCGCGTCGGCCCCGCCCTCGCCGCGTCGCTGAGCCTCGCCGGACATCGTCCCGTCGCCGTGTCGGGCGTCTCCGACGCCTCCGTGCGCCGGGCCGCCGAGCTGCTCCCCGATGTCCCGCTGGTGCCGCCCGCCGAGGTGCTGGCGCGTGCCGAGCTGGTGCTGCTGACCGTGCCCGACGACGCCCTGCCCGGCCTGGTCGAGGGACTGGCCGGGACCGGAGCGGTGCGGCCGGGTCAGCTGCTCGTCCACACCTCGGGGCGGTACGGGACGAAGGTGCTGGACCCCGCCCTGCGGGCCGGGGCACTGCCGCTCGCCCTGCATCCGGTGATGACGTTCACCGGCACCTCCGTCGACGTCCAGCGGCTGGCCGGCTGCTCCTTCGGCGTGACCGCCCCGGAGGAGCTGCGACTCGCCGCGGAGGCGCTGGTCATCGAGATGGGCGGGGAGCCCGAGTGGATCGCGGAGGAGGCCCGCCCGCTCTACCACGCGGCGCTCGCCCTCGGCGCGAACCACTTGGTCACCCTGGTCGCCCAGTCGATGGAGCTGTTGCGCACGGCCGGGGTCGCCGCCCCCGACCGGATGCTCGGGCCGCTCCTCGGCGCCGCGCTCGACAACGCCCTGCGCTCCGGCGACGCGGCCCTGACCGGCCCGGTGGCCCGCGGTGACGCGGGCACGGTCGCCGCGCACATCGACGAGCTGCGCAGGCACGCGCCGCAGGCCGTGGCCGGTTACATCGCGATGGCCCGCGCCACCGCCGACCGCGCCCTCGCCCACGGCATGCTCAAGCCGGAACCGGCCGAGAACCTGCTCGGTGTCCTGGCCGACGACGCCGGCACCACGGGCGGCAGCGGACCACGGGAGCCCTGATGACCACCACACCCGGCAGGCCCGGAGCCACTCCCGATTCCGGAGCAACTTCCGTGCCCGGAGCCGACCCCGTACCCACCGCCCCCGACACACCCCCCGCCACCGCCATGCCCACCACCGCACGCACCCCCGCGGCCGCCCTCCTCCGTACGGCCGCCGAGCTCGCCGCGTTCGCGCCGCTCAAGGGCCCCCGGGCCGTCGTCATGACCATGGGCGCCCTGCACGAGGGCCACGCCACTCTGATCCGTACCGCGCGCGCGACGGCGGGTCCGGACGGCCAGGTCGTCGTCACCGTCTTCGTCAACCCGCTCCAGTTCGGCGAGGCGGCCGACCTGGAGCGCTACCCCCGCACCCTCGAAGCCGATCTCGCCGTGGCGGGCGCGGCGGGCGCCGACGCCGTCTTCGCGCCGTCCGTCGACGAGGTCTACCCCGGCGGCGAACCACAGGTCCGCGTCTCGGCGGGCCCCATGGGCGACCGCCTCGAAGGCGCGTTCCGCCCCGGGCACTTCGACGGCATGCTCACCGTCGTCGCCAAGCTCCTCCATCTCACCCGCCCAGACCTCGCGTTCTACGGGCAGAAGGACGCCCAGCAGCTGGCGCTGATCCGCCGCATGGTGCGCGACCTGAACTTCCCGGTGGAGATCGTCGGCGTGCCGACCGTCCGTGAGCCGGACGGCCTCGCGCTCTCCAGCCGCAACCGCTTCCTGGACGTCGAGGAGCGACGTACCGCCCTCGCCCTGTCCCGGGCCCTGTTCGCGGCGCGGGACCGGCTCGCCGCCCAGCAGGCGCTGCACGCCCGCGCGCAGACCACCGCGGCCACCACCGGCCGGGCCGCCGCGCTCACCGCGCTCGGCGAGGCCCGCGCCGCCGCCGACACCCAGGCGGTGGCCCTGGCCCGCCCCGTGGACGGGCCCGCGGCGGTACGGGCCGCGGCGCGGCTGGTCCTCGACGACGCCGCGGCCGAGCAGCCGCCGCTGGTCCTGGACTATCTCGCGCTCGTGGACCCGTCCGACTTCACCGAGATCCCCGACGACCGCACCACCGGCGACGCGATCCTCGCGGTCGCCGCGAAGGTCGGCGCCACCCGCCTCATCGACAACATCCCGCTGACCTTCGGAGCCACCCCGTGACCGGAATACGCCACCACGCGGCCGGAATACGGCTGACCGCCCCCGCCCCGGGCTGGTCCATCGACGCCGATGTCGTGGTGGTCGGCTCGGGCGTGGCCGGTCTCACCGCCGCGCTGCGCTGCGCCGCCGCGGGCCTCGCCACCGTCGTCGTCACCAAGGCCCGCCTCGACGACGGCTCCACCCGCTGGGCGCAGGGCGGCATCGCCGCGGCTCTCGGCGAGGGCGACACCCCGGAGCAGCACCTGGACGACACCCTGGTCGCGGGCGCGGGCCTGTGCGACGAGGACGCGGTACGGACCCTGGTGACCGAGGGGGCCGACGCCGTACGCAGGCTCATCGGGACCGGCGCCCGCTTCGACACCACGGACGGCGGCGAGATCGCGCTGACCCGGGAGGGCGGCCACCACCGCAGCCGCATCGCCCACGCCGGCGGCGACGCGACGGGCGCCGAGATCTCCCGGGCCCTGGTCGCGGCGGTCCGCGAGGCCGCCCTGCGCACCATCGAGAACGCCCTCGTCCTGGACCTGCTGACGGATGCCGACGGCCGTACCGCGGGCGTCACCCTGCACGTCATGGGCGAGGGCCGGCACGACGGCGTCGGCGCGGTGCGTGCCCCCGCCGTGGTGCTCGCCACCGGCGGCATGGGCCAGGTCTTCTCCGCCACCACCAACCCGGCCGTCTCCACCGGGGACGGCGTGGCCCTGGCACTGCGGGCCGGGGCGGAGGTCTCCGACCTCGAATTCGTCCAGTTCCACCCCACGGTCCTCTACCTCGGTGCCGACTCCGAGGGCCAGCAGCCCCTGGTGTCGGAAGCGGTACGGGGCGAGGGCGCCCACCTCGTCGACGCGTCCGGGGCGCGTTTCATGGTGGGGCAGCACGAACTGGCGGAACTGGCCCCGCGCGACATCGTCGCCAAGGCCATCACGCGCCGGATGGAGCTGCACGGCACCGATCACATGTATCTCGACGCCCGCCACTTCGGGGCCGACATGTGGGAACGGCGCTTCCCCACGATCCTGGCCGCCTGCCGCGCCCACGGCATCGACCCGGTCACCGAGCCCATCCCGGTCGCGCCCGCCGCGCACTACGCCTCCGGCGGCGTGCGTACCGACCTGCGCGGGCGGACGACCGTACCCGGCCTGTACGCCTGCGGCGAGGTCGCCTGCACCGGCGTGCACGGCGCGAACCGGCTGGCGTCCAACTCCCTCCTGGAGGGCCTCGTCTTCGCCGAACGCATCGCGACGGACATCGTCGAGCGGGCGAACGGTGCCGAGCACGTGAACGATGCCGAGCAGGCGAACGACGCCGAGCGGGCGAACGAAACCGCGCAGACGCAGGGCGTCGAGCAGACCAGCGACGCCGCGCAGACCAACGGCGTTGCGCAGACCGACAGCACCGCGCGGGCGGACGACGCCGGGCCTGCCGCCGGAGGGACCGCCCCCCGGACCTCTGCCGCGGCCGACCGGCCCCTCGCCGCAGCCGCGGACCCGGCCGCCCTCCCCGCCCCGTCCCCGCTGCTCGACCCCGAGCAGCGCGGCACCGTCCAGCGGATCATGACGCGGGGCGCCGGAGTCCTCCGTTCCGCCGAGAGCCTGGCCGCCGCCGCCGACGCGCTCGAAGCCCTCCACGACGGCGCCGCCCGAGCCGCGGCCCCGGACGGCGCACGGGACGCCGACGCACCGGACGCCGACGCACCGGACGCCGACCGTCCCAAGCCCGCCGAGCCCGGCGTCGAGGCATGGGAGGCCACCAACCTGCTGCTCGTCTCGCGCGTCCTGGTCGCCGCCGCCCGCCGCCGTGAGGAGACCCGCGGCTGCCACTGGCGCGAGGACCGGCCCGAGCGCGACGACGAGAACTGGCGCCGCCACCTCGTCGTCCGGCTCACCCCGGAGCGTCGGCTCGTCCTCCGTCGGACGGAGACTGCGGCATTCGGGCCCGTAAGCCCCGCACAGGCGCCAGACTGCGCAGCAGCACCCCCGATCCACCCCGACGACCACCCCGACGACTGATCCACCCCCCGCCGACGTGACCGAGGAGTCGCAACCGTGAGCACGCCCGAAGAGAATCCGCGCCCCACCCCCGTGGACGTACCGCTGATCCAGATCGGTGCGCCCGCAGCCGCCGCGGGCGGCGGCTGCGGTGACGGCTGCGGCTGCGGTGCCGACGGGGCCCACGACACCGACGGATGGGAGTGCGGCCTCGACCCCGACCTCGCCCGGCTCCTCGCCGACGCGGGCCTGGACCCGGTCCAGGTCGAGGACGTCGCGCACGTCGCCCTCGCGGAGGACCTCGACGGCGGGGTCGACGTCACCACCGTCGCCACGGTCGCCGAGGACGCCGTGGCCACCGGCGACTTCACCGCCCGCGAGGCCGGTGTCGTGGCCGGTCTGCGCATCGCCGAGGCGGTCCTGTCGATCGTCTGTGCCGACGAGTTCACGGTCGAGCGGCACGTCGAGGACGGCGACCGGGTCGCCCCCGGCCAGCAGCTGCTGACCGTCACCACCCGCACCCGTGACCTGCTGACCGGCGAGCGCAGCGCGCTCAACCTGCTGTGCCGGCTCTCCGGCATCGCGACCGCCACCCGCGCCTGGGCCGACGTCCTGGAGGGCACGAAGGCCAAGGTCCGCGACACCCGTAAGACCACCCCGGGCCTGCGTGCCATGGAGAAGTACGCGGTGCGCTGCGGCGGCGGCGTCAACCACCGCATGTCCCTGTCGGACGCGGCGCTGGTCAAGGACAACCACGTCATCGCGGCGGGCGGGGTGGCCGAGGCGTTCAAGCGGGTACGGGACGAGTTCCCGGACGTGCCGATCGAGGTCGAGGTCGACACCCTCCAGCAGGTCCGGGAGGTCCTCGACGCGGGGGCCGACCTGATCCTGCTGGACAACTTCACGCCGCTCCAGACCGCCGAGGCCGTCGCCCTGGTCGGCGGGCGCGCGGTCCTGGAGTCGTCCGGGCGCCTCTCCCTCGACACCGCGCGCGCCTACGCGGAGGCGGGCGTCGACTACCTGGCCGTCGGCGCGCTCACCCACTCCTCGCCGATCCTCGACATCGGCCTCGACTTCCGCGACACCGTCGACACCGACAACGACACCGACGGGACCGACGCCTGATGCTGCTCACCATCGACGTCGGCAACACCCACACCGTCCTCGGTCTGTTCGACGGCGAGGAGATCGTCGAGCACTGGCGGATCTCCACCGACGCCCGCCGCACCGCCGACGAACTCGCGGTCCTGCTCCAGGGCCTGATGGGCGCCCACCCCCTGCTCGGCGAGGAGCTGGGCGACGGCATCGAGGGCATCGCGATCTGCTCCACCGTCCCCGCGGTCCTGCACGAGCTGCGCGAGGTGACCCGCCGCTACTACGGCGACGTCCCCGCGGTCCTCGTGGAGCCGGGCATCAAGACCGGGGTGCCGATCCTCATGGACAACCCGAAGGAGGTCGGCGCGGACCGCATCATCAACGCGGCCGCCGCCGCCGACCTGTACGGCGGTCCCGCGATCGTCGTCGACTTCGGCACGGCCACCACCTTCGACGCGGTCTCCGCACGCGGCGAGTACGCCGGTGGCGTCATCGCTCCCGGCATCGAGATCTCGGTCGAGGCGCTCGGCGTCAAGGGCGCCCAGCTCCGCAAGATCGAGCTGGCCAGGCCGCGCAGCGTGATCGGCAAGAACACGGTCGAGGCGATGCAGGCGGGGATCATCTACGGCTTCGCCGGCCAGGTCGACGGTGTCGTCGCCCGGATGAAGAAGGAGCTGGCGGACGACCCCGACGACGTCACGGTCATCGCGACGGGCGGCCTTGCTCCGATGGTGTTGGGGGAGTCCTCCGTCATCGACGAGCACGAGCCGTGGCTGACCCTCATCGGTCTGCGGCTGGTGTACGAACGGAACATCTCCCGGATGTAGCGGGCACCGGGCTCACCTGCGGGAACGGCGTGGCGGAACGGAGGCCGCCGCCGCGCCGCCGATGCCCAGTTAAGCGGATTTTGTCCATTTAGCACGTATTGTCGCGCCATGCCCACGCCTTACGGATCACGCGGCGGTATGGCGTTCGGCGCGGACGAGCTGCGTGTGCTCCGACGCGCCCTCGCCGTCGCCCTGCACCCCGCCCCCCTGCCCGAAGAGGATGTCCAGGACTGCCTGCGGCTGGCGGGCGCGGTCGACGAGGCGGTGAGCGAGGCGGGACGGCTGCGCGCGTTCCTCCTCGCCGACCTCGCCCGCTACCGCGACGCCCTCCCCGGCTCCGCCAGCGGTTACCTGGAACTCCTCCAGGACGCCCTCGCGGGCGGGTACGCCCCCTGCCCCGACGATCTCGCCGCGCTGCGCGCCCTGCGGCACCGGCCGACGGCGGCCGTGCTCCTGGAACGCTGCCAGGTGCTCGCGGAACGGTCGGTGCGGGCCCGGCTCGCCGGGCGTGCCGGGCCCGCGGCGGCCCCCGCGCCCCGCAGTCGTCTCCTGGCCCTGCCCGGCGGCCGGACCGGCGACGCCGAGCCCGAACGGCCCAGGACCCCGGAGAAGCCGCCCCGGCCCGCCCCGCCGTCCGAGCGTCCGGCGGCACCCAAGCCCTCCGAGGTGTTCCCGCCGCGCCGCCGCCCGGCCCCGCCGTCGCCGCCGAGGCAGCGGGCCGTCGGATAGCCGCCCCGTGCGAGACCGGACGGCCGTCCCGCCACCCGGAGGGTGCGCGTGGGCGTCCGTACCGGCCTCGCTACTCTGGAAGCCATGGACTACGTATCGGCGCTCGTGCCCCCCGTGGTGATGGCAGTCTTCTTCATCGGCATCGTCGTGACGATCATCAAGAGCCAGGGCGGTCCCAACAAGACCAAGGAGGACGCGGTCGTGGACGCGGCGATGAGCCGCTCCGATTCGGTCCAGCAGGCCCGGAGCGGCGGCGCCTGAGCGCTCCCCCGTCCGGTACTCCGTACCCGGCACACTCCCGCACCCGGCACCCCGCGTCCGGCGGAACGTCTTCGGCGGTATGCGAAAGGGCGCACGGCTCGTCATGGCCGTGCGCCCTTTCGCATCGCATGAATAACCGTGCATTTCGGACAATTGGCACTAAAATGCCATTGTGCCCCGCCCATTGGGAGAACTGGAAGACGCCGTGATGACACGGGTCTGGCAATGGAACCGTCCGGTCACCGTGCGAGAAGTCCTGGAGGACCTCCAACGGGAACGCTCCATCGCCTACACCACCGTCATGACGGTAATGGACAATCTCCATCAGAAGGGCTGGGTGCGCAGGGAAGTCGACGGCCGCGCATATCGATATACGGCGGTCTCCACCCGCGCCGCCTACTCGGCCGCACTGATGAACGAAGCATGGTCGCGCAGCGACAACCCGGCGGCCGCCCTTGTCGCCTTCTTCGGCATGATGTCGGCCGAACAACGCGAGGCACTCCGGGACGCCATGCGGATCGTTCGCCCGGGTCTGCCGGACACCCCGCCGCCCCCGGAGCGCGAAGTGCCGGACGAGCGGACCGAAATCCCGTCCGAAGTTCCGGTACGGCCTCCGGCGGGCGAACCGACGGGCGGACCGGTGAACGCACCCGCGGGCGGGGACGAGAGCGGGGAGGCCGGGGAACCGGCCGCGGACCGGCCCGCGCGACAGCCCGCCGACCGGGCCGTACGACGAGCCGGGGACCGGGCCGGACAACAGGGCGGACAACGGCCCGGAGAGCGGTCCGATGTTCCGGCCGATGACACCGGACCTGCCTCCGGGCGATAGCGTCGGGGTATGTCCTCAGAGCTTCCGCATAGCGATTTCCGTACCGCACCGTCGGTTATAAAGACGGCCGTCACCGTCCGGCGTGCCAGGACCAGTGATGTGCCATCGGTCCGCCGTCTCCTCGATGGGTACGTACGTGAAGGCATCCTGCTCGACAAAGCGACGGTGACGCTTTACGAGGACATCCAGGAGTTCTGGATCGCGGAACGCGACGAGGACGCCCGTGTCATCGGATGCGGTGCACTGCACGTGATGTGGGAAGACCTGGCCGAAGTGCGTACTCTCGCGGTCGATCACGGCATCAGGGGCGCCGGAGTCGGACATCAAGTACTGGACAAGTTGTTGCAGACCGCCCGTTGGCTGGGCGTACGCAGGGTTTTCTGTCTGACCTTCGAAGTCGACTTCTTCGCGAAGCACGGCTTCGTCGAGATCGGAGAGACGCCGGTCGACGGAGATGTCTACAGCGAGCTGCTGCGTTCCTATGACGAGGGTGTGGCGGAGTTCCTGGGTCTCGAACGAGTGAAGCCGAACACCTTGGGCAACAGTCGGATGCTTCTGCACCTGTGACGGTCGCAAGAAGCCGTGGCCCTATGTCCGAATCGCGCACGTTTCCCGGCTTCTCGCGATCCTGAACCTCTGCCGAGGGTTTGTGTTTTCCGGAGAAAAGCGGTTTCCTTTCCGCGTACTGCATTTTCGATGAAAGGAAATCCGGTGGCACAGAAGGTTCAGGTCCTTCTTGTCGATGACCTCGACGGCGGCGAGGCGGACGAGACGGTCACGTTCGCTCTCGACGGCAAGACGTACGAGATCGACCTCACCACGAGCAACGCGGACAAGCTCCGCGGCCTTCTCGAGCCGTACACCAAGAGTGGCCGGCGCACGGGCGGTCGGGCGACGTCCGGTCGTGGCAGGGGTCGCGCCGTAGCCGGCGGCAACAAGGACACCGCGGAGATCCGCAAGTGGGCGCGCGAGAACGGTCACAACGTGAACGACCGCGGCCGCGTCCCCGCCGAGATCCGTGAGGCTTACGAGAAGGCCAACAGCTGAGCTGTCGACCCATCGGTCGACCGCCCCGCTCGGGCACGCATCAACCTGGCCCGGTGGCACTCGGTTGCCACCGCGTCCACGAGCCGCACGAGATCGGGAGTACCCCCACCCCTGCTCCCGAGGCCGACGAGGTCCGGGAGCCCCGGCCCTCCTTCGCGCGGCAGTCCGGGGGGCCGCAACCACATCGCGGCCCCTGGCCGGCCCGCCGCCCCACCGGGCGGTGCCGGCGCCTCGATCCGACCGCCCCTGCCGACGGCGGTCAGCGAGAGGGCGACCCCGCTCCACTCCAGCCAGTCGAGCAGCCCGGGCAGCTCCTCGGCGCTTCCCGCCGCCACCAGCAGGCTCGTCCGGGAGCCGGTCGACGCGACCGGCCCGGTGCGGCCCACCCGCCGCAGCACCGCGCGCCCCACGACCGCGGGCACTTCGAGGACATCGAAGAGGAGACCGGTCGGCAGCCGCACCGGTGCGACGCCCTCGGTCGTCCAGCCGAGCTCGCGCTCGTACCACCGCGCCCAGCGCGCGCCCTGGTCGTGCCCTTCCCCTCCGCCGTCGGAGGACGTCGGGGAAGGCGGGGAGGTGTTGGCCATGCCGGAGGAACGTCCGGCAGCCCTTCGGAGTTACGCGGTGTTCGCGACCTGTTGCGAAGTGTGTCCGGAATGGGGGTGTACGGACGGGTCAGGCGGCGCAAAAATGTTCGCCCGTAGCGGAGGGAACCGCCGCGCGTCGCATGGACTGTCTGTAATTGCGGGTATGACATCCCTAGTGGGGAGGGGCGACACGCGGGCCCGGACATCTCCCGTTCGCCAACGGCGTACTGGCGAAAGGCGTATCTGTCTGGCCTGCGGGAACATCGTCTCGCACCATCGGGTTGGAGCAGATGTCGGCGTTCGGGCGACGGGGAGGCGGCAACTCCGTCCTCGCGGGAGCGGGGGTGATCCGGCCGGTGTCGGCAGTTGGAATGAGCGGTCCCCGCTTGCGGGACTAAGCTGCGGAAGGACAGGGAGGGGACCGACCCCTTACTGCCTGACCGCTCTGAGGAGCGATTAACGATGTTCGAGAGGTTCACCGACCGCGCGCGGCGGGTTGTCGTCCTGGCTCAGGAAGAAGCCCGGATGCTCAACCACAACTACATCGGCACCGAGCACATTCTCCTGGGCCTGATCCACGAGGGTGAGGGTGTCGCCGCTAAGGCCCTGGAGAGCCTCGGGATCTCGCTCGAGGCGGTCCGCCAGCAGGTGGAGGAGATCATCGGCCAGGGCCAGCAGGCCCCGTCCGGGCACATCCCCTTCACGCCCCGGGCCAAGAAGGTCCTGGAGCTGTCGCTCCGCGAGGCCCTCCAGCTCGGCCACAACTACATCGGCACCGAGCACATCCTGCTCGGTCTGATCCGCGAGGGCGAGGGCGTCGCCGCCCAGGTCCTCGTGAAGCTCGGAGCCGACCTGAACCGGGTGCGGCAGCAGGTCATCCAGCTGCTCTCCGGTTACTCCGGCAGCAAGGAGGCGGCCACCGCGGGCGGACCCGCGGAAGGCACCCCTTCCACGTCCCTGGTGCTCGACCAGTTCGGCCGGAATCTCACCCAGGCCGCCCGGGAGTCCAAGCTCGACCCGGTTATCGGGCGCGAGAAGGAGATCGAGCGGGTCATGCAGGTGCTGTCCCGCCGCACCAAGAACAACCCCGTGCTCATCGGCGAGCCCGGCGTCGGCAAGACGGCGGTCGTCGAGGGACTGGCGCAGGCCATCGTCAAGGGCGAGGTGCCCGAGACCCTCAAGGACAAGCACCTCTACACCCTGGACCTCGGCGCCCTGGTCGCCGGCTCCCGCTACCGCGGTGACTTCGAGGAGCGCCTGAAGAAGGTCCTCAAGGAGATCCGCACCCGCGGCGACATCATCCTGTTCATCGACGAGCTCCACACCCTGGTGGGTGCGGGTGCCGCCGAGGGCGCGATCGATGCCGCCAGCATCCTCAAGCCGATGCTGGCCCGCGGCGAGCTGCAGACCATCGGTGCCACGACGCTCGACGAGTACCGCAAGCACCTGGAGAAGGACGCCGCGCTGGAGCGCCGCTTCCAGCCCATCCAGGTCGCCGAGCCGTCGCTGCCGCACGCGATCGAGATCCTCAAGGGTCTGCGCGACCGCTACGAGGCCCACCACCGCGTCTCCATCACGGACGAGGCACTGGTCCAGGCAGCGACCCTGGCCGACCGGTACATCTCGGACCGCTTCCTGCCGGACAAGGCGATCGACCTGATCGACGAGGCCGGTTCCCGGATGCGCATCCGCCGGATGACCGCGCCGCCGGACCTCCGCGAGTTCGACGAGAAGATCGCGGGCGTCCGCCGCGACAAGGAGTCCGCGATCGACTCGCAGGACTTCGAGAAGGCCGCGTCCCTGCGCGACAAGGAGAAGCAGCTCCTCGCCGCGAAGAACAAGCGCGAGAAGGAATGGAAGGCTGGCGACATGGACGTCGTGGCCGAGGTCGACGGCGAGCTGATCGCCGAGGTCCTGGCCACCGCGACCGGCATTCCCGTCTTCAAGCTGACGGAGGAGGAGTCCTCGCGCCTGCTGCGCATGGAGGACGAGCTCCACAAGCGCGTCATCGGTCAGAAGGACGCCATCAAGGCCCTTTCGCAGGCGATCCGCCGTACGCGAGCCGGTCTGAAGGACCCGAAGCGTCCCGGTGGTTCGTTCATCTTCGCCGGCCCGTCCGGTGTCGGTAAGACCGAGCTCTCCAAGACGCTCGCCGAATTCCTCTTCGGCGACGAGGACGCGCTGATCGCTCTCGACATGTCGGAGTTCAGCGAGAAGCACACGGTTTCCCGCCTCTTCGGTTCTCCCCCCGGTTACGTGGGTTACGAAGAGGGTGGCCAGCTCACCGAGAAGGTGCGCCGGAAGCCGTTCTCCGTCGTTCTCTTCGACGAGGTCGAGAAGGCCCACCCCGATATCTTCAATTCCCTGCTCCAGATTCTGGAGGACGGTCGTCTGACCGACTCCCAGGGTCGGGTCGTGGACTTCAAGAACACGGTCATCATCATGACGACCAACCTCGGGACCCGGGACATCTCCAAGGGCTTCAACCTGGGCTTCGCCGCCCAGGGCGACGTCAAGACCGGCTACGAGCGGATGAAGAACAAGGTCAACGAAGAGCTCAAGCAGCACTTCCGCCCCGAGTTCCTCAACCGTGTCGACGACACGGTCGTCTTCCACCAGCTCAGCGAGGAAGACATCATCCAGATCGTCGACCTCATGATCGCCAAGGTGGACGAGCGCCTGAAGGACCGCGACATGGGCATCGAGCTGAGCTCGGAGGCCAAGTCGCTCCTGGCGAAGAAGGGCTACGACCCCGTGATGGGCGCCCGGCCGCTGCGCCGGACGATCCAGCGCGAGATCGAGGACGTCCTCTCCGAGAAGATCCTCTTCGGCGAGCTGCGCCCCGGCCACATCGTGGTCGTCGGCACCGAGGGCCAGGGCGAGGAGAAGAAGTTCACCTTCCGCGGCGAGGAGAAGTCGGCGCTGCCCGATGTTCCGCCGATCGAGCAGGCGGCGGGCGGCGCGGGTCCGAACCTGTCGAAGGACGCGTGACCGGACGCGTGAGAACGCCGTGAAGGCGCGATCGGGCGTCTGAACGACCGAAGGGGCTGCCCCGGACCGTTTCCAACGGTCCGGGGCAGCCCCTTCCCCATGTCTTCGGTCGGGCGTCTCCGTGCGTTCGGTCCGGCGTCGCACGCGTCGGTGCGGTGTCGTGCGTGGTGGTCGGACGCGGGGCCGGAGGTCCCGGATCGGACGTCTTACGGGCCTGTCGGCGGTGACAAGGCACACAGCCGTTTCGGGACTACTACGGCCGATAGGAGAGAACGCCGTGATCGTGGCGGCGGCGTGCGCCCCCGCGCGGGAGGGGTGTTGAAAACCGGCGCGAAAAAAGACGGGATCAGTATGTTTAGTCCGTTTGTAGGGGTTTGAGCTGCGGTGCGGTCTCCTCCGAGTGGAGGCGTCGACGGGGTGGGATTCGACGGTGAGCGGGGTGGATTCCGGGCCCTGGCGAGCTCTTGGCTACGGTTTTTGTTCGTAGATGGGGGGTTTGAGCACTGGCGAGGGTGCGGGTTACCAAGGAACGGCCAGCCCGGCCGAAAGCGTCGGGCCCCGTCATCCCCGGAGGATTTCCGCATATGTCGAAGCGCGTTCCGTTCCAGCACTCCCGCCGCCCATCCCTGTCCCGTGTCCGTGGCGCCGTGGTGGCAGCCGGCCTGGGAACGACGATGGCGCTCGGTGCGAGTGCTGCGTTCGCGGCCGGCACGATGGGCTCCCCCGAAGTCGCGAACCTGATCGACGGCACCGCCGCCCACTCGGTCGCCAAGCAGGCGGCCGTGCAGGGCAAGGCGGCCAAGGCCGCCGAGGCCGAGCGCGTGGCGGCCGTCAAGGCGGCCGCGAAGAAGGCGGCCTCCTGGGAGAAGCCGGTGAGCGATTACGAGCTGAGCGCGAGCTTCGGCAACGACGGCAGCCGCTGGGCCCACAAGCACTCCGGCCAGGACTTCGCCGTTCCGGTCGGCACGAAGGTCACGGCCGCGCACAGCGGCGTCGTCGTGAAGGCCGGCCCGAACGGCGGCGGCGACGGCCCCGCGTACGGCAACGCCGTCGTGATCAAGCACGGCAACGGTACGTACTCGCAGTACGCGCACCTCTCGCAGATCGACGTGTACGCCGGCCAGAAGGTGACGACCGGCGAGCGGATCGCGCTCTCCGGCAACACCGGCAACTCCAGCGGCCCGCACCTGCACTTCGAGATCCGCCACACCGCCGACTACGGCTCCGCGGTCAACCCGGTCTCGTTCCTGCACCAGAAGGGCGTCGGGGTCTGACCCGACCACCGTCGGGCCCGCAACCGGGCCTCACGGGTCGCGCGTCCGGGCCTCATGAGGTCGCGAATCCGGACCCGTGGCAGATACACCTCGCGCGGCGGGCTCCCGGGGCACATGCCCTCGGGAGCCCGCCGCGTCGTGGTCCGGTCGCGTCGTGGTCCGGTCTCAGGCGTCGGACCGGGACCTGCCCGCCGTACCGCTCCCCGCCGCGTCGTCGTCCGCCGCGCGCTGCTCGGACAGGCGCAGGACCGGGAAGCTGCCGGTGTTCGTCGGCGCGTGCTCGGGCAGCCACAGGACGGCGATCGCCCCGCCCGTCCCCTCCGCCGCCCCCTCCGGGGCGGCGTTGCGGAAGGTCAGCCGGGCCCCGAGGACCCGCGCCTGACCGGCCGCGATGGTCAGGCCGAGACCGTGTCCGCGTCCCGCCCGGTCGCTGCTTCCGGTACGGAACCGGCTCGGGCCCTCGCGCAGCAGGGCCGCCGGGAACCCGGGCCCGTGGTCCCGGATCCGTACCACCCGGCCCTCGACCGTGACCTCCACCGGGGTGGCACCGTGCTTCGCGGCGTTCCCCAGCAGATTGCCGAGGATGCGTTCCAGGCGGCGTGGATCGGTGCTCACCCATGACTCGTGGACGACCCGCACCCGTACGTCAGGGTCCAGCAGCGCGATACGTCGGCTGACGAACTCGCCCAGCGCGATCTCCTGGAGCTCGGCCCGCTCCGAGGCGCTGTCCAGCCGGGCCACCTCCAGCACGTCCTCGACCAGGGTGCGCAGCGCCTGCGCCCGGTCCCGTACCAGCTCGGTGGGGCGGCCGGGCGGCAGCAGTTCGGCCGCCGTCAGCAGACCGGTCACCGGCGTCCGCAGTTCGTGCGCGATGTCCGCGGTGACCCGGCGCTCCGCCTCGATCCGCTCGTTCAACGCGTCGGTCAGCGCGTCCACCGCGCGGGCCAGCTCGTCGGCCTCGTCCAGGACGACTCCGCCGACGGCCTCCCGCACCCGTACGTCCGTGTTGCCCTGGGCGACCCTGCCCGCCGCCGCGGCGGCCTTGCGCAGCCGGCGCGACAGCTGCCCGCCGATCAGCACGCCCAGCGCACAGCTGCCGAGCACCACCGACACCGAGCCGATGATCAGTGCCCGGTCGAGATCGCCCATGATCTTGGCGCTGCGGCCGGTGAAACGGGTGTGCAGCGAGAGCACGTCGTCGTTGCCGACCGGGACCGCCGCCCATACGTCGGGCACCCCGTTCCGCAGTATCTCGACATGCGTGGCCCGGCGGTTCTTCCTGACCTCCGCGCGCAGGCTGCCCGGCATCAGCGGGTCGTTGAGCTTGGCCCCGAAACGGGGGTCGGCCTTGTGCGTCTTCTTCGCCTCGTACAGCAGCTGCGCGTACGTCAGCCGTGTCAGCTGCACCTCGCGCGCGTTCTCCAGCATCGAGACCCGGGCGGCGTTGTGGACGACGAAGCTGAGCGCCACCGCGGTCAGCGCGCCGACCGCGGCGATCGCGATGCTGATCTTCCAGCGGACGCTCGTCCGCAGCGCCGGCCGCCTCATGGCCTGAGTTTGTAGCCGAACCCGCGGACCGTCTCGATCCGGTCCTGGCCGATCTTGGTGCGCAGCCGCTGCACATGGACGTCCACGACCCGGGTGTCCCCGCCCCAGCCGTAGTCCCAGACGCGCTCCAGGAGCCTGTCGCGGGAGAGCACCGTGCCGGGCGCGGCGGAGAACTCCAGCAGCAGCCGCATCTCGGTCGGGGTCAGCGCCACCTGCTCGCCGCCCCGGAGGACCTCCATGCCCTCGGTGTCGACCTCCAGGTCGCCGAAGACATGCACCCCGCCGACGGGCCGGGACTCCGGTTCGCCGCCGCCCGGCTGCCCGCCCGAGGCGTGGCCGAAGCGTCGCAGCACGGCACGGATCCGGGCGACCAGGACCGCCCCGTCGAAGGGTTTGGTGACGTAGTCGTCGGCCCCGGCCTCCAGACCGAGCACCACGTCGATCGAGTCCGCACGGGCCGACAGCATGATCACGGGGACCGTCGACTCGTCGCGGATGCGGCGGCAGAGGCTGACGCCGTCCAGGCCCGGCACCATGACGTCGAGCAGCGCGATGTCGGGGCGGTCGGCCCGGAACGCGTCGAGGCCCGACAGGCCGTCGGGCATCGCGGTGACCGTGAAGCCGTCACGCTCCAGCGCGAGCTGGGTGGCCTCGCGGATGACGTCGTCGTCCTCGACGAACAGGACGTGGGTCTCGGCCATCGAAACTGCTCTCAGTTCCCCGCCGGCTCGGCGGATTCCGGGAGTCCGGCTGTTCCGCTGCCGACGGCTCGGTTGAAGTCGTTGTGCACGCGGTCGTGCTCGTTGAACCGGTCGCCCGCCCAGCGGTAGGTGATCACATCCTCGCCCGAGGGGTACGCGACCGCGTCCTTCTTCCCGTACACCTGGGCCGTCACCACCAGATCGCCGCGGTCGATGGTGCCGTACACGGCGGGCTGCTCCATCGCGAACACGTTCCGGTAGAGGCCGCCGGACTCCCTGCGGTACACGTACGTGCCGACACCCACCGAATCGGCGCAGGTCATCACGTTCACCACGACATCGGTGGAGGATCCGCCGGTCAGCGTTCCGTACGAGGTGTCCACCGGGTACTCGGAGCCCGCGCAGGGCTTCAGATCGGCCCTGACCCGCTCGCTGACCTTGGGGTCTTTTTTGATCAGCCTCACGGGGTCCACCCGGTACCTGGGCTTCGCCGTGGACGCGCCGGGGCTCGGCGTGACCTGGGCGACCGGCTGGGTGCCCGCCGGGCCCTCGTCCCGGGTTCCGGCGCCGCCGCTGGAGCAGCCGGCCGCGAGCAGGGCGAGAGCGGTGAACCCGACCAGGGTCGTGGCGCCCGCCGTCCAGCCGATCGCGGCGGTCCTCACGGTCCCCGTCGCGCGACTGTCTGGGGAACGGCCGCGGCGGCGGTCGCCGCCACCGCGGTTTCCGCCGTCGTCGCCGTCGTCACCGGCTGTCAGGCCGCGCACCGCTCCCGCCCCCGTTCGTCCATACGCCTGCCCGTCCGCTCCCGTACCCGGGCGCGCCCCGCGGCACCGGGGACCGGGCCGCGGTCGGCCGCCGGCGTCGGCCGCTCCTCGGCGAGCAGGGCCTCCCTGCTCGCCGCCTCGCGGCTCTCCAGCTCCTGGCGCAGGCGTGCCAGCGCACGGTGCAGCGTGCTCTTCACCGTACCGGCCGACATGCCGAGTGCGGCAGCCGTCTCCTCGGTACTCATCTGCTCCCAGTGTCGCAGTACGACGACGCTGCGCTGCTTGGGAGCCAGGACGCCCAGCACGTCCATCAGCAGGGCGCGGTCGGCCCGCTGCTCGGTGCCGTCCTCGACGCTCGCGTCGGGCAGCTGCTCGGTGGGCACCTCGTCCAGCTTGCGGGCCCGCCACCACTCGGTACGGGTGTTGATCATGACCCGGCGCAGGTAGGCGTCGGCGAGGGACTTGTCGGCGATGCCGTCCCAGCGGCCGAACGTACGGGCCAGGGCGGTCTGCAGCAGGTCCTGCGCGTCCACCGGGTCGGGGACCAGTCGGCGTGCGCTGCGCAGCAGTGCGTCCTGCCGGGTGCGCACGTACTCCTCGAACCCGAGTACCTCGCCCTGTGCCATTCCAACCGCCTCCGTCCCCGTGGAGCCCCGTTCGACCGCCGTCGCCCATCGATCGGTCGGGGCGACGTCGACGACGTTACGGAGCCGTTGTCACGAAGTTGTGCGGAGCAGCCATAGGCCGACGCACGGCTGTCCATCGGTTGTGTAACAGCGGGGCCTACGAGAGCGGGGCGGGGGCTCAGCTCAGCGGCAGCCGGTAGAGGCCGCCGGCCAGCGGTTCGACCAGGCCGTCCGAGACCAGGCCGTCCAGGGCGCGGGCGCGTTGCACCGGTTCGTCCCAGACCGCGTCCAGCGCCGACTGCGGCACCGGTGTCACGGCCTCGCGCAGCACGGCGAGCAGCCGCCCGCGCACCTGCCGGTCGGTCCCGGCGTACGTCTGACCGCGGCGCGGGGGCCCCTGGTGCGCGGGCTTCCCGGCGAGCCGCCAGGCGCACTGCGAGGCGATCGGGCAGCGCGTGCAGTCCTCGTTCTTGGCGGTGCAGACGAGGGCGCCGAGCTCCATCGTCGCGGCTGCCCAGCGGGCGGCGCGTTCGTCCTCCTCGGGGAGCAGCGCGCGGGCCAGCTTGCGCTCGGCGGCGGTGGTCGCGTTCGGCGGGTACTGGATGCCGGTCGCGGCCCGGGCGAACACCCGGCGGACGTTCGTGTCGAGTACGGCGTGACGCTGTCCGTAGGCGAACGAGGCCACGGCCGCCGCGGTGTACTCGCCGATGCCGGGCAGCGCGAGCAGCTGGGCGTGCTCGCTCGGTACGTCGCCGCCGTGCCGTTCCGTTATGGCCTGGGCGGCGCCGTGCAGGCGCAGGGCCCGGCGCGGGTAGCCGAGCCGGCCCCAGGCGCGGACCGCCTCGCCGGGCGGCTCGGCGGCCAGGTCGGCCGGGCGCGGCCAGCGGGTCATCCACTGCTCGTACACGGGGAGGACCCGGTTCACGGGGGTCTGCTGCAGCATGAACTCGCTCACCATCACACCCCAGGCGCCCGCTTCGGGACGGCGCCAGGGCAGATCGCGGGCGTGCTGTTCGAACCACCCGATGACGGGAGTGTGGAGGGAGGCGGGGGACGTCTGTGTCGCAGTCATGGCAGTCATCGCACGGACGATCCTGGCACGGAAGAACGGACGATGGTTCCTCGCACGGTGGTGTCGCTCCTCCTGGGGGCCCTTGGGGTGATAATGCCACCCGTCTTGTCCCTCCGGTGTCCGGCAACCGGCCCAAGGGGTGCCGGGCGGGCCCGGCACCCGGGCCCGCCCCGGCGTCCTCGTCGGGGAGGGCCGGCTGAGTCGCCCCGGCCGGTCCGGCGTCCCGGCCCTCCCCCGCAACCGGTCCGTCCGGGTCGTCAGCGTCGCCCGGCGCGCCGCCGCCCCCGGCCGCTGCGCGGCACGGCGCCCGTGCCCGGACCGGAGACCAGGGCGGCCATCGGCGCCCCGCTGCCCCGCACGGTCAGGGCCAGCGACTGCGCCGGGCGGCGCAACAGGAGGATCACCGCCGCCGACACCAGCGCGCCCATGACCAGCCCGACCGCCACGTCGTGCGGATAGTGCACCCCGACGAAGACCCGGGAGAAGGCCATCAGCAGGGCCATCGGCACGGTGAGCCAGGCCAGCAGGGGCCGGCACATCGCCACGGCGACGGCCGCCGCGCCCGCGATCGCGGAGTGGTTGCTGGGGAACGACCAGTCGCCCACCGGCGGGCACGGCACCAATGAGGCCGCCGCCCCGGCCACCGCGCGGCACGGGCGTTCCTCGGTCACCATCGACTTCAGCGCCTCGCTGGCCACATAGCCGAACGCCGTCGCGACGGGCGCGAGCACGGCCAGCGCGAGGGCGCGCTCGTCGGCGCGGCGGGCCCGCCACCACCCGGTGATGAACAGAACGCCGAAGACCAGGAGACCGAACTCCGTCCATGCCTCGGCCAGATGTTGCACCCATGACGGCATGTCATGAGCGAAGTCGGTGACGTCCCGGTAGAGCGGGGCTGTGGCTGAACTATCCATGTGACAGAGGGTAGTCAACCGAACGGGGTGGTCTTCCCGGTACTCCCCGGACGGGGAACGAGGGCGGGGAGGAAGGGGACGAAAGGCATGGAAGAAGAGGGCGAGAAGAGGGGCGAGAAGGGGGTGAGAAGGGGGCGAACCGAGATGATGATCCGTAAAACTTCGCGGTCCGGCGGCGGGTGGGGCGGGAGTTGGCCCGGATCTCTCGTACAGTTTGCGGCGTGGGATCTTTGCGTAATCCGATCGGGCCGCTTCCCTCCTCCATCTACTGGCGCCGGAGGGCCGTGGCGCTGGCGCTCGTCGCGCTGCTCGCCCTGCTGATCGTATGGGCCGTCACCTCCAACGGCAGCAAGGGGAACACGGACGACTCGCGGTCCGGCGGGTCGTCTCCCGTCCGGTCGATCACCCCGGGGCCCACCCCGTCGGGCCCGGCGATCACCCAACAGCCGGGCGGACGCGACGAGTCGGACGACTCCGAGGGCGGCGGTACGGGCACGGGCTCCGAGGGCGGCGCGAGCGGTGCCGGCAGTGGTCCGGGCACCGGGACCGGAGGCGTCGGGGGCGACAGTGGCGCGACGGCCGCCCAGCAGCTCCCCGCGAACTCCCCGCTCCCCGCCTGCACGCCGGGCGCACTCCAGCTGAGCCTGAACACCGAGATCAGCTACGCCCCCGACGAGAAGCCGAAGTTCCGGCTGGTCGCCAGGAACACCTCGTCCGCCGACTGCAAGGCCGACTTCGGACCGAAGAACATGGTGCTCACCATCACCGAGGCGGGGGGCGACGACAGTCAGGTGTGGTCCTCCAAGGACTGCCCGCGCGCCTCGGGAAGCGTGCTGCTGAGGATCCCGGCGGGCGCGACCGTCGTCCACACGGTGGAGTGGGACCGCAAGGAGAGCGACGCGCACTGCGCGACGAAGCCCGCGCGCTCCGCGCACCCCGGTACGTACCTGGTCGAGGCGAAGGCTCCGGGCGAGCCGGTGCAGCGGGCCTCGTTCGTTCTCGCGAAGGACTGAGCGGGCCCACGAGGCGATAGTGCTGTGGCCGGAAAGGTCTGCCGGGAAGCTCGCGGCGTCCGGTGCGGTGCATCGCAAGGCGGAGGATCGCCCTTGTACTGGACGTACTCGGGTGATGCGACAACGCGGCGAGGTGCCGTGCCGGGCGTCGCGAGCCGGTAGACCTTTCCGGTCGCGGCACTAGGCGCGGCCGGATCGCTCTCGGCCGTGCCGGGTACCTCCGGCCGTGCGCACCGGATCGTTCTCCCGGGTGCCGGACCGCTCCGGACCACGTCGGCCGCTCTGCCGCCCACCGGGCCGCTCCCGGTCGCGCCGGACCCTTCTCGGGCGTGCCGCTCTCAGACGTACCGTTCGAGGATCGACGACTCGGCCAGCCGTGAAAGCCCCTCGCGCACGCTGCGCGCCCGGGCCTCGCCGACCCCGTCGACCGTCTGGAGGTCGTCCACACTGGCGGCGAGCAGCTTCTGCAGGCCGCCGAAGTGCTCCACCAGCCGGTCGATGATCGCGCCAGGCAGTCGCGGCACCTTCGCCAGCAGCCGGAATCCGCGCGGCGATACCGCGGAGTCGAGCGTCTCCGGAGAACCGCTGTATCCCAGCGCCCGTGCCACCACGGGAAGTTCGAGCAGTTCGGTGTGGGTGAGCCCGTCGAGCTCGGTCAGCGCCTCGGCGACCGTACGGGACCGCTTCGCGGTCGGCTCCGGCACGTAGTCGCGCACGACCAGCTCGCGCTCCGGCTCGACGCCCGCGATCAACTCGTCGAGCTGGAGCGAGAGGAGCCGGCCGTCGGTGCCCAGCTCCACCACGTACTCCGCGATCTCGGCGGCGATCAGGCGGACCATCTCCAGCCGCTGCGCCACGGCCGCCACGTCCCGGACCGTCACCAGGTCCTCGATCTCCAGCGCCGACAGCGTGCCCGCGACCTCGTCGAGGCGGAGCTTGTACCGCTCCAGGGTGGCGAGCGCCTGGTTGGCGCGGGAGAGGATCGCGGCGGACTCCTCCAGGACCCGGCGCTCCCCGTTCACGTACAGCGCGATCAGGCGCATCGACTGGGAGACCGAGACGACCGGGAAGTTGCACTGCTTGGAGACCCGGTCGGCCGTGCGGTGGCGGGTGCCGGTCTCCTCCGTGGGAATGGAGGCGTCCGGGACCAGTTGCACGCCGGCGCGCAGGATCTTGGTCATGTCCTTGTCGAGGATGAGCGCCCCGTCGAGCTTCGCCAGCTCGCGCAGGCGCGTCGCGGTGAACTCCACGTCCAGCACGAACCCGCCGGTGCACATCGACTCGACGGTCTTGTCCATGCCGAGCACGACCAGTCCGCCGGTGTTGCCGCGGAGGATGCGTTCCAGGCCGTCGCGCAGCGCCATTCCGGGCGCGACGGCGGACAGCGAGGCGCGCATCAGCGCCTCGCCACCGGTGCTTTGGCCGGACTTTCCGGGCGATGTTGCCCGGTCGCTGGCTGCCACTGCACTCCTCCGGTCGCGGGTTGGCGGTGCCCTTGTGTTCCTCAAACCGTTCGTACGGACGGGCGAGACCAGGGCAAAGTCTACCGGCGCGCGTTCTCCTCCTGGGGGGCCTGTGCGCGAGGCCGGCGCGGGAGGACTCTCAGGGCATCACCCATATCGGCGACTTCTATGACCTTCATACCGGCCGGAACCCTTCCCGGATCGGTCGGAACCAGGGCGTGCGTGAAGCCCAGACGGTGTGCCTCGGCGAGCCTGCGCTGGACCCCCGTGACCCGTCTGACCTCGCCCGCGAGGCCCACTTCGCCGATCGCCACGAGGTTCTTGGGAAGGGGGGTGTCGCTCGCCGCGCTGGCCAGCGCCAGCGCGACCGCGAGGTCCGCGGCGGGTTCGGAGAGCTTCACGCCGCCGACCGTCGCGCTGTAGATGTCCCGCTTGCCGAGCGCGCTGATCCGGCCGCGCTGCTCCAGCACCGCCAGCATCATCGAGACCCGGGACGTCTCCAGTCCGGAGGTGGTGCGCCGGGGCGACGGGATCTGCGAGTCGACCGTCAGCGCCTGGACCTCGGCGACGAGCGGGCGCTTGCCCTCCAGGGTGACGGTCAGACAGGTGCCGGGCACGGGCTCGTCGCGGCGGGTGAGGAACAGGCCGGAGGGGTCGGCGAGGCCGGTGATGCCCTCGTCGTGCAGCTCGAAGCAGCCGACCTCGTCGGTCGCGCCGTACCTGTTCTTGACGCCCCGCACGAGCCGCAGCCGGGCATGGCGGTCGCCCTCGAAGGACAGCACCACGTCGACGAGGTGCTCCAGCAGCCGCGGCCCCGCGATCGCCCCCTCCTTGGTCACGTGGCCGACCAGGAGCGTCGCCATGCCGCGCTCCTTGGACGCCCGGATGAGCGCCCCGGCGACCTCCCTCACCTGCGCCATGCCGCCCGGTGCCCCGTCGATCTCGGGGGAGGCGACGGTCTGCACCGAGTCGAGGATGAGGAGCGAGGGCTTGACGGCGTCCAGATGGCCGAGGACCGCCGACAGGTCCGTCTCGGCGGCGAGGAACAGATGGTCGTTGATCGCCCGGATCCGGTCGGCGCGCAGCCGCACCTGGCTCGCCGACTCCTCGGCCGTGACGTACAGCGTGCGGTGGTCCTCGCTCGACGCCTTGGCGGCCACGTCCAGCAGCAGCGTCGACTTCCCGACGCCCGGCTCGCCCGCGAGCAGCACGACGGCCCCCGGGACGAGGCCGCCGCCGAGCACCCGGTCCAGCTCGCCGACACCGGTCGACCGGGCGGTGGCCTGCCGGCTGTCGACCTGGCCGATGGGCAGCGCGGCGCTGCTGACCCGCCCGGCCGCGGTGGTCCGCACGGCGGGGGCGCCGCCGAACTCCTCGACCGTTCCCCACGCGTGGCATTCGGGGCAGCGGCCGAGCCACTTGGCGGTGGTCCAGCCGCACTCGGTGCAGCGGTAGGACGGCCGGTCCTTCGCGGTTTTCGTACGGGCAGCCATGACGCAACCGTATAGGGGGGGTACGACAGTGCCGTCGGGCACCGTTCGGGAACGGCGGCGAGCGCGGGCGTGCGCCCGCCTGTGCCGCTGCCGCATCCGGCGGAATACCGGATTCCGGTGCGCCGGATCGGGGTCGGATCGCGGCTGGATCCATGCCGGAACGCGGCCGGATCGGGGCGGAGCGGAGGTTGATCAGGGTTGAATCCTGGATTCCTGTCCCCTTTTGAGCGATACGTTCACCCGTAAGGGTTAAATGTGCTGAAGGGGCGCCAAAGGCGTGCTGTCCGCTGCCTACGGTCGCCGGATGACGAGCAGCAGGCTGGAGCCCCCCACGCACACCACCGGCGCACACCGGTCGCGACATCGTGCGCCCCACTCCTCGACGCAGCCTGTGCCGCAGCGGCTCCCGGTGCGCTGCGAGCCGCATCTCGACGGCCTGTTCACCTACTGCCTCTCCGTGCTCTGCGACCACGACGCCGCCACGGAGGCGCTCGGCGGTGTGCTGGCGATCGCGGAACGCCAGGAGGGGCGGTGCCCCGAGGGGGAGGAGGAACGTAAATCCTGGCTGTACGCGCTGGCCAGGTGGATGTGCCTGCGCATGCTCACCGAGCGGAAGCAGGGCCACCGGGGGCATCACCACAGGGTGGGGAAGCCGTCCGCGGGGCAGTCGGCCGAGCAGGAGGCGAAGCGCGGACGGGAGGCGAGGCGGGAGACGAAGCGGGCGGGCGGCCCCCCGGGCAAGCAGCCGGACGGCCCGACCGCCCAGGGGGCGCGCGCCGGGCGCCGTACGCCCCCCGCCGTCGTCACAACGACCCCCGCTCCCGACGCCGCATCCCGCTTGGACCTCGACCCCGCTCCCGCCCCCTTCGTGCCGGGTGGTGCGCCGACGGTCCGGGAGCGCGCCGCCGAATCCGAGGCCGCCGCCGAGGCGCACCGTCGCGAACTCGCCCAGCTGGCCTGGCCCGAGGCGGCGGGCACCACGCCCGAGCAGCGCGAGGCGCTCGAACTCGCCGTGCGCCACCGCCTCGGCCCGCGCGCCGTCGCCTCCGTGCTGGGGCTCGAACCGACGGCCGCCCGCGAGCTCCTGGCCGCCGCCGCCTGCGAGGTGGAGCGCACCCGCGCCGCCCTCGCCGTCGTCGAGTCCGGCAACTGCCCCACCGTCGCGCGGCTCACCGGAGGCCATCGCGTCCTGCTCTCGGCGACCCTGCGCCGGGAACTCGTCCGGCACGTCGACGACTGCCCCCGTTGCCGCCGGGCCGCCGAGCGGGTCGGTGCCGACGGCCCCTGGCCGGGTGCGGCCGTCGCCCAGGCCACCGCGCTGCCGGTCGTGCCCGCGCCGCGGCCCTCCGCGTACGTGGCGATGGTCCACGCCCGGCGGAACCGGTCCGGCGGACCCCGATTCGACCGCGCGGGCTTCCCCCTGCACCCGAAGGACCACGCCGCGCGCCGGGACCGGCTGCGGGCCAGGGTCGTGACGACGACGGTGGTGGCCACGGTCGTCGCCGCCCCGGTGATCGCGCTGTGGACCGCCTACCGCGGTGCCCCGCTGACCGGCGAGGGGCACGAGGGCTCCTCGGTCGCGGCGACCGAAGCGGACCTCGGCCACGAGTTCGACGACCCGCGCGACCACTACGAGAACGCGGGGAACGCCCGGCCCGGTCCCGGTTCCGGCGCGGGCCGCGCGGCGGACGTCTCGGCCGAGGTGATCGGCGCGGGCCGGGTGCCCGGTGCGGCCGGCGGGCTCACCGTCGAGGCCCGTTCGTACGGGGCCACCACCCTGATCCGCCTGACCGCCGCGGGCGGCGCCCCGGTCGCCTGGTCGGCCCGCGCGGACGTGCCGTGGCTGCGCCTCAGCAGCTCCTCGGGCACGCTCGCCGCGGGCGAGAGCGTCACCGTACGGGTCCTGGTGGACCGCTCGCGCGAACCCGCCGGCCGGTGGAGCGCGCGCGTCGCCCTCGCTCCCTCGGGCTCCGTCGTGGCCATCCGGGGGAACGGGGCGACGGTGCCGTCGCCCGGGGGTCCGGTCCGCCCGGGTGTGCCCGGCCCCGGCCCGTCCGTACCCCCGTGGCAGCCCACGTCCTCGCCGGAGCCCACGCGGCCGACCGACCCGACTCCCACGCCGAGCGACCCCGCGCCGTCACCGACGGAACCGGGCCCCACCGAGCCGGAGCCGACCCCGGATCCGACCGGTACGGCGCCGTCCACCGAACCGGACGGCTCCGCACGGAGGCGCTGAGGACGGAGCGGGGCGGTCCCGGGCGGGCCGGGACGAACCCCGCCCCGGCCCGTCCCCAGCTGTTCCTCCGGCCCGGCCGGCCCTCGGTCGTTCCTCCGGCCCGGCCGCCCCTCCGGTCCCGTCCGGGCCGCTCTCGTCCCGCTCAGGCCCGATCGGCCGGGTGATCCGCCGGATCCACCGGGTCCGCCGGATGCGGGGCCATCGGCAGCAGCGAGGACATCCGCTCCTCGCACAGCTCCACGAGCCGCTCGTAGCCCTCCTTGCCCATCAGCTCGGTCAGCTCCGGGCGGTACGAGACGTACACCGGCTTCCCGGCGCCGTGCGCCGATGTCGCCGAGGTGCACCACCAGTGCAGGTCGTGACCGCCCGGCCCCCAGCCCCGGCGGTCGTACTCACCGATCGACACCTGGAGCACGCGCGTGTCGTCGGGCCGGTCGATCCACTCGTACGTGCGCCGGATCGGCAGCTGCCAGCAGACGTCCGGCTTGGTCTCCAGGGGCTCCCGTCCCTCCCGCAGCGCCAGGATGTGCAGCGAGCAGCCCGCGCCCGCGGCGAAGCCCGGACGGTTCTGGAAGATGCACGAACCCTTCCAGCGCCGCGTCTGGCGTTCCCCGTCGTCGTCGACCTGGACCCAGCCCGTCGCCGTGCCGACGTCGTGGAACTGCCACAGCTCGGGGGTCAGCCGCTCGACGTGGCCCGCCACGCGCTCCTCGTCCTCCTCGTCGGAGAAGTGCGCGCCCAGCGTGCAGCACCCGTCGTCCGCGCGGCCGGCCTGGATGCCCTGGCAGCCGCTGCCGAAGACGCAGGTCCACCTGGAGGTCAGCCAGGTCAGGTCGCAGCGGAAGACCTGCTCGTCGTCGGCGGGGTCGGGAAACTCGACCCAGGCGCGGGCGAAGTCGAGGCCGACCTCGGCCTCGGACCGAACCGGTCCGTCCGCTTCCTGCCGCCGCATCTCCTGCTTCGGTTCCTGCCGCTTCGTGTCCTGCTTCTTCACGTTCTTGGTCTTTGCGTTTTTGCCCGGCTTCGCCTTTTTCGTCTTTGGCACGCGCCAAGGGTAAGTCCGCGCTGCCGGTAGCGTTCCTGGTATGAGACTCGGAGTCCTCGACGTGGGTTCGAACACAGTGCACCTTTTGGTGGTGGACGCGCACCCCGGCGCCCGCCCGCTGCCGGCGCACTCGCACAAGGCGGAGCTGCGCCTGGCCGAACTCCTCGACGACGACGGGGCGATCGGCCCCAGGGGCGTGGACCGGCTGGTGGCCACGATCACCGACGCCCTCCAGGCCGCCGAGGACAAGGGGTGCGAGGACGTCCTGCCGTTCGCCACGTCCGCGGTGCGGGAGGCGAGCAACGCGGACCGGGTGCTGGCCCGGGTGCGGGAGGAGACGGGCGTCGACCTCGCCGTGCTCAGCGGCTCGGATGAGGCGCGGCTCACCTTCCTCGCCGTGCGCCGCTGGTTCGGCTGGTCGGCGGGACGGCTGCTGGTCCTGGACATCGGGGGCGGCTCGCTGGAGGTTGCGTTCGGCGTCGACGAGGAACCGGACGCGGCGGTGTCGCTGCCGCTCGGGGCGGGCCGGCTGACCGCCGGATGGCTGCCGGGCGATCCGCCGGACCCGGCGGCCGTGAAGGCCCTGCGCCGCCACGTACGGGCCGGCATCGCCCGGAGCGTGGGGGAGTTCAACCGGCTCGGGCGTCCGGACCACGTCGTGGCCACGTCCAAGACCTTCAAGCAGCTCGCCAGGATCGCGGGCGCCGCGCGCTCCACCGACGGCCTGTACGTCCAGCGGGGGCTCACCCGCAAGGCGCTGGAGGAGTGGGTGCCGCGACTCGCGGAGATGACCGTCGAACAGCGCGTCACGCTGCCCGGGGTCTCCGAGGGGCGGGCCCGGCAGCTGCTCGCCGGGGCGCTGGTGGCGGAGGGGGCCATGGACCTGTTCGGGGTCGACGAGCTGGAGATCTGCCCGTGGGCGCTGCGCGAGGGCGTCATCCTGCGCCGACTGGACCATCTGCCGGCGGAACGGGCCGCGCTGGGCCGGACCGGGGGCGAGCCGCGCCGGGGGACGAGCCCGGCGGGGAGCGGTGAGCCCGGACTCCGGCTGATCCCGTCCGAGGGCGATCCGGGCTCGGAGGCCGGGTAGGCGGCCCGCCCCGGACCGGGAGCCGAGCGGGCCGGTCCGGCCCGGTGGCCGGCACAGGGGCCGGGGCCCGGGTGCCGGCCCCGTCGGCCGTCGGCCCCGCCCGGCCGCGTGGGTCCAGCGGCCGGCGGGCCGCACCGCTTCCCATGGGCCTCGTCACTTTCCGCCGAGAGCTCTCGGCGGCACGTACCCGTGCCCGTACGCTGTCCCAGTGGCAGAACCAGTGGTGCGCGTCCCCGATGCGAAGGTCGCCCTGTCCACCGCCTCCGTCTACCCGGAGTCGACGGCGACGGCCTTCGAGATCGCCGGGCGTCTCGGTTACGACGGTGTCGAGGTCATGGTGTGGACCGACCCCGTCAGCCAGGACATCGAGGCATTGCGGCGGCTCTCGGACCACCACGGGGTACCGATCCTCGCCGTCCACGCGCCCTGTCTGCTGATCACGCAGCGCGTCTGGTCCACCGACCCGTGGGTGAAGCTCCGGCGCGCCCGCGCCGCGGCGGAGAGGCTGGGGGCGACGACCGTCGTCGTCCACCCCCCGTTCCGCTGGCAGCGCGGATACGCGCGTGACTTCGTCACCGGGATCTGGCGCATGGCGGACGAGACCGATGTCCGGTTCGCCGTCGAGAACATGTACCCGTGGCGGTACCGGGACCGCGAGATGCTCGCGTACGCCCCCGACTGGAACGTCACCAACGACGACTACCGCCACTTCACCGTGGACCTCTCGCACACCGCGACGGCCCGCACGGACGGCATGGCCATGGTCGAACGGATGGGCGACCGGCTCGCCCACGTCCATCTCGCCGACGGCAAGGGCTCCAACAAGGACGAGCACCTGGTGCCCGGACGCGGCGACCAGCCCTGCGCCGAACTCCTGGAGCGCCTGGCCCGCAACGGCTTCGGCGGCCACGTCGTCATCGAGGTCAACACCCGCCGCGCGATGTCCTCCGCCGAACGCGAGGCCGACCTGGCGGAGGCGCTCGCCTTCACCCGGCTCCACCTGGCGTCCTCCTCGACCGAGGTGCCGCGCCACCGCCCGTGAACCGGTCCGGGCACTGAGCATCCCGTCCCGCATACCGGACAGAGTGTCCAGATCTTGGAGCCGTGGGCGTAGGCTCGGAAACAGTCTTTTCATGTCGAAGGAGCGAGAGACGATGCCCCAGCTGAGGTCCCGCACTGTCACCCATGGCCGCAACATGGCGGGCGCCCGCGCCCTTATGCGGGCCTCGGGCGTAGCGAGCGAGGACATCGGCAAGCCGATCATCGCGGTCGCCAACTCCTTCACCGAGTTCGTCCCCGGCCACACCCACCTGGCCCCGGTCGGCCGGATCGTCTCCGAGGCCATCCGCGCCGCGGGTGCCGTGCCGCGCGAGTTCAACACGATCGCGGTCGACGACGGCATCGCGATGGGACACGGCGGAATGCTGTACAGCCTCCCGTCCCGCGACCTGATCGCCGACTCCGTCGAGTACATGGTCGAGGCGCACTGCGCGGACGCGCTGATCTGCATCTCCAACTGCGACAAGATCACCCCCGGCATGCTGATGGCCGCGATGCGCCTCAACATCCCGACGGTCTTCGTGTCCGGCGGCCCGATGGAGGCCGGCAAGGCCACCCTCGTCGACGGCACGGTCCGCAAGCTCGACCTGATCAACGCGATCAGCGACGCCGTGAACGAGAACGTCTCGGACGAGGACATCCTCCGCATCGAGGAGAACGCCTGCCCCACCTGCGGCAGCTGTTCCGGCATGTTCACCGCCAACTCGATGAACTGCCTGACCGAGGCCCTCGGCCTCTCCCTCCCCGGCAACGGCTCCGTCCTCGCCACGCACACCGCCCGCAGGGCGCTGTACGAGGAGGCCGGCCGCACAGTCGTCGAGATCACCAAGCGCCACTACGAGCAGGACGACGCGTCGGTCCTGCCCCGTTCCATCGGCACCCGTGCCGCGTTCGAGAACGCCATGGCGCTCGACATCGCCATGGGCGGCTCCACCAACACGATCCTGCACCTGCTCGCCGCCGCCCAGGAGGCCGAGCTGGACTACGACCTGACCGACATCGACGCGGTCTCGCGCCGGGTCCCGTGCCTCTCGAAGGTCGCGCCCAACGTCGCCCCCGGCGGCACGTACTACATGGAGGACGTGCACCGGGCGGGCGGCATCCCCGCGATCCTCGGCGAACTGCACCGCGGCGGCCTGCTCAACGAGGACGTGCACGCGGTCCACTCCGACTCCCTCGCCCAGTGGCTGAAGGACTGGGACGTCCGCGGCGGCTCCCCGTCCCCCGAGGCCGTCGAGCTGTGGCACGCGGCCCCCGGATGCGTCCGTTCCGCGACCGCCTTCTCGCAGTCCGAGCGCTGGGATTCCCTCGACCTGGACGCGGTCGGCGGCTGCATCCGCGACATGGCGCACGCGTACTCCAAGGACGGCGGCCTCGCGGTCCTCAAGGGGAACCTCGCCGTGGACGGCTGCGTCGTGAAGACGGCGGGCGTCGACGAGTCGATCTGGACCTTCGAGGGCCCGGCCGTCGTCTGCGAATCGCAGGAGGAGGCCGTCGACAAGATCCTCCGCAAGGAAATCAAGGAGGGCGACGTCGTCGTCATCCGCTACGAGGGCCCGCGCGGCGGCCCCGGCATGCAGGAGATGCTCTACCCCACGTCCTTCCTCAAGGGCCGCGGCCTCGGCAAGAGCTGCGCCCTGGTGACCGACGGCCGCTTCTCCGGCGGCACGTCGGGCCTGTCCATCGGACACGCGTCGCCGGAGGCCGCGTCCGGCGGCACGATCGCGTTCGTCGAGGACGGCGACCGGATCCGGATCGACATCCCGAACCGGTCGATCGAACTCCTCGTCCCCGAGGCCGAGCTGGCCGCCCGACGCGAGGCGCTGAACGGCGCGTACACGCCGAAGAACCGGGACCGCAAGGTCAGCGCTGCGCTGCGCGCCTACGCGGCGATGGCGACCAGCGCGGACCGGGGCGCGGTGCGGGACGTGTCCAAGCTCGGCTGATCCGGCACCGCACGCGTAGCCACGCCCGCGTGTACGCACACACGCGCAGGGCTCCCGAGGACCCCGCTCTCACCAGTGAGCGGGGTCCTCGCCGTCGACGGCGAACACGGACCCGTCCGGCGCGGTACCGAACACCGCCCGGCCCACGGCGACGGGCGCGGGCAGCTCCGACGCGTACGTGAGCGTGCCGTTCCGCAGCCGGGGCCCCGTCTGCCCCAGCAGCTTCCCGTGCTCGGCGTCCACGGCGAGCAGTCGCCCGTCGGCCGCCGAGAAGTACAGCCGGTCCGGCCGGCCGCTCCCGTCCCCGGCGGCGAGGACGGGCGCCGACGTCCGTCCCGCCGCGGTCTCCAGCTGCCAGCGAATCGTTCCGCCACCGTCCGGACGCAGATCGACGGCGACCAGGGCTCCGCCCCGGGCCAGCAGATAGGCGGTGTCCCCGCCCACCACGGCCTCCGGTTCGTTCATCCGGAACGGCAGTTCCACCCGCGTGACGCGCCGCCGCTCCGGGTCGTAGCGGACGAGCCCGATCGTCTGGGCGTCCTCGTTCATCGTCGTCAGGACGAGCGCACCGTCCGCGGTCCCCACCGGAGTGAGCATGCCGTCCAGCCGACGCTGCCACGCCGCGCGCCCCGATCTCGCGTCGACGGCGGTGACGAGCGTGGTCGCCCCGTCGGCCGAGTGCTCGAAGGCGTAGGCCAGCCCCGGCCCGCCGTCGTAGAGCGCGTAGTCGGGCCGCTGGTGGCCCGGGACGGCGCGCCGCCAGCGGGAGACGCCGGTCGCGGAGTCGAGTGCCTCGGTCGTGCCGTCCTCGGCGGTCAGCAGCAGGGTGTCGCCCGCGGCGAAGGGGACGCCGAGGTACGGGGAGAGGTCCGCCTCCCAGACCCGCTCGCCCTTCGCGGGGTCGTACGCGCGTACCTTCCGGCCCGGCACGGCCGTGTGCACCAGACCGCCGGAGGCCGACACCACGGAGGCCGCCGGGCCGGTTCCGGAGGAGCGACGGGACCACAGCACCCGGCCGTCCTCGGGGTCCAGCCGGGCGACCGCGACGCCGGCCGCGGCGCAGTACAGCGCGGCGGCCGGGCCGGACGTCCCCTTGGCGGCCTTCCCCGATTCCCCTGCGTCTCCCCCGTCTCCTGCGTCCCCGGCGTCGTCGGTGTCGTCGGTGTCCTCCGCGTTCCCCGTGGCTCCCGTGCCCTGTGCCGCGTACGCGTGGCAGACCGGTGTGGAACCCCCCGTGGCCGGGGGCGTCGCCGGGAGCGGGGTCCGCCACGGCGCGGACACGGACACCGCCGGGGCCTTCGCCCGGCCGCCGGCCCCGCCCGAGCCGCTCGTCGCGGCGTACGCCCACACCCCACCGGCGCCGAGGGCGACCAGCGCGGCGGCGACCACCGGCCACCGCCACCGCCTGCCGCCGACGGTCGCGTCGGAGTCCCGCCCGGCCGTACGCGCACTCACATGCGTGTCGGCCTCCGTGCCCGCCCCGGCGTCGCCGGCCCCGGCCGACGCGCCCACGCCCGCGGCTCCGGCGCTCTCCCGCGCCACCGCCGCCTCCTTCGGAGGGCGTTCCGTACGACGCCGCTGTGTCGGCACGAACGCGGCGGCCTCGTACGAGGGAGGACGCAGCTCCGTCATGACCTCGTCCGGAGTGGGCCGCTGCGCGGGATCCTTCGCCAGGCACCGGGCGATCAACGGGGCCAGGTCCCCGGGCACCCCCGCAAGATCGGCCTCGTCGTGCACCACCTGGTAGGCCACGATGTACGGGCTGTCGGAGTCGAAGGGGCCCCGGCCGGTCGCCGCGTGGACGAGCACGGACCCCAGCGCGAACACGTCGGCGGCGGGCCCGACCTCGCGCGGCCGCTGGAACTGCTCGGGCGCCATGTACGGCGGCGAGCCGATCAGCTTGCCCGTCTCGGTGCGCAGATCGCTGTCGTACGGGCGGGAGATCCCGAAGTCGATGACCTTGGGACCGGAGTCGGAGAGCAGGACATTGCTCGGCTTGAGGTCGCGGTGGATCACCCCGGCCCGATGGATGTCGCGCAGCGCCTCGGCCAGCCCCGCCGTCAGCCTGCGCAGTTCGGCGGGGGCCATCGGACCGTTCCGCTTCACCTGGTCCGAAAGCGTGGGGCCGGGCACGTACAACGTGGCCATCCAGGGCCGTGCGGCATCCGGATCGGCATCGACGACCGGTGCGGTGAACGCCCCGCTGACCCGCCGTGCCGCCCCGACCTCCTGCCGGAAGCGCGCCCTGAACTCGGGATCCGCGGAGTAGTGCTCGTGCACCACCTTGACCGCGAGCTGAAGTCCCGAGGCGGAGCGCGCCAGGTGCACCACGCCCATGCCGCCCGCGCCGAGACGTGCTTCAAGGCGGTAATGGCCGGCGTACTCCGGATGTTCCGCTTCCGGATCGGTACCGGCATCTCGCAGCGGCGGCATCGCCCACCCCCGTGTGTTCGTCCGCGAGCGCGACGCACGGAGCCTAGTCGATGGTGCGTGCGATGAGGGTGGGGGCTTGTAGCCTGCGCGTCGTACACGTCGTACACATCGATTCTCGACGGGGGAGGGCCGCACGGCCATGGAAGAGCACATGGAAGAACACACCGGGACGACCACGGACGCCGTGGCGGAGGGCGCGGCCGAGGACGTGGCGACGCTCGCGGGCGACGACGTCCCCCGCTACCCGATCGCACCCGGGTACCGCGTCAACGTCCGCAGGGGGCCGGGCACCCAGTACGGCATCGTCCGGACGCTCCCGTACGGAATGAAGGTCCCGGTCTACTGCCAGAAGGTGGGGGAGCGCGTCACCGGCCCGTACGGCACCTCGAACATCTGGGACAACATCGCCAACGGCCAGTTCGTGTCGGACGCCTACGTGCGCACGGGCAGCGACGGCTACATCGCCCCGCGCTGCGACTGACCACCGACCACCGACCGCTGACAGCGAGCACGGACACGACGGCGGCAACGGCCCGGCCGGGACGGGAAGGCCCCGGGAACGCCCCGGGGACGGCCGGGGCGGGAACGGCCCGGGGATAATCGATTCCGTGAGCAACAACAGCGAAGCCCCCGGCGCCGACGCCGCCGCCAGGTCCGGCGGCGCCGAGCAGCCCCGTTCCACCGCGTCCACCGCGCCCGGTCCGCAGCCCGAGCACCTGCCCTTCTTCGGTACGACCTGGGTCGACCACGACGGGGGCTACGGGCTGCGCCGCGTCGGGGTGGCGGTCGGCTCGCTCACCGCCACGGTCGCCGCCTGCTTCGTGCTCCGCTTCGCCTACCAGGGGCTGGAGATCGCCGACGTCGGCAATGTCGTCGGCGTCCTGGTGATCGTGATGTTCGCGATCTGCAGCGCCATCGCCTTCCGCAAGACCTGGGAGGGATTCGGCCGACGGCCCGCCGACCCGGCGCGCGAGGCGAGCCTGCGCGGACTGAAGACGATCGGTTTCATCGGCTCGCTGCTCGCCTACTTCCTCCGTACGTTCATGGAGGCGCCGGGCGAGCGGCTGCGCCGCACGGAGTACGAGGAGGCCCTGGCCCGCTACGCGAAGCGCCGCTCGGCCCGTACCGGGAACCCGGCCGCCCGCAAGGGCGCCAAGGGCAAGCGCCCGAAGCGGAAGTAGCCCCGCTCACGGACTCGGTCCCGGTCCCGGTACAGGAACGGACCGGCCAGGCCCGGCGCGGAAACGGACCGGCGCCGGTGCAGGAACGAGCCCGCACGGAATCGGACCGGCCCTGGCACGGAATCGGACCGGCCCCGGCAAAAAGCCCGGCGGGCGACGCCGGGATGGACCAGGATTCCCCCATGCCGCCTTCCGACACCGCACGCACCCCCGCAGACAGGTCCGCAGGTGCAGCCGGGGGCACTCCGACCGGCACCGCCGAGGACGCCACCCCACCCCGCGCGCTCTCCTTCGACCGCGCAGCCGCCCGGTACGCCGCGGCCCGCCCCGGATATCCGCCCGCCCTCTTCGACGCCGTCGAGGAACTGGCCGGGCGTCCCCTGCGCGGTGCCCGCACCGTCGACGTGGGCGCGGGCACCGGCATCGCCACCCGGCTGCTCCTCGACCGGGGCGCCCGGGTCCTCGCCGTCGAACCGGGCCCCGGTATGGCGGGCCAACTGCACCGGACGCTCCCGCACGTCCCGGTCGTGCGCGGCGACGGCAACCGCCTGCCCCTCGCCACGGCCTGCGCCGACCTGATCACGTACGCCCAGTCCTGGCACTGGACGGACCCGGGCCTGTCCGCCCCCGAGGCCCTGCGCGTCCTGCGTCCCGGCGGCTCGCTCGCCCTCTGGTGGAACGTCTCCGACCGCTCCGTCCCGTGGATCGCCGAGCAGGACGTCCGCCTGCGCCGCTTCCTCGGCGCCGACGGGAGCGCCCACGGTTCGCCGGACCACACCCCGCGCCTGCCTCCCGAGTTCGGTCAGGTGCACCGCTCGGTGCCCTGGGCCCGGACGGTCTCCCTCGACACCCACCTCGCCAACCTCGGTACCCACTCCGCCTTCCTCGTCCTCAGTGACGAGGCCGCGCGACGGTTCCTCCACGAGGAGCGCGAGCGGCTGTCGGAGCTCTTCCCGGACGGCACGGTCGAGGAGAGCTACGTGGTCGAGCTGGTCGTGGCGATCCGCTCGTAGCGACTCCTCTCCACGGTGCGAGGATGACGCCAGCACCACCACGACCACCGACCACCGCGCACCGACGAACGAACGCGACGAGCGTCGCGAGCACAGCCCGGAGGGTGAACCACATGACCCAGACAGTCGCCGTCCTCGGCACCGGCAAGATCGGGGAGGCCCTCCTCAGCGGCATGATCCGGGCGGGCTGGCGTCCGGCGGACCTGCTGGTCACCACCCGCCGCTCCGAACGCGCCCGGGAACTGCACGACCGCTACGGTGTCGACTCCGTCGGCAACGCCGAGGCGGCCAAGCGCGCCGACATCCTCATCCTCGCGGTGAAGCCCCAGGACATGGGCCGGCTGCTCGACGAACTGGCCGCGCACGTCACCGCCGACCGCCTGGTCATCAGCGCCGCCGCGGGCATCACCACCGCGTTCATCGAGGACCGCCTCGCCGCGAACACCCCCGTCGTCCGCGTCATGCCGAACACCCCCGTCCTCGTCGACGAGGGCATGTCCGTCATCTCCGCAGGCAGCCACGCCACCACCGAACACCTCGCCGCCGCCGAGGCGATCTTCGGCGGTGTCGGCAAGACCCTGCGCGTGCCGGAGTCCCAGCAGGACGCGGCCACCGCCCTCTCCGGTTCGGGCCCCGCGTACTTCTACTTCCTCGTCGAGGCGATGACCGACGCCGGAATCCTGCTGGGCCTGCCCCGCGCCCAGGCCCACGAACTGATCGTCCAGGCCGCCATCGGCGCCGCCGTGATGCTCCGCGACAGCGGCGAGCACCCGGTCAAGCTCCGCGAGGCCGTCACCAGCCCGGCCGGCACCACCATCAGCGCCATCCGCGAGCTGGAGAACCACGGCGTCCGCGCCGCGCTCATCGCCGCCCTCGAAGCCGCCCGCGACCGCAGCCGCGAACTCGCCTCGGGCAACGGCTGAGCCCGGGTCAGCCGACGGCCGACGGGCGCCCGGCCGCCTCGATCAGCTCCGCGCTGCGCACCACCTCCGCGAAGCCACCGCCGTGCAAGGACACGGCGGTGGCCCGCACCAGTTCATCCGCGCCCAGCCGCCAGCCCCACGGCCCGACCAGGTCGAAGGTGTACGTCGCGTCCAGCGCGAAGAACACCTCGTACCCGAGGTTCCCGCCCATCCGCGCCGTCGTCTCCGCGCACATGTTGGTCTGGATCCCGGCCACCACGATCTGCCGCACTCCGCCCCGGTCCAGCCACTCCCCGAGAGCGGGCGTCCCGTAGAAGGCGGAGTTCACGCTCTTCGTCAGCAACAGCTCGGGCCCACTGCCCTTCCCTCGCCGCTCCTCCACGTACTTCTTGAAGCCGTTCCCCGGCCGGTCGGCGCGCAACGGCGAATCCGGCTCGGACGAGTCGTGCCGGACGAACACCACGGGACGCCCGCTCGCCTGCCAGGCGTCGATCAGCCCCGCGATGTTCCGATCCGCGCCGGGATTGTTCCGCGGCCCCCAGTACGCCGCGTCCTCGAAGCCTTCCTGCACGTCCACCACGACCAGAGCTGCGTTCTCGGTGATCTCCATGTGAACGATCCTGCCGATCCCGGCCGCCGAACCGGTGCTCGACGCGCTGCGCCGCGCCCACGCCCGGGGCACCCCCATCGCGGCCCTCTGCGGCGGCGCCTTCACCCTCGCCCAGGCGGAACTGCTCGACGACCGCCGAGCGGTCACCCACTGGAACCTCGCCGAGCTCCTGCGCACCCACCAGCACCCGTGACCACCGCCGGGCCTTCCTCCGCACCCTTGACCAGCCGCAGGTTGACACGGCTCGCCCACATCCGTAAGGTGCTCCGAGTTGTCCGACGCGAGCGCCGACCCGGTCGGTCCCCGGACGGCCATTCCGCAGTAACCACATTCGGTCGACGACGCCTGTCGTCATGCCGCTTGTGTGTATGTGTGAAATGAGGAATCCGCGTTCCGAGGGACGCGACCTCGATTAGCGTCGAGGCCTGTGATTCCGCTAAAGTCTCGCTCGCCGGAAGGGCCCAACGGCCGGGAAGGCGAATCCCGCTGACTGGGAATCAGGCCCGAAAGGATCTGATAGAGTCGGAACCGCCGAAAGGGAAAAGCGCGAGAGCGTGGGACCTGGAAGGCGAACCCGCTTCGACCGGGAATCGGACACGAAAGAGTCTGATAGAGTCGGAAACGCAAGACCGAAGGGAAAAGCCCGGAGGAAAGCCTGGACCGGAAGGTCGGGGTGAGTACGAAGGAAGCGT
>NZ_JBEZVN010000006.1:0-265082 GCF_040636995.1 Streptomyces sp. NPDC032161 | reverse complement strand
GTCGTCGGCTACGCCATGGCCGACCACCACCGCGCCGAACTCGTCGTCGACGCTCTTGACATGGCCCACGGCCGGGGCGGCCTGGAGCCCGGCTGCGTGATCCACAGCGATCGCCGCAGTGAATACACGTCAGCCCAGTTCCGGGACCGAAGAGGGAAGTTGGGACTGCGGCAGAGCTGCGGGCGCACCGGATCATGCTTCGACAACGCTGCCGCGGAGAGCTTCTGGGCCCTGCTCAAGGAAGAGATCGGCACCCGCATCTGGCCCGACCGGGCCACCGCCCGAGCCGAGGTCTTCACCTTCATCGAGACCTTCTACAACCGCCGCCGCCTGCGAAAGCACCGGACTTTCGGCTACCTCACCCCGACCGAGACCAGACAGCGGCACCAGCACGCCCTCGCGGCATAACGATCACGTGTCCGAAATCACGGGGAAACTTCACTCCGTGTCCTGGAGGCAGTCTGCGAAGCTCGGCTGCTGAGCGTTCTGCGGCATCGCACGCCTTTCTGATCTGCCCCACCATCCGGGCCGGGATACGGATCACGGCCTCCGTGTCCGGGACCGGGCCGAAGGCAAGGCACTTCTCCTCGGTTGCCTGGTCCGGCTTCCACCCTTGGAGAACGAGATCGGCGGTCTCCTCGTCCACCCACACCGTGGGGCAGTGGTCCTCGTCGGTGTCCGGGTCCTTGCCGAAGAACAGTAGAGACATAGCCGCCTCCCCCGCATCGCGCCTGCTACGACTTGTGACATGGCCCTCGCGGCCCGTCGGCGTGCCCGTCAAGAGGACCTGCAACTGCAAGGGGCAGCAGCCGAGGGCGTCGGCTCTCAGCCGTCTTCCCCGAGCGCGGCGCGTACCAGGGCGCGGCCTCTGGCGGCCGTGCGGGCGTGGATGGTGGTGTCGTCGTCGGGTCGGGGGTGGCCGGGTCCGTCGGCCGGGGCCGCGCAGTCGCGGCAGAGACCGCTCTCCGGAACCGGGCGGCGGCACTCGTCGCACTCGGCCCAGCGGGGCAGGCCCGATCCGGGCGGCGGCTCGGGCATCGCGTACCCGGGGAACGAGGGCTCGGGCGGCGGGGGCAGCTTCCGGGTCAGGCGGTCGCGCAGGATGGCCGAGGCGGAGTGGATACGGGCGGGCAGCCCGCTCAACAGGGCCCCGGCCAGGTCTCGCTGGTCGTAGCCGCGTTCCAGCCAGGCGGAGACCAACGGCGCGAGCGCGAGCGCTTCGACCGCGCCGAGCCGCAGGCGCTTTTCCGGGCCGATCACCTGGTACAGCGTGGCCACAGCCGCCCCGTGCGCCTCGGTGACAAACGGATCAACGCTCCCCCGAGCTTCCCCGGCCCTGACCCCGACCCCGACCCCGGCTCCGGCTCCGGCTCCGGTCCCGAAGACCTCCCCCGCCGTGAGTACGTCCTTGCCTGCGGATGCCTCCGGCACCGTGGGAGGCATCGACGCTGCGGGCGCCTCCGACGGCTCGCCCGTACCCTGCCGCCGACGCCTGCTCCGACGCCGGCCGGGGAGGGAGGGTTCTTTCCTTCGGTTCTTTACGGGGTTGGCGCCCGCGCCACCGGCGGTCGGCCCACCGGAACCCGGACGGTTGACACCCGGTACGACCTGGCAGGCAAGGCCCGAACCGGAACCCGCGACGGACTGCTGCGGGGTGTCGTAGACATGGGCCTCGCTGACGAAAGTCCCGTCCTCACGACGGACCTTGTGGACCCGGTAGTACCCGAAGGCCGTCAGCTCCCGCAGCGCCTTCGCCACCGCCAACCGACCCTGCGGACTCGCATCGGCCATCCGACGACCGTCCTCGGACCAACCGTCCGGACGGGAAAGAAGATCGGCAAGAAGGCCACGAGCGGTGTACGACAACCGCCGATCCTGCAACAACGCATTGGGCAGGACAGTGAAACCGCACGTATGGCGGCTACGATGAATCTGCATGAGGAGGTCTTGCTCCTTGTGCCGGACCCCGGAGCGTTGGCGCGCGGCCGGGGTCACCTTATTGAGTTTCTGGGTCACCGAACGTACCACGCCCGACACACTCGGTCGCGCGATCGGTTCAACGCGGCAGCCCGCACGGCGAGTTGAGAAACGGGCAGCGAGCCATCCACCTTTCGTTGCGTATGGTGACGAATGCCTCACAGACAGCCGCTGCACCCCCTACCGTGAGGGTCCTTCCCGATCCACACGGCACAGCGCGAAAGGTGGTCAACCGTGGCTACGCGCAAGGACATCGACGGCTCCGAAGGCGTCCCGCAGTTCTACGGCAGCGAACTCCGCTTCAAGCGGGAACAGGCCGGCCTCACCCTCGAAAAGCTGCTCGACGGCAGCTACTACGGCATCACGTACCTCAGCGAGATCGAACGCGGATACCGCCGCATGCCCACCGACCTCGCCCAGCACGTGGACCGCGTACTGGCGACGGACGGCTTCTTCGAGCGGCGTTGCGAAGACGTACGTAAGGCCCGGCGCAAGGGCCACGCGGAGTACTTCGAACGCGTACTGGACGCGGAGAAGCGGGCCGAGGTCATCGAGCAGTGGTCGCCGACCGTGTTCCCCGGTCTGCTCCAGACAGGGCCGTACGCGCGGGCCATCGTCTGTGCCGAACGGCTGCCGGAGCTTCCGGAGGAGACCGAGGCCAAGGTCGACGCGCGACTGGAGCGGGCGCAACTCTTCGAAGCGAACCGCCGGACCCCGCAGTACTGGACCATCCTGAACGAATCCCTGCTGCGCCAGCCGATCCTGTCTCCTGAGCTGATGGCCGAGCAACTCGACCACATCGCCACCCTCATCAAGCGCGGCCGGATCCTTGCGCAGGTCCTTCCGTGGAACGCGGGCGCGCACGCCCTCATGCTGGGCAACGCCATGATTCTGGACTTCGCGGACGCGCCGCCGCTGTTCTACACGGAGAGTCAGCACCACGGTCACACCATCGACGATCCGGGCCTCGTGAAGCAGTATCGGAGGTCGTACGATCTGCTGAGGGCCGCCGCCTTGCCGCCGGAGGCGACCCTCACCGTGATCGAGGAAGCGGCAGAGGACTACCGAAATGGTGTGCAGCCGGTTCGACCTGAGCGCCGCGACCTGGCGTAAGAGCAGCTACAGCAATTCTTCCGGCGGCGACTGCCTCGAAGTCGCGGAGGAGTTCGCTCACTGGCGCAAGAGCACTCACAGCAACACCTCAGGAGGCGACTGCCTGGAGGTCGCGGACGGGTTCGCCGCCTGGCGTAAGAGCAGTCACAGCAACTCCTCCGGCGGGAACTGCCTCGAAGTCGCGGACGGCCGCCCCGGCATCGTCCCCGTCCGCGACTCCAAGCGCCCCGAAGGCCCGGTCCTCACGCTCTCCGCCTCCGCCTGGATCCCCTTCATCGAATCCGTCAAGGCGGCCTGAGCCGTCGTCCGTACCAAGGCACGCACCCCGGGGCCGTCGAAATCGCTTCGACGAACCCGGGGCGCGGGTTCCGGGTGATCAGCCGGTCACTTCGACCCACAAGTTGAGGGCTCCGCCGCCCATACCTCAGTTGAGAATGGGCGTCTGCTCCTTGCCGGAGTTGCGATAGCCCGCGCTGCCGCCGTAGGGGCCATTGACGCCGACGGCGTTGGCGCGGTAACCGCGGACTACCCAGGTGCCGTTGCCGAAGTCGCACCAGCCGACACCGACGCCGTCCTCACGGGTGTGCGCGTGGCAGCTTGGACGCTGCTCTGGCTCCGTGGCACAAGCTGCGGGCCTGCCCTCGCCACCCGCTTTGCCCTGGCCCGACTTCCCAACGAACACCTGCGTGGACGGCAGAAGCTCATCCGGGCGGACTTCGCAGGCGGCGACCACGAGTTCGTCTCCTGGCTCGCCCAGCCGGCCCGCCAGCGGTCCTACTCGGCCAGCTTGACCACCGCCGACGCGATCGACCAGCACGTGTCGAAGATCCCGGCATCGGCCTGGACCCCGGCCGGCGGAACGGACACAGAGGTCCCGTGACGGCACCTGGGTCACCGAACTGACCAGTGACGTCCTGGACAGCCGACCCGAGGCCACGCGGCTGATCCTCCGCAAAGAACGACCACACCCCGGTGCCCGGTCGAGAATCACGGACGCGGACGGCATGCGGACCACGCGCTTCGCCACGACCGCGCCAACCGTCCTGTCGTCGAGCCGGCGCTTCGCCACCGCCTGCGGGCCCGAGCGGAAGAACCGGAGCCGGGCCGATCGGACCACCGGCCCACGCAACCTGCCCCTTCACGACCCCGCCCAGAACAAAGTACGACTCAAGAACGCGCAGATCGCACTCGACCTGCTGGCCTCAATGCCCCCTGCTCGCCCCGACCGGCAAAGCCCGACTCCGGGAACCCCGCCGCCTGCGGTTCCGCGTGTCCACCACGGCTGCCCAGCTCATCACCACCGACCCCGTCGGCAGACCGTCATGCAAGATCGAGACCATAACACCGTGATCGCATTTTTCACACCAGGCAGCCCCTTCACGATCCGTCGCGATCGGATTTCCTCGCAAAGTTGATCCCGGTGTCACACGGACTGTCGGGATCGATGGTGATACAGAGCCTGAGGCCTGCTTCCTTGCTCCGGGACTCCAGGTAGAAATAGCAAGAACCCGACTCCGAAAGTCTCCCAAAAACAACTGACAGACTATCTCCGTGAGTGGCCGACTTCGATGCTTCATAATCCCCGCCAGATGGACCGACGGGCTCATAGAACGCCCATTCACCGCCGCCGACTACCGCAGGGCAACCCTTCGCCGGTGAGCCTTCGAAATCAAATCCGGACGCCTTCACACGGTGATCGCCCAGGAATTCGATATTCGAACCGTGCGGACCCGCCCAGACCCCCACAAGATCCGACTGACGGATACCCTTCGGACGCCCCTCCAAGCTGCACCCCGCAGTCCAGGCGAGCAGCGCCAAGAAGGGAAGCATCGTCACAAATTTTCGGGACATTTCGATGATTTCCTATCAATTTCCCGGCGACTTCGCTATCCGAACCCCGCCGCAAGGGGGTGCACCTCAACCTAGCAGTTCACCCTGCCGTGATCGAGAGTGCACCCCCGTCCGATATTTTTTCCGCAGCTCACCCGGCTCAGCTATGCGACATCCGAATTAGGGCAGGTATCGACCCTGCGGAACATTCATGTAGATCGGCCATTTTCCGTCCCACGCAAGGCTCTCGTGGATGGACTGGCCGATCCCGAGTGGCGTGTCCGAATATTTCTCACGAGAAAGGACGTGTGTGGCCGAATACCAGTCGGTGATGTTCTCGAGCTCGAAGCGGATGGTCACCGTGCTCTTCTTCTTGTCGACATTGGAAACCTGCGCGGACCCGCGGTACGAGCCGATGACAGCATGGCGTAGTTCTTTTCCCCATAATTCCCGTTGCTGGGGGGTAGTGCCGTCGCGTGGGAGGACGCACGGCGGTCGCTCGCGGAGGCGTCTTGGTCGCCGAACTCCTAGATCCCGACGAGGCGCAGTGGCTCCAAACACAGGCCCGCCATGTCCGCCAAGCCTTCATGGATCTTAAGGCGGCGTTCAAGGACTTCCTCGCCCGGCAACAACCCTTCGACGAGCAGTGAAGGCGCCGACTCAGGTGATCCGCCGGCACGGGCCTCCTCGTGCGCGCGGACCTTGTCGAGCCGGCCGCCGTCGGAGGAGGAGTTCCGACCGACGTCGGCATGAGCGCGCGTTCCCGTGACTCCGAGCAGGACTCGTGACTACGGACAGGACTCGTGGCTACGGGCAGGACTCTTCGAACTTGACCGCGGCGAACTCGACCGGCTGACCCTTGAGCGCGGCTCCGGGCTTCGGGTCCTGAGTGCAGATCTTCCAGTTGCTCTCCATCAGGACCATCCGGTCTCCACCGGCGTCCCTGACGGTGATCGATGTGCTTGAGTCCAGCGCTCCTCGCGCCGATTTGACGGACGTGCCGACGAAATCGGGCATGGTGTTCCCGGCCGGAGCAGGATCCTTCTTCTCCTTGGACGGGCAGGACTCGTCAAGCTTCACCGTCCCGAAGTCGAGCTCAGCATCGACCGGCGTGATCTTTCCCGGAGCGTGGTTCTGGGAACAGACCTTCCAGTTGCGGTCGAAGGCCTGCATTCGGCCGCGACCGGCGCTGTCGTGGGACTTCAGTACGTAGAACCCGGCGGCCTGCGCCTTGTCCTGCGCCGACTGCAAACCCATCCCGACGAAGTTCGGCACCTCCTTCCGTTCGACGGGCTTGTCGTCCTTTTCCGGCAGCGCCGCGCTTGAGGCGGCGGCCGTGACCGTGGCGGATGGCGACGGTGCGGCGGACTCCCGAGGAGCAGGGGTGGCCGGGTCACACCCCACCAGGGTCACGGCGGCCAGACAGGCGAGCGCGGCAGTGGCTGTGCGGGTTTTCACGTTGTCCCCCAAGGGTGGTGAGTAAAGAAATGGCCGCTTCCGGTGACACATCTTGGTGAGACATGCATTCCGGAAGTGACGGAGTTGTGATGGAACAATGAGGAAGTGGAAATCAGGCGGGGCGTTCATGTCAAGTTCGACCAGGTCGCCGAGGCCATGGACCGCTTGCAGCGAAGCAGCGGGACAGCGGGGGCCGTCCCAACGGCGGAGGTCCGGGTCGACGGACGTCAGCCAAACGTGAGCGGAACGTCAGCGGTGAGCCGGAGAGTGGAGGGGCGCCGACGAGCCGGGCCCGGTGATTGACCACACCGGGCCCGGCTCATACCTATGGCATTCGAGCGAACAGGGATTCGGGATGAAGAGGTTCAAGGCTGCTCTCCTCGCAGCCGCCGTCGTCGCGGGTGTGGCCGTCTCGGCCACCCCCGCGCAGGCGCTCAGCCACTGCAACGTGGGCGGCGGTGGGGTCGTCATCTGTGAGTACGGCGTGAGCGTCTACACGTTCTCCAACGGTACGAAGCAGGAATTCGCGATCGGCACCGACCTCGCCGTGTGGACGCGCTGGACGAACACCTCCGGCAACTGGACCTCGTGGACGTCCATGGGCGGGGAGTGGCGCAGCGGTGTCGGCATCCGCACGCAGCAAGTGAGCCCCTATCTCTTCGCCATCGTCCTCAAGGGAACCGACGGCTGGCTGTGGGCCAACTGGCGTGATCACAACGGCAACTGGACGGGCTGGGGCCACCTTCCCGACCCGACGTGAGCCGCTGTGAGCCGACCCGACAGTGACCGACTCGGTGTAACCGCCCCGGTGCGAGCCGGCTCGGCCTGAGCCGACCCGAACCGACTCGACTCCGCACCGAGGTCCAGGTCGTGCGGTGGCCCCGCGAATGAACGGATTCCCAGAGGTCTCGCGGACGCGCCACTACCGTTGCGGCATGAACAGCAACGGATTCTGGACCTCCCCGCCGGACCGGACGGTCCGTGGCTCCATGGGGCACTGCAACCTCACCGTCCTCCGGCCCCCGTTCGACGCGGACCTCCGGGACCACTCCCACGCCCTTCCTCCCAACGACCCTGCGCGAGCAGCGGAGTTCGCCGCATCCTTCGGGACGGTCGAGGCGATCCTCGAAGACCTCGGGCCCCGGTCCGCCCTCGACGTGCCCTACCCCGACCGGCGCGCCGATCTGGACGTCGTACAGGCCGGCGCGTGGGGTCACGTCCTGGGGATCTGCGATCCGGCGCTCGCCGACAACGGCAATGACACCCCGTTGCTGTACGAGGCCCAGGCCCTGCGGGAGCGGTTCCCCGACGCCCGTGTCGTCGGCCGCGTCCACTTCCACGCGGGCGCCGATCACACCGAGGACATCGTGTGGCTGCCGGACGGCGCCATGTTCCACGCCTCCGGGTGGCCCGGTGACGAGCCGTTCGTCATCGGAGGCGATCCCGACGCCGTGATCGCCTCCCTGGGTCTGACCACCGAGGTGTTGGAGAACGCCGGCCTCTACCTGGACGAGGACGAACCCGACGAGACCGAGTGGTCCGCCCTCGCCACCCTCGCCCTGGGACAGGCCGATCCCTGGAACCGTCCCGACGTACAGACCCAGGCGTTCCGCGTCGGTCACACCGAGTCCGCGGTCCGCGCGATGGAGTACCTGTACTTCATCTGACCGCCACAACCCACCGCAAAGCTCCGTCCTTTTACGGCAGTTGACACGTCGTGGCCGACGTCGTGAATGCGTTTGCCGTGACGGCGGATGCCCCTACTGTGGGAGGACGGCGCGTACACGTCACGGGGGCCTCTCGCGCCGCCGTACATCCCCCGGCCCCCAACCGAGGGGAAGACAAAGCACCTTGAACCGGAAGTTACGCATTCCCGCACGGTGGCGGCTGACCGTGCGATGGGCCGCGGCCGGCACACTGGCCGCCGCCGTCGCCCTGACCGGACTGCCCGCCGTCGAGACCGCCTACGCGGCGGGCCCGCCCGTCCTGGCGAAACCCAAGCCGGGCACCGGCAAGCGCTGCGACACCCGCAACGGCCTCCCGGCCGCCAAGACCACTCCACGGGACTCCGGGTTCCCCGACGACCCGTCCGGGCTGCTCCACAAGTCCGATGACCTGCCCAAGAACTTCGAATTCGACCTCCCCGGCAAGGCTTTCGACGGACTGCGGACGCCCACGGCGGCCCAGACGAAGCAGGCCCTGTCCAAGGTCCCCGGCGACCCGAAGAAGAACGTCGACGCCTGGACCAAGCAGGCCGACTCCTCCGGCAAGCCCGCCGACCGGGCCATGGAGATCTACGCCCGTTTCCTCGCCAACACCGAGGGCCTGACGTTCGACCACTGGTTCAAGCACCGCTACATACGCAACCAGACGAACAACCACAAGGGTTCCGGCTTCGAGCGCCAGCTCGTCAGGGACTACAAGCTCATCGGCCCCGACTGGCTGTGCGAGTACTACGTCGAACTCTTCGACAAGGACGGCAACAAGGTCGGCGAACGCCGGTACGACGCCTACAACAAGCGCACCAAGGAGTTCAACGAGTTCAAGTCCAACTCGCGGCTCGACCCCAAGCAGCTCGCCAAGGACCGCGTCGTCGCCAAGTCGATGCCGGACCACACCTTCCGCTTCACCGGCGCGAAGAGGTTCACCCGCGGTCAGCAGCAGCACATCACCGACCTCAACCGTGACATCGTCAAGGACCGGCCCGGCACGTCCAATCAGGTCCGGGGCAACCAGCGCTTCTACAACCCCGTCGGCAAGACCACTCCGATCCCCGGGTACAGCAGGAACGACGGTTCGTTCGCCCCCGGCTGCCAGACCGGCGGCAGTGCGCGCATCCGAATCGCCGCCGCCTCGTCGTGCGGTACGCGCGGCCCGCTGAACGACCGGATCAACGGCTCCGGCCGCACGCTGGACGAGGCCCGGCGCATCCAGGCCGACGCCCGCCGCCTCGACACCCGGGGCACCCTTCCCCGAGGGGGACCCGGCGGCGTCGACTTCACCACCCTGGAGCTGCGCTACGTCGGCGGTCTCGGCAAGGGCAAGGGCATCCAGTACTCCATGAAGGCCGACATGATGCCGGACCCGGACGAGAACCCGGGCTTCGGCGGCGAGGCCAAGATGCAGCTCGCCTCCGACGCCCTGTTCACGTGGCTGGCGCTCACGCCGGAGAAGTTCTGGGTCAACCTCAACCCGGACCAGCCCGACAAGATCATGGACTCGAAGTTCGCGTCCACCGACGCCGGGCGGATCCTTCTCGACGCCGACCTGGACATGAAGTTCGACTTCGCCGAGGCCATCAACCCGGAGAAGTACGAGGGTGCGCGCCGCTTCTGGGACACCCAGCCCCGCGAGGACGGCATCCCGTGCTTCCCCGAGGTCCGGCTGTGGATCGAGCCGGAGGTGGCCCAGGTCCGTGAGCAGGACGGCGGCATCTACATCCTGGACGCGCCGCTGAAGGTGTCCACCGAGTGGATGGACATGGACTGGTCCGCCCCCGGTGCCCACAACTGCACCTTCACCGAGGCCGAGAAGCGCTTCAGCGAGGCCAACCTGCGCACCAACGTGATGCCCGAGGTGTCCAAGCGGGTCAACACCGGCGCGAAGTACGCCGACCTGCGCCGCGTCTACACCTCGCGCGTCGCGGCCGAGTACATCCGCCGGCAGGACGCCAAGTCGCCGACCGACTTCCGCCCGTTCATCGATTCCAACGACGTCTCCGCCTGGCCGCTGCGTGCCCCGAACGAGAAGTGGACCAAGCAAGGCACCTACGACCGGTACATGAAGTCCCTCCGCGAGGGCGTCGAGTGGTTCGAGCTGAAGTACGACGGCAAGACCTTCACCCAGGGCGTCGGCGGTGTCGACTTCTCCAAGTCTCCGAAGCGGAACATCACCAAGGTCCGCTTCCAGACGGAGAACCGTGACCTGGACAACACCACCCACAACTCCCTGAAGTCCGACGACACGTCCTACCGGGACACCGACACCCTCTACCTGGGCGGAGGAACCCGTATCGGGGACGACGACAACCCGCCCCCGACGCCCACCCCGACCCCGACCCCCACTCCGACCCCGACCCCCACTCCGACGGACAAGCCCACCGACAAGCCGACCACCCCGGCGCCGACGCCGACGACCCCGCCCACCGGCGGTGGCGGCGACGGCCAGAATCCGCCGAAGGACCCGGACGGCAACCTCGCCCACACCGGCTCCGACACCCCCGTCGGCCTGATCGCCGCGATCGCCGCGGCCCTCGCCGCACTCGGCGGCGGCCTGGTGTGGTGGAAGCGGCGCCGGACGACCACCCGGCAGTAGCCGGACACGATTCGGCCCGATGAACGGTCACGGCCCGCGCCCTGTTCTCCGTACTTCCGTACGGGGCGCGGGCCGTACCCGTTCCCAGCCGGGGTCCGCCCCGAGATCACTATGGGGCCGGGGGCTTCGAAGACCACTACGAAGCGCTCAGCCGCGCTCTGGAAGCGGCTCGCACGTTCAGGACCGCGTGAGTCCCGCGTGATCGTTCCGGCGGTCTCACGCCGTCCCGGAGCCGCGCCGGAGACGTCGACGCCGCCGCCGGCCACATTCAACGATGCAATGAACCGACGAAAGCAACTCGCCCCGCCCAGCCGACTCAGGGAAACGAACGTGCCATCCTATCACGAAATCATGAGCACGGATCTGTCCAAACTCGCCACGGCCGCCGAAAAGTGGGAGGAGATGGCGGGCGAGCTGAAGAGGGTCAGCGAACGGTACGAACGCGTCATTCATGGCATCTCGCTCGGCACTTCCTGGCAAGGAGTGAGCGCCCAGACCGCAGAAGAGGGATTCACCATCACGCTCAGGGAGTTCCAAGGATCACAGCGAGAAGCAAAGGCCGTTGCCTCCGTCCTGCGCCAGGCACATGCCCAACTCGCCGATCTGCGGGGCAGAGTCGAAACCGTACGCGCCGAAGCCGTGAAGGACGGCATGCGAGTATCCGACCAGGGGACGGTCTCATTCGACACCGAGCAGCTCACCCGGAGCGAGCACAGCGCATATATCCACGACCCGAGCTACCAGGAGGGCGCCCGCGCGAAGGAAGCCGAGTGGACCTCGCGGCTCGACCACGCGGTCAAAGCGGTGAACGACGCGGACGACGGCGTGCGGCTCACTCTTGAGAGCGCTGTTCTCGACTCCGACTTCTTCGACGGCACCCTCAACGGTTTCAACAGAAATCCCGAAGCAAGCCCCTACCCCTCTCTCCTGGAAGTCGGCAAAGCCGCCAATATGCCCATGGAAAGATCAAAGGTGGCGGATTGGTGGTGGGATCTCGACCCAGTCACTCGCGGGATTCTCTTGCGCGAACGCAGCGACGAACTCAGAGCAGCGGGCATCACGGATCCGTTGTACAAATGGAAGTCCCCCGACCCAGGCTCAGGCCCATTCAACGTGGAGGAACCAACACCAGGGGATGTATGGCTCCATGCCCAAGCACTGTCCATCGCGACAGCAGGAGATTTCATCGGCGAAACAGGGGCATCACGCAACATGCTGCACTACTTGAACGGCACTGGCGATCCACTGAAATTGAACGTGGACAAAATGTTGAACGACGATGCCGAGTTCCGTTCCGGGGTCGAGCAGACACATGTAGCAGAGAACGGGGACGCCTGGCGGAAGCAGGCTCTGTACGAGTTCCACAAGGCCGGCGGTGACCGGCCCGTGGTCATCCCGGTCGAGAGTGCTCCCAAACACCGTACTTTGCAGAGCGACGAGTGGTTCCACGCAGTCGGGTCCCATGCTCAGAACGTCTCCGGATTCGTAACTGTGGCGCCGGGTCCGGACGGTGGTGCCCCCAAGGTCTCCCTGGACTACCAAGTCAACGTGTGGGACCGGTACAACTGGGACGAAAAGAAGTCGACGAGTTTCCCAGGGGGAGTCGTCATCAAAGACTCCGACATGGGGCGCCTCCACACAGTCGGTATCGCCCAGGAATTCGACATGCGAGGCAGCAGCTCGACCTACACTCACGACCTCAGTGACCCCACACAACCGGCCGTCACACCTGAGGACCATGGACGCGAGGGCACACGCGGGGATGTCTCCCGCGGCGACGAGGAGAACCGATGAAGCTCTCTCACCGGGGCCAGGCGCGCCGGAGCACGGCCGCGGTGGCGGCGGTCGCAGCCGGACTGCTGTTCGCCGCCTGCTCACCCGCGCCCGCGAACCGTGCCGCACGCGAGGAGACCTACCCCTACTGGGAGAAGAGAGCGGGCGCGCCCGAGGCAGCGGCGTTCATGAAGATCCGGATCCCTCAGGACGCGACGGAGGTGAGGGGAGCCGTACGGGTCCAGCCACAGGAGAACATCCACCTGCTGTCCTTCATCACCGACGAGAAGACCGCCGAGTCGATCGCCGACGACCTGCGCCCCGACCACCCGCTGCGATCCGAGAACACCTCCACCTCACTGAGCGGGGACGGGTTCGAGCACCTTGGTCTGACGCCGCCGCAGGACATCGAAGGCGTACGGACGACGAGCGCGTGCCCCCCATGTGTCGGCGACACCCGCCGGAGCGAGGTCCAGGGCATCGAGTTGCACATCGGCGGGGACTCGGGCGGTCGCGTCCGGGTCTATCTGACGGCGTACTGAACCGGACTCCGCTCAGGCCACGCACCCTTTGCGCCCGTCACAGCCACGGCCTCCGCGCCGAGTGATCCCCGCGAAGCTCGTCATCCGCGTCTCACGTCACATCGCACCGGCACGGATGCGCCGATCGTCCTGGATCGCGCGCCGTCCGTCCTGGCGGCACACGGCGGACATCCCGCACTCTACGCAGGTAAGGCAAACCTAATTAAGCTACGAGGTGTCGCCGCCTCCCAACCAGTCAGGACCGCCCTCCCATGTCACTGACCGACGCGTCCCCCACCGAGACCGCCGAGGCCACCAGGACCCCCGAGACCGCCGACGCCACCGAGGCCGTCGAGTCCGCACACGCGTGCGTCCACAGCCTGTTTTACTGAGCCGACGAACTCTCCGGCGCACGACGGGACGGAACACGGACGGAGCACGGCGGAACGCGCGCGGAAGACGCGTGGAAGGCGGCTCGTCCTCGCGTCCGGCCCGAACCGTTCCAGCTCGTTCCGAGTCATTCCGAATTCTGAACCAGTCCGCCGACCGGCTCATCCACCCGGCCGGTGGACACCTCCCGGCAGGAGCAACGAAGTGCAGCAGCTCACGTACGACGACATCAAGGCCGCAACCGACCGGACCACCGGACACGTCCGCCCGGTCGCCGTCGCCCCCGTCGACCCGGGAACGGTCCGTACGGCATACCTCGGCGCCTCCGACGGCCGGCCCGAAGCTCCCCTCGGGGACGTCTGGTTCGCGCTGGAGTTCCTGCAGCACACCGGCTCCTTCAAGGCGCGCGGCGCGCAGAACTTCATCCAGGCCCACCGCGAGGCCGGCACCCTGCCGGACGCGGGAGTGACCATCGCCTCGGGCGGCAACGCCGGGCTCGCCTGCGCATGGGCCGCGCGGCAACAGGGCGTGCGGGCAACGGTGTTCCTGCCGACGCTCGCCCCGGCGGTCAAGGTCGCCAGGCTCCGCGAACTCGGCGCGGACGTGAGGATCGTGGGCGCGGAGTACGCCGAAGCGCTGGAGGCGTGCGCGGAGTTCGCCGCCTCGACCGGGGCGCTCGCCTCGCACGCGTACGACCACCCGCTGATCGCCGCCGGGGCCGGGACCCTGATGGAGGAGATCCACGCCCGAATCCCCGGCCTGGACACCGTGGTGGTCTCGGTCGGCGGCGGCGGTCTGCTCGCCGGTGTCGCCACCGCCGCCCGGCACCACGGAATCCGTACGGTCGCCGTCGAACCGGAGAACTGCCGGGCGCTGAACGCCGCCGTCGAGGCCGGTGCCCCGGTCGACGTGCCCGTCGACTCGGTCGCCATCGACTCCCTCGGCGCCCGCCGCGCCACCGCGCTCGCCCTGCACGCCGCCCGCCAGGAGGACGTGCGCTCCGTCCTCGTACCGGACAGCGAGATCGTCCGCGCCCGCCGGGCGCTGTGGGACCAGCACCGCGTCGCCGTCGAGCACGCCGCCTCCGCCGCCCTGGCCGCGCTCACCGCCCCTGCCCCGTACGGCTACCGCCCGAGCGAGGGCGAGAGGATCGCCGTCGTCCTGTGCGGCGCGAACACCGATCCGAGCGATCTGGCGTCCACCGCCGACGATCGCTCCTGACAATTCGGTGACGGGTGGGCCCCGGCCGTGAACCGGCGGTCGGGGCGGTCCCGCACGGCCCGGCCCCGGCTCCCGGCCCCGGAGCCGTCCGCTCAGGATGTCGGCGTCAGCAGGCGGTCGAGGGCGCGGCGGGTGCGTTCGGGGGCCTGCGGGTCCCGTTCCAGCTGGATCGCGTGGTTGAGGCCCATGTAGAGGCCGATCAGCTCGAAGGCGATCTGGCGGGGGTCGGTGTCGGCGGGCAGCTCGCCCGCCCGTACCGCCAGGCGCAGGTCCACCACGAGGCGGCGCCGCCAGATGCGGAACAGCCGCTCCACCACGTCCCGGACCGGCCCGTCGGCGCGGCCGTCGAACTCGACCACCGCGGTGGTGAACAGGCAGCCGCCGGGGAACGCCTCCCGCTCGCGCTCCAGGTAGTCGATCCACCGCTCGCAGACCGCCCGCAGCCGGGTCAGCCCCGGCCCGGTGTCGGCGACCGGCTCCCACACCGACGCCAGGAAGATCACCGACGCCCGTTCCAGAGCGGCGAGTTGAAGCACCTCTTTGGTGCCGAAGTGGCCGAGCAGGCCGGACTTGCTCATCCCGAGGTCGGCGGCGAGGCGCCCGATCGTGAGCCCTTCCAGGCCCTCGACCGAGGCGACCGCGACGCTGCGCTCGATGATCCGGTCCCGCGTCCTGCGGGCCTCGACGGCGGAATTGCGCGGGCTCATGAGTTCCAGGGTATCCGGGGGCACACCGTACGCCGCGTTTTAACTTCCGATCGGTCGTTCGCTATATTCGCGGCATCCTGATGCCCAGCAAGGAGCCGCCATGCCAGGAGCCCGCATCGCCGCACTCGGCCACCACCAGCCGGACCGTGTGATGACCAACGACGACCTCGCCACGATGGTGGAGACCGACGACGCGTGGATCCGGCAGCGCACCGGGATCGCCACCCGCCGCATCGCGGACGAGGAGTCGGTCACCGACCTGGCCGCCGCCGCGGCGCGCAAGGCACTCGCCGCCTCCGGGCTCGCCCCGCAGGAGATCGGCCTGGTCACCGTCGCCACCTGCTCGGCGATCGACCGCTGCCCCAGCATCGCCGCCCAGGTCGCCGGCCGCCTCGGCATCCCGGCCGCCGTCGCCTACGACCTCAACAACGGCTGCGCCGGCTTCTGCACCGCCCTGGCCACCGCCGACCACGCGGTACGCGCCGGAGCCGCCCGGCACGCCCTGGTCGTCGGCGCCGAGAAGATGTCCGACGTGACCGACTGGACCGACCGCAGCACCTGCGTCCTGCTCGGTGACGGCGCCGGGGCGGCGGTGGTGAGCGCGGCCGAGGACGACTCCATCGGTCCGGTCGTCTGGGGCTCGGACCCCACCCGGCGCGACGCGGTCCGGCTCGTCGACGACTGGCATCCGCACTTCGCCCAGGAGGGCCAGACGGTCTTCCGCTGGGCCACCACCGAACTCCCCGCGCTCGCCACGGAAGCCTGCCGCCGGGCCGGGGTGACCCCCGACGGCCTCGGCGCGATCGTCACCCACCAGGCGAACCTGCGCATCATCGACTCCGTCGTACGCCAACTCGCCCTGCCCGAAAGGGTCGTGGTCGCCCGCGACGTCGTCGACTCCGGCAACACCTCCGCCGCCTCCGTCCCCCTCGCCCTGGCCAAGCTCGTCGAACGCGGCGAGGTCTCCCCCGGCGCGCCCGTACTGCTGTTCAGCTTCGGCGGCGGACTGTCGTGGGCGGGGCAGGTGGTCCACTGCCCGTGACCGGCGGGCACTTCGGCCCGGCGGACCTCACGCATGAGGGGTGTGCCCGGTCTCCCGGGCACACCCCTCACGGACAACGCGCGGACTCGCGGACGACGCTCGGACTCACGGACCACCGACCCGCCGACCCACCGACCCGCGAAGTCGCAGGATCGAGAAGTCGCGAAGCCGGGAAGTCCGAAGCCGGGAAGTCGCGGACACGCGGGCGCTCGCCGCTCCGGCGGCCGTGACGTCAGCGGTCGTCGCGGCGCCGGTCGCGGATGTCGTCCTCCGCGTCCTGGAGCCGGTCACGACCCCGCTGCGACGTCTGCTGAGAGCGGTCGGACGTGCCCTGCATCCGGTCCCTGCCCTGGCCCGTCCGGCCGCGGCCCTGGCCGCGTTCCTCGTTGCGGCCCTCGTCCGACTTCTTCTTGGCCTGGTCGGCGAGCTGCTGCGCCTTGTCCTTGAACTGGTCTGCGATGCCCATGCTGTTCACTCCTCGTGGGTGCGTGGGGGCGGTCCGTGAGGACCTCGACCACAGTCGCACGCGCCGACACCCACCGCATGTCGATCAGTCACGCTCAGTCACGCCGTGCGTGTACCGCCCGCGCGTCCTGATCCGCGGCTCCCCCGGCGCCCACGAGCCCGCTCCGCACACCCGCCAGGCGCGGCCCGAACCGGCGCATCTCGCGCTGTCCCACGACCCCGATCAGCGTCGGCAGGCAGCCGCGTACGGACTGCATCCCCCGCAGCCACCGCTGCGCGTACACATGCGCGGAACGCCGTTCGACACCGGACACGATCCGGTCGACGGCCGGACCCAGCGGATACGTGCGGTTCGCGGGCCAGGGCAGTCGCTGCCTCAACTCCCGCATCACATCGTCCTCGTCGGCGCCCCGCACCATGTCCGTGTCGGTCCAGGACAGATAGCCGACCCCGACCCGCACCCCGCGGTGGCCGACCTCCGCGCGCAGACTGTGCGCGAACGCCTCCACGCCCGACTTGGACGCGCAGTACGCGGTCATCATCGGCGCGGGCGTCATCGCGGCGAGCGAGGCTATCTGGAGGAAGTACCCGCGGCTCTCCATGAGCACCGGCAGGAACGCCCGCCCGGTGACGGCGCCGCCGATCAGATTGACCTCGATGACCCGGCGCCACGCCTCCGGGTCCGAGTCGACGAACAGACCGCCCGTCGCCACCCCGGCGTTGGCGACGACGACGTCGACCTTCCCGAACCGCTCCTTGACCTCCTGGGCGACGCGGGCCATCGCCTCGTGGTCGGTGACGTCCGCGAACCAGTGGGCGCTGTCGCCGTGCAGCCGCTCGGAGACCTTCTTCAGCTCGTCCGGTTCCAGGCCGACCAGCGCGAGCTTCGCGCCGCGCGCCGAGAGTTTGCGCGCCAGCAGTTCGCCGACGCCGCGCGCCGCGCCCGTGACGACGACGACCTGCCCTTCGAGACTCCGTGCACCGCTCATGCCACATCCTCCTTCTCGGCCGTGCCGTCGTCCGCCGCCGCGGTACGAGTCCCGCCGCGCGCGGCATCCGTGCCGCCCGCGGGGACGTACGTGGTGACCAGCTCCCGGATCTTCGCGGTGACCGCCTCCGGAGCCTCCACCGGTGTCATGTGCCCCATCCCCGTCAGCACGGTCAGTCCCAGGGAGCCGGGCAGCGACGCCACGAGGGCGTGGGCGTGCGCGGGCGGCGTCAGCCGGTCCTCCGTACCCACGATCACCGCCGTCGGCACCTTCAACTCCCGTACGCAGGCGTCGAGGTCGAGGTCCGCGAGGACATGCCCCCAGGCCCGCCTCGCCGTTCGGGGGCAGGCGTGCACGATACGGGCGCAGGTCTCGACCCGATCCGGAGCCGAACCCGGTCCCATCGTCCCGTACTTCAGCATCCGCCGTGACAACGGTGTGACCGGCCCGAGCGGTGCGGGCGAACGCAGGATCGCCCTGTGTATTCGGTCACGCACGCCCCCGGCCGGCAGCGGAACGACCCGCGACTCGGCGGCCAGCCGCGAACTGCCGGTGCTGCACAGCAGTACGGCGGCCGCATGGGCGCGCAGACCGGGTCGCCGCGCGGCGGCCATCACCGTCATGCCGCCCATGGAGTGCCCGGCGATCACCGCCTTCTCGCCCGGTTCCAGGGCGGCGGCCAGCACCGCTTCGAGGTCGTCGGCGAGCGCGTCCGTGCTGTACCCCTCGCGGCCCACCTCGGGCGAACGGCCGTGCCCGCGCTGGTCGTAGGCGATGACGCGGTGATCCACCGCGAGGTCCCTGATCTGCGCGTCCCAGAAGCGGGTGCTGCACGTCCAGCCGTGCGACAGGACCACGGCGGGCGCGCCGTCCGGACCGTGCACCTCGACGTGGACACGGGCGCCGTCGGCGGAAAGCGCGGTCAGCGTGCGTATCGGAACGGGGGCGACGCCGTCGCCCCGCAGCAGCCGGCTCATCGCGCGGCCTTCTTCCCGGCGGACCCCGCCATGGCGGACGCCGCGGAACCTCCAAAAGCCCCGGAGGCGGCGGCCACCCCCGGCGCACCGGCGGCGACCGCCCCGACGGCGGCACCCGCTCCGACGGAGCGTTCCCGGGCCCGTACGACCTCGTACTCCCCCAGGTCCACCGCCCGCGTCACCTTCCGGAACTCGGTGGTGGTGCCCGGCCAGACGGTGGTGTTGCGCCCGTTGGCGTCCAGGTACCAGCTGTCGCAGCCGCCGGTGTTCCACACGGTGCGTTTCATCCGCTGCTGGACGCGACGGTTCCAGACGTCCACCGCGGAGCGGCGCGCGTCGAGGGCGACCCGGCCGCCGAGCATGTTCAACTGGCGCAGGTAGTCGGCCATGTAGTTCAGCTGGGACTCGATCATCAGGATCATCGAGGAGTTCCCGAGACCCGTGTTGGGGCCGATGATCGTCATCCAGTTCGGGAACCCGTCCGTGGTCGCGCCGCGCAGCGCCCGCATGCCGCCCTTCCACGCCTCGGCGAGCGTGGTGCCCTCCGCGCCCACGACCCGCTCGGCGATCGGCATGTCGGTGACGTGGAAGCCGGTGCCGAAGATGATGGCATCGACCTCGGCCTCCGTCCCGTCGGCCCCGACGACCGTGGAGCCGCGCACCTCGGCCAGACCGGAGGTCACGACATCGACATTGGGCCGGGCCAGAGCCGGGTAGTAGGTGCTGGACAACAGGATCCGCTTGCAGCCGATGCGGTAGGAGGGGGTCAACTTGGCCCGCAGCACGGGGTCCTTGATGGCGCGTGCCATGTTGGACCGGGCGATCTTCTCGACCAGACCCAGCTCGTTCGGGTGCTTGGTGAAGGCACTCACCTGCAACTCCCGGATCCCCCATAGCAGTCCGCGACGCGCGGTGCCGCTGATCGGGAGCGTGCGGTGAAGCCAGCGCTCGGCACCGCTGATCCGGCGGTCCATGCGCGGCATGACCCAGGGCGGGGTGCGCTGGAACAGCGTCATCCGGCCGACCTTGGGCTGGATCGCGGGCACGATCTGGATGGCGGAGGCGCCGGTGCCGACCATCGCGACGCGCTTGCCGGTCAGGTCGTAGTCGTGGTCCCAGCGCGCCGAGTGGAAGATCCGCCCGGGGAACCCTTCGAGGCCGGGGACGTCCGGCGTCTTCGGGTCCGAGAGCGGGCCGGTCGCGGAGATGACGACGTCGGCCGTGAAGGTCGCCCCGTTGGCCGTCTCTATCCGCCAGTACAGCTCCTCGCGGTCCCACCGCATGAGCGTCACTTCGTGGTTGAGCCGTATGTGCGAACGCAGCCCGAAGGTGTCCGCCACGTGTTCCAGGTAGGCGCGGATGTGCTCCTGCCCGGAGAAGGTGCGCGGCCACTCGGGGTTGGGCGCGAACGAGAACGAGTAGAGGTGCGACGGCACGTCACAGGCGCAGCCGGGATAGCTGTTGTCGCGCCAGGTGCCGCCCACGGAGTCGGCCCGTTCGAGGACGACGAAGTCCGTGATGCCTTCGCGGCGCAGCCGGACCGCGGCCCCGAGGCCGCCGAATCCGGATCCGATCACCGCCACTCTTACGTGCTCGTGCTGGGTCATGCTGCCGCCTCCCGCGATACGTCACACGACTCTGCCAGCAATCACTGGCACGATGGGAGCCTAGAACAGCTCCGTACCGATGGGTAGGGGTACGGCAAAGGGAAGTTACCGTCGGTACGACGTAGGGTGCGGATGTGGTTGAAGGACGCGATCATCGTGAGTACCGGATGGAGGAGCTGGCCAAGGAGGCCGGCATCCCCGTGCGGACCGTGCGCTTCTACCGGGAGCGCGGTCTGATCTCGCCGCCCCGCCGGGAGGGGCGCATCGCCTGGTACGACGACCACCACCTGGCCAGACTGCGCACCATCGCGGGCCTGCTGGAGCGCGGCCACACCCTCACGGGAATCGCCGATCTCGCCCGCACGTTCGAGAGCGGACGGGATGTCGCCGAGGTGCTGGGACTGGGCGAACCGACCGAGGAGACCCCGGTCCGCATGACGCCCGAACAGCTCGCGGACCACTTCGAGGGCGAGACCACCCCGGAGAACCTGGCCACCGCGCTGGAGCTGGGCTACCTGGCCACCGACGGCGACGAGATCGTCCACATCAGCCGCCGCCTGCTGGAGGCATCGGCCGAACTGGTGCGCGAGGGCGTCCCGCTCGCCACGGTCCTCGCGGCCGGCCGCCGCGTGCGCGAACACATGGACGCCCTGGCGGACCTCTTCGTGAACGTGCTCGAAGCGCGCGCCGACGCCCCCGAACCGCCCCAGCTCCGCCCGCTGGCCCGCGCGGTGATGGACGCCGAGCTGTCCATGGCCCTGGACCGCCGACTGCGCCGCGAGCCCCCCGACCGGCCACCGGCGGACCGGGAGCCCGCGCCGTCCTGACGCGCCGCCGCCCCGGCACGCGGACCGGAACACCGCGAACGGGCGGGAACGGGGGTGCGGCCGGGCGCGGCGATCACGGCACGCCCGGAGACGGCCGACCGGGAACGGAGGGGCGGAACGGACAAGCGGGAAAGGGTGCACGGAAACGGACGACGCAAAACAGGAGTCCACGGTTCCGCCCCTTTGGTCCCGACTCCTGGCGGCGACTCCGGCCCGCGGTTCCGGTCCGCGGTTCCGCCCCGGGGCGCCGGGCCCATGGGCCATGACGCCTGACGCCCGACGCCCGACGCCCGACGCCTCAGCGGTATCCGGCCAAGCCGTCCGCCAGTTCCCCCTCGTCGCCATCACGCACGCCACAGAGAGCCTGCTGCAGGGCGAACGTGCCCCGGATCGCGGCGATACGGGTGGCCATGCGGATGGCGCACCCGAATTCCGGCCCGCCGCACAGCGCGAGCACCCGCCCCAGCAGCTCGCCGCCGTGGCTCGCCCCGATGGCCGCGAGGTCCTCGGCCGGATCGCCGATCACGACGTCGTCCCAGTCGAGCACTCCGGCAAGGCGCGGCAGACCGCCCTCCCACTCCCACAGGACGTTCTCGGCGCCGAGGTCACCGTGCACCAGCGCCAGGGCCTCCGCCGCACCGTGCCCCGGCAGGCCGTCGAGCGACGCGAGTTCCCCTTCGGCCCGCAGCCGTCCGGCATCGGACATGAGCCCGAACAGCTCCCCGCGCACGCTCTCCGCGAACCGCGGCCACCGGCCCTCCGGCTCCCGGGGCACAGCCGCGCGTACGGCCTCGTCGGCACCGGCCCGTGCCAGACCCCTCAGCAGCGCGGCGTACTGTTCCGCCACCGCGCGCACCACCCGGGGGTCATCGAGCGCGTCGGCCGTCAGCGGCTCCCCGGGAATGCGACTGAGCACCAGAAACGGTGTCGTCCCGCCGCCGGGCGCCCCTCCGTCGCGGACCTCGCCCCGGCCCAACGGCTCCGGCGTACGGAAGCCGAGGTCGAGCCCGGCGAGCACGCGCAGAACGGTCTCCCGTTCGGGCAACCGGGCGGCCGCCGCCCGCGTACGCGGCAGACACACCACCCGGCCCGATCCGATGACGACATCGTGGAACTGCCCCCGCCGCAGGGCGAGTTCACCGGGCTCGTCGTCGGGCAGCAGTCGGCTCAGCAGAGCGCCGTGCCCCGACAGCACGCGCCGCGTCGACGGAGCGGCGCCCTCCCGGCCGGCCCCCGCGCCGGATCCACTCACACCAGATCCGTCAACGCCGGATCCACTCACACCAGGTCCGTCCTCACACCAGGTCCGCTCACGCCAGGTCGTAGGTCACCGTCACCGGGGCGTGGTCGCTCCACCGCTCCGGGTGCGTCTCGGCCCGCTCGACCCAGCCCTTGACCGCGCGGGCGGCCAGACCCGGCGTCGCCACCTGGTAGTCGATGCGCCAGCCGGCGTCGTTGTCGAAGGCCCGCCCGCGGTAGGACCACCACGAGTACGGCCCCTCCTGGTCCGGGTGCAGGGCCCGTACGACGTCGACGTACTCGGCCTCGTCGAAGACCCGGGTCAGCCACTCCCGCTCCTCGGGCAGGAAGCCGGAGTTCTTCTTGTTGGCCCGCCAGTTCTTCAGGTCGGCCTCACGGTGGGCGATGTTCCAGTCGCCGCAGACCACGACCTCGCGCCCGTCGGCGGCGGCCCGGTCCTTGAGGTCCTTCAGGTACGGCAGGAACGCGGCCATGAACCGTTCCTTCTCCTCCTGCCGCTCCGTACCGACCTCACCGGAGGGCAGATACAGGCTGGCGACCGTCACACCGGGGAGATCGACCTCGACGTAGCGGCCACTGGTGTCGAACTCCTCGCTCCCGGCGGGGCCGAAACCGCCGAACCCGATCTGCACCCGCTCCGGCGCACGCCGGGTGTAGAGCGAGACACCCGCCCGCCCCTTGGCGGCCGCGGGGGCGTGCACGGTGTGCCAGCCCTCGGGGTCACGCACCTCGTCCGGCAGCTGCTGCGGCTCGGCACGTACCTCCTGGAGGCAGATCACATCGGCCTCGGTCCCGGCCAGCCACTCGACGAATCCCTTCTTGGCGGCGGCACGGAGCCCGTTTACATTTGCGGTGGTCACTGTGTACAAAACATGCTCCTACTTACCGCGCTTGGATAGAGCTGCTCATCCCAAGGACCAGGCAGCAGGCGAAGCGGCCATTGACGGTGGTCACAGTGAGCATTACGGCACGATACCGACATCCACCCGAAGACATAGTCGCATACCTGTACTATACTTCGCATGATTATCCACCCTCGGCCCTTCGATCACGCCGACGCCGTCAAGCTCAACGACCAGGTCCAGCGTGAATACGCCGAGCGGTACGGCGACGGTGAGGGCGATGTCACACCCCTCGACCCGTCGATGTTCGAGCCCCCGCACGGTCTGTATCTGCTCGCCTACGACGAGCGCGGCCGTCCCGTCGCCACCGGCGGCTGGCGTTCACAGGAGCGGAACGACGAGGGCTACGCGGACGGCGACGCCGAGCTGAAGCGGATGTTCGTGATTCCCGAGGGCCGCGGCCAGGGCCTCGCCCGCCGCATGCTGGCCGCCCTGGAGGCCGACGCACGGGCCGCCGGCCGGATCCGCATGGTGCTGGAGACCGGGGACAAGCAGCCCGAGGCCATAGCGCTGTACGCGTCCAGCGGCTACACCCCGTGCGAGAAGTTCGGCTACTACCGCATGCACGACAGCAGCCTCTGCATGGCCAAGCCGCTGCGGTAGGGGCGGTGGGGCCGTCCGTGCCCACCCCGCGCGTCGGCGACGCGTCGACCGGAGCGCGGGTGTTGTCGCAACACAAGAGCACAGAACGCAACAACGTCGACCATCACCTCTGGCGCACCCACGTGCCCGCACGCTTCACTCATGTCCCATGAAGAGACGGACCACGAAGAAGAGACAGGCCACGAAGAGACGGATCACGTCCCTGCTCACGGGGCTGGTCATGGCCGCGGGTACGGCGCTCGGCGCGAACCCGGCGTCGGCGGCCGAGCCGGTACCCACGGAGTTCGGCACCGACTGGCACGACCCGCTGACCGCGGCGCCGCCCGTCGACAAGCCCGCCACCCGCTCCTGCGAAGTGACCCTCGTGGACACCGAGTTCCGCGACTTCACGCCGTACACCGGGAGTTACACCCCGCCCAAGGGCTGCGGCGACCGCTGGAGCAAGGTGGTGCTGCGCCTCGACGGCAAGGTGAAGGGCCGCCAGTACGACCGCCTCGGCCGCCTGGAGGTCGGCGGCGTCGAGGTGCTGCGCACCTCCACGCCCGAACCCTCGCCCGAGGGCATCGAGTGGTCCGTGGAGAAGGACGTCACCCACTACAGCGACACCTTCCGCCGCGGCCGGTCCGTCGAGATGCTCATCGGCAACGTCGTCGACGACACGTACACCGGCGTCATCGACGTCGAGGTCACGCTGACCTTCTACGCCGCGCAGGGCCGTACGAAGCCCGCCGACGCACCCGACACGGTGCTTCCGCTGAAGAACGCCCGGCTCACCACCCCGCGCAACTCCGAGAAGATCGTCGCCGAGGTGTACGCCACCGGATCCGGCGGCGGCTGCGAGGAGTTCTGGTACCTGACCGTGCCGGACGACGAACCGTACTCGTGCAAGGCCGACAAGGGCCCCTACCGCGAGGTGCAGGTCAAGGTCGACGGACAACTCGCCGGAATCGCCTCGCCGTTCCCGAACGTGTGGACCGGAGGCTGGTCCAATCCCTTCCTCTGGTACGTCGTTCCGGCACCGCGCGCCTTCGACGTGAAGCCCCTGGAGTACGACCTGACGCCGTTCGCGGGCATCCTCAACGACGGGCGTGAACACCGCGTCGAGGTGTCGGTGGCGGGCGTGCCCGAGGGACAGAGCGGCTGGAGCACGCCCGCCAACGTACTCGTCTGGCAGGACGAGAACAGCGGGACGGTCACCGGGGCGCTCACCCGCCACGAGGAGAGCGACCCGTCCAACACGACGACGCACACGCCCGGTCCGCTCCACCGCCAGGACACCGAGGGCGGCCACCGGCTCACCGTCTCCGGCTACCTGAACACCTCCCACGGTCGTGTCGTCACCACCGTCGACCGGACCGTCGCCAACACCTCCACCCACCACTGGACGGAGGACGAGAACACCGACGGCCTCAAGGCCCGCTGGAACGACGACGAGACGGTGACCGTGGACGGCCGCGGCCCGGCCCGCGTCACGCGCACGAACCGCGCCTACACCGTGGACGGCGAGATCACGGTCGACTCCGCCGACCGGCTGCGCACCGTCATCACGCTCGGCGACCACGCGAGGACCTCGACCACCCGGGCCGGCAAGCGCGTCTCCTGGTCCCGGCTCGACGACACCTACACCGGCGACGCCGCCTGGACGCTGAACGTCCCGCGCGACCAGCGCCACGCCGTGGGCACGTCCGGCGAGCGCTACCGGCTCATCGGCTCCGAGGGCTGCTACGACCGCACGATCCGGACCGAGCAGGGAACGCTGACGCAGGACCGCCGGGTCTGCTGACCCGGGCCCTGCCCTCGGACCGCCGTCGTTGGACCGCTGGCCGCGCCGCGAGGCGTCCGGTACGTGCGATCGCGCCGGGCGCCACGCGGCAGGCGGCCGTTCGGAGTGGTGGTGCCGCCGATGCGACGAGGCCGGCCAGGAGGGCCTCCAGGAGGACCGAGCGGGAGACTTGGCGGCGCGATGCCCGGATCGCCCGCAGCGGCGCGATCTCGCGGGTGCGCCGGCGGTGTCGATGGTCAGATCACCGACCGCCAGCACCTCGCCCCTGGACGCCGGCTCCTCGCCCGTGGCCTGCCCCGGCCCCGGGACGGGCGCGTAAGTGGCACGCCGCAGCCCCGCCCGACGCGGACGAGGAGCGGGCGGCCCGCGGCCTTCATGACTCATGTCCCGTCCGTCGTACGGCGGTCGGGCTCCGGAACTCCGGCCGCAGCGGGAAGCGCGGTCACCTTCGCCGCCGACCGCAGGAATGCGCTCCCCGAAAACCGGAAAGCCGAAGGGGCAGGAAAGCCGGAAAAGCAGAGATCCCGCCCGATCTTGCGATCGGACGGGATTCTCGTCACCGCTCTTGATCTGACTCAAGAACAGTTGTGCGGTGGACCTGAGGGGATTTGAACCCCTGACCCCCTCGATGCGAACGAGGTGCGCTACCAGACTGCGCCACAGGCCCTTGCAACGAGTGAAACTCTAGCATCCCCGCGCGGGTGCTCGGAAATCCGGTCCTCGCTGGTCAGCCGAGGCGGCCTCGCGGCGAGGACCGCGGGGCTCACTCGTTGGCGGCACGGGGACGGTCGCCGTCCTCGTACTGGTCGAACAGCGGGGTCCGGCCGCGGTCGCGGGTGCGCCGGGGCACGCCGGCGCGACGGCGGGGCGCCGGGTCGGCGGGGGGCGCCTCGGGATGCGAGGTGCCCGTCCGGGTGGGTTCGGCGGCGCTGGAGCGGGCCGCGCTCCAGGTCTCCGGGTCGCCCACCTCGACGCCGCCCGTGGCGCGCGGGGCGACCGGGGCGGTGACGTACGTGGGCAGCGGGACCGGGACGGGTTCCCAGCTGTCGCCCTGGGCCGGGCCGCGCTGGCGCTGCTGGTCGACCCACTCCGCGTGGTCCGTCTGCTCGACGAGGGCGCGGCGGTCCGCCTCCTGCGGGGAGAGCGCGTGGGCGGGCTCGGGCTCGGGGCGGCGTGCCTCGGGCTCCTCGTCGGGCTCGGCGGGGGCGGCCTCGGCCGGCTGCTGCCTGCGGGGACGGTTCTCGCGCAGCTGTCGCGCCGCCGCCTCGGCCCGGCGCCGGTCCATGGTGAAGGCGAACCGACGCCGCTCCTGGGCGCGCAGATGCACGATGTACGTGCTCAGCAGCACCGCCGGAACCGCGGGCGCCCAGAGGAAGGCGAGGCCGCCGACCGCCGCGACGATCGCGCCCAGGGTGAAGGCGAGGAACAGGACGACGGTGGTGCGCCGACGGCGCGCGAGGACCTGGAGGCGCTGGGCCCGCCGGGCGCGCTCGGCATCCGTACGGCCGGAGCGCGGGCGTGCGCGCCGCGCCGGTTCGGGACGCTGCCGGTCCGTACGCTCCGGCGCACGCGCCGGGTCGTGCAACCCGGCTCCGGTATGCGCCTCGGGCGCGGCGAAGGCCCGGACGTCCACGGAGTCCATTCGGTCCGTGGCGACATCCGGGTCGGCGTCGGGGTCGGCCTCCTCGCCGGTGCGCTCCCGCAGGTCCTTGGCGTACCGGCGCTCCATGGCCGCCCGGCCGGACAGCAGCCGGATGGCCGTGCTGAAGCGTTCCGTCGGACGAGCCTCGTTGAGTTCGTCCTGCCTGCGGAGCCACATCGGCACCAAGTAGGCGGCCCAGGCCCCGACGATGACTGCGTAGATGAGGCCGCTGCTGCTCACGTCTCACACCGTAGAGGGGTTTGCACGGACTCATCGGCCAATTGGGCCGGTGTGTCGCGCAATCCCGCTGATATCAAGTGCTTTTTTTGTGATTGTTCCGATCGAACATGGAGTTTGGGCGTCCATTTGCGACCCATGCCGATCGTTATCGAACACCTATTTTATTTTTCGGGGGCCCCGGATCCCCCGGACGTCTCGGGTCCGCCCTGCCGTCCGGATCCCTCGGGCCCGCCCGGTTCCTCGGTCCCCCCGGCCGGTTCCTCGGAGGTCCCGGCCGTCCCGGACGCGCTCGGGGTTCCCGATTCCCCGGACCTCGTACGGTGCCAGCGCCTGAGCAGGCCGTCGGGGATCTCCTCGGCGGTGAGCGCGTAGATCAGGTGGTCCCGCCAGGCGCCGTCGATGTGGAGGTAGCGGGGGCGCAGCCCTTCCTCCCGGAATCCCAGTTTCTCGACGACCCTTCTGCTGGGCCGGTTCTCCGGACGGATGCACACCTCGACGCGGTGCAGGCCGACCCGGCCGAAGCAGTGGTCGACGGCGAGGGCGACCGCGGTCGGCATCACGCCGCGGCCGGCCACCTCCCGGTCGACCCAGTAGCCGATGTGGCCCGAGCACATCGAGCCCCAGGTGATCCCGGCGACCGTGAGCTGACCGACCAGCCGCCCCCGGTACTCGATGGCGAAGGGCAGCATCCGGCCCGCGTTGGCCTCGGCGCGCAGGTGGCGCACCATCTGACGGTACGTGGGGCGCTGGGCCACCGGCGCGCCCGGGGCGGGCGGCGGCACGGTCGCCTCCCAGGGCCGCAGCCAGTCGCGGTTGCGCTGGTTGACCTCGCGCCACATGCGCTGGTCACGCATCCTCACCGGGCGCAGGGTGATCTCGCCGTCGGTGAGGACCACCGGCCAGGTCGGAACGTTCAGTTGGGGCTCCCGGGTCGGGGGTGATCGCCGCCGCGCAACTGGTCGACGGCGTGCACCAGGAGGCGTCCGAGGACGGCGAGGCCGTCGCGCACCCCGCCGGTGGAGCCGGGCAGGTTCACGATCAGCGTGCCGCCCGCGACACCGGCCAGCCCCCGGGAGAGCGCGGCGGTGGGCACCTTGTCGCGGCCCTCGGCACGGATCGCCTCGGCGATGCCGGGGATCTCGTGGTCGAGGACGCGGCGGGTGGCTTCGGGCGTGCGGTCGGTGGGCGAGATGCCCGTACCGCCGGTGGTGACGATCACGTCGTATCCGGCGGACACGCCGTCGCGGAGCGCCCGTTCCACCGGGTCGCCGTCGGGCACGACCCGCGGGCCGTCGGCGGCGAAGCCGAGCCGGGTGAGCGCCTCGACGATGAGCGGGCCCCCCTTGTCGGCGTAGACACCGGCGGAAGCGCGGTTGGAGGCGGTGACGACGAGGGCGGTGTACGGAGCGGTCGGCGCGTCGGCGGGCGAGGACCCGGACCGCGCCGTCGCGGGCGATTCGCCCTTGTCGGATGCCCCGCCCCTCGGGTCCGGCCGCCCGGGCGCCTCGGTCCTCCCGTCCGGTCCGCCGGGTGCGCTGCCGGGGGGCGTCGGGTCCCCGTCGGCCTCGGGGCCGGTCGCGGCAGCGGTCATGCGTCCGCTCCGCCCGCATCGCCGGGCCGGGGGCCGTCACAGGTGTCGGTGCGGCGGTAGTCGCCCGACGCGCCGCCCGACTTCTCCTCGACCCGTACGTCCGTCACGACCGCCGCCTTGTCGACGGCCTTGACCATGTCGATCACCGTGAGCGCGGCGACGGAGACCGCGGTCAGGGCCTCCATCTCGACGCCCGTGCGGTCGGTCGTCCGCACGGTGGCGGTGATCTCCACCGCGTCGTCGGCGACCGCCAGGTCCACCTCGACGCCGGAGAGGGCCAGCGGGTGGCAGAGCGGGATCAGGTCCGGGGTGCGCTTGGCGGCCATGATCCCCGCGATCCGGGCGGTGGCCAGGGCGTCGCCCTTGGGGAGGCCCTCGCCGCGAAGCAGTTCGACGACGCGTGGCGAGACGAGGACCCGGCCGCCGGCGCGGGCCACCCGCGCGGTGACGTCCTTCCCGGAGACGTCGACCATGCGGGCCGCACCCGTGTCGTCGATGTGCGTCAGCCTGTTCTGCGTACTCAACTCACTCCGCCTCGCGGTAGCGCGCCGGTTGCCCGCTCGGCCCGCACCGGGGTGCGGGCCCGGGGCCCGGGATCGTCCCCGGGAAGGCACAGCGGCAGATACCGTACCGCCACCGCCCGGGGATCAGCGGAGCAGGACCACCTCGGTGTCGGTCCCGGGCTCGGCGGACGTGACGTCCTCGGGCAGCACGATCAGCGCGTCCGCCCGGGCGAGGGCCGCGACCAGATGCGATCCGGCGCCGCCGACGGGGCTGACCGTCCCGGCCTCCGCATCGTACGTACCGCGCAGGAACTGGCGGCGCCCGGCCGGCGAGGAGAGCGCCTCGTCGGCCTTCAACGTGGCCCGGACCGTGGGCCGGCGCAGGTCCGCGAGGCCCATCAGGGCGCGGATCGCGGGCCGTACGAAAAGCTCGAAGGAGACGTACGCCGAGACGGGGTTGCCCGGCAGCGCCAGCAGCGGCGTGTGGTCGGGGCCGATCGAGCCGAAGCCCTGCGGCTTGCCGGGCTGCATGGCGATCCTGCGGAAGTCGACGCCGCCGGGCCCGTCCGCGTCGCCCACCGACGACAGGGCCTCCTTGACGACGTCGTACGCGCCGACGCTGACGCCTCCCGTCGTGACGACGATGTCCGCGCGGATCAACTGGTCCTCGATCGTGGCACGGAGCGTGTCGGGGTCGTCCGTGACGGCGCCGACCCGATAGGCGATCGCCCCCGCGTCCCGGGCGGCGGCCGTCAGGGCGAAGCTGTTGGAGTCGTAGATCCGACCGGCGGTCAGTTCCTCGCCGGGCTGGGCGAGTTCGGCGCCGGTCGAGATGACGACGACGCGCGGCCGGGGCCGCACCTTCACCGTCGAGCGGCCGATCGCGGCGAGCAGCCCGATCTGCGGCGGGCCGATCACCGAACCGGCGGGCAGGGCAAGTTCGCCGGGCTTCGCGTCGCTGCCGCGGTCCCTGACATGGGCGCGGGCCTCGACGGAGCGGTGCACGCGGACCTCGCCGTATGCGCCCTCCGGGGCGTCGCCGTGGGCGCGCATGGCGTCGGCGGGGCCGCCGCCCGTACCTCCGTCGGTCCACTCGACCGGAACCACCGCCTCGGCACCGGCCGGCAGCGGGGCGCCGGTCATGACGCGGGCGGCCTCGCCGGGGCCGACGCTCCGGCCGCCGGGCAGCCCGCCGCTGCCCGCGGCGACGTCACCGATGACGGTGAGCACCGCGGGGAACTCCTCGTCGGCGCCCTCGACATCGGCGACGCGGACCGCGTACCCGTCCATCGAGCTGTTGTCGAAGGGGGGCAGGGCGATCTCCACGAAGACGTCCTCGACGAGGACGCATCCCTGCGCGTCGTGCAGTTGCAGCTCGATGGGTTCGAGCGGGCGCACCGCGCCGAGAATGTCGTCCAGGTGCTCGTCCACCGACCACATCGTGCTGCTCAAGGTGCTACATCTCCTCGGTGACGTAACTGCGGAGCCATGCCCTGAAGTCCGGGCCCAGGTCCTCACGTTCGCACGCGAGCCTGACAATGGCACGGAGGTAGTCGCTACGGTCGCCGGTGTCATAGCGGCGGCCCTTGAAGACGACGCCGTGCACCGGGCCGCCGGCCTTCTCGTCCTCGGCGAGGAGCTGAAGGGCGTCGGTCAGCTGGATCTCGCCGCCGCGGCCCGGCTCGGTCCGGCGCAGTATCCCGAAGACGGCGGGATCGAGGACGTAGCGGCCGATGATGGCGAGGTTGCTGGGCGCCTCCCCCGGCTCCGGCTTCTCGACCAGGCCCGTGACGCGCACCACGTCGCCGTCGGGGCCGGGTTCCACGGCCGCGCAGCCGTACATGTGGATCTGTTCCGGCGCGACCTCCATCAGCGCGACGACGCTGCCGCCCTCGCGCTCCTGGACCTCGACCATGCGGGACAGCAGCGGGTCGCGCGGGTCGATCAGGTCGTCGCCGAGGAGGACCGCGAACGGCTGGTCCCCGACGTGCGGCGCCGCGCACAGCACCGCGTGGCCGAGACCGCGCGGGTCGCCCTGCCGCACGTAGTGCATGGTCGCCAGGTCGCTCGACTCCTGGACCTTCCGGAGCCGGTCAGCATCCCCCTTGCGGGTGAGGGCGGACTCCAGTTCGTAGTTGCGGTCGAAGTGGTCCTCCAGCGGACGCTTGTTCCGGCCGGTGATCATCAGGACGTCGGAGAGCCCGGCGGCCACCGCTTCCTCGACGACGTACTGGATCGCGGGCTTGTCGACGACAGGCAGCATCTCCTTGGGAGTGGCCTTGGTGGCCGGCAGAAAGCGGGTACCGAGTCCTGCGGCCGGGATGACGGCCTTGCTGATCCTGCGGTGCGACATAGTCATGCGCAGAACGATAACCGGCACCCATGGGCGGAAGGTGAGGGTCCGGTTAACTTTGTACGCCTATATACACATACGAGAGGTTCAGGGTATCCGTTGAACAGCGAGATGTCCGAAAAGGCCCGTCTCAGGCGTGAACTGCTCGCCGCTCGACGCCTTCTGACCGGGGAAGACGCGGAAAACGCCGCGACGGTTCTGTCCCGGAGCGCATTGGATCTGCCGGAGCTAGCCGGGGCCCGTACCGTCGCCGCCTATGTCTCGGTCGGGAGCGAGCCGGGCACCCGCGTGCTGCTGGACGCGCTGCGCGCGCGGGGCGTACGGGTGCTGCTGCCGGTGCTCCTGCCGGACAACGACCTGGACTGGTCGGCGTACGAGGGGGCCGACCGCCTGGTGCGGGCCGGGCGCGGGCTGCTGGAGCCGGACGGGGAGCGGATGGGCCGGGACGCCGTCCTGGAGGCCGACGCCGTGCTCCTGCCGGGGCTCGCGGTGGACGCGCGGGGGATGCGGCTGGGGCGCGGCGGCGGCAGCTACGACCGGGTGCTGGCCCGGCTCACGGCGGCGGGGGCGCACCCGGCGCTGATCGTCCTGCTGTACGACGACGAGGTGGTCGCCCGGGTTCCGGTGGAACCGCACGACCATCCCGTGGACGTGGTGGTGACTCCGGCCGCGACCCGCAGGACGGGGCGCACAGCACCCGGGGAGGGCGGCGCGGAGCCCAAGACGGGCCGCATGGAGCCCGGGACGGAGCGCTGAACGAACCGTTCGGAGTCCGGGACGGACCGTTCCGGGCCCGCGCGGCCCGAAAGCCGAAGGCCGGGACCTCTCACGGTGGAGAGATCCCGGCCTCCTACGGCGCGCGCCCGGTCACGGACCGGCCCTCGGGCCGCGGCCCGAGGGCGGGGTCATGGCTTGAGGGTCAGGGTGTCGGTCGTCGACTTGCCGACCGCGTTGGTCCCGAAGGACCAGTCGAGCAGTTCGCCCTTGACCCACTTGTCGGTCTGGTCCGTGTAGTGCGCCGCGTACGCGTGCCCGGAGGCGCCGGTCAGATTGATCCAGCGGGACTTGTCCCAGTCGCCCACGTTGACCACCATCCGCATCGACGGTACCCAGACGACCTCGTAGCCGCCCGCCGCGTTCCAGCCGGTGGCGTTCACCGCGGCCTCCCCGCCGCCGAGGTTCCACGGGCCGCGGTTGAGGAGTTGCTTGAGTACACCGGGGCCCTCGGTGCCGAGGGTCTGGTTCTTCAGGGTCAGCTGGTGCAGCCGGCCCCAGCTCCAGGTGCTGATGTCCTTGCCGAGCTTGGCGGTCAGCTCCCAGCGGGCGTCCTCCATGGCGCGCGCGAAGAGTTCGTCGCGGGTCTCGGTCGCCTCGCCCCGGCGGCTCTCCGGTGACTTCCACCAGTCGCTCTTCGGGTCGTCCATCAGCTCCTTGACCACCTGGTGCCAGCGGTCACCACCATCCGGCTGGGCGGAGTCCGCGGCGCGCTGCCCGCACTCGCGCACCAGCTTGTGCCGCTCGTCGACGGGACCCGAGTTGTCGGCCCGGCGCACGTTGAGGCATTCGCCCTCGACCCGCATCTCCTTGGGCAGCTTGTTCCCGAAGGCCAGCTTGAGGATGTTGCGCCAGACCGCGTTGAAGTACGCGGCCGCGGCCGAGTCGGGCTCCTGGTTGTAGTCCCAGCCCTCCAGCAGCTTCTGCGCCTCGCGGACGCTCTTGTCCGAGATGTTGATCTTCACCAGCTCGGGCACCAGCAGCGCGGCGATCTCGCTGGTGTTGTCCATCTGCATCTTCTGCATGTCTTCGGTCGAGATCTTCCCGCCGTCCTTGATCTTCACCTTGATCAGCTCGTTGATCCGCTGGCTGCGGGAGCCGTAGCCCCAGTCCTTGGTGAGCAGATGGGCGTACTTGTCGTCGACCACGGGCTGGTTGGCGGTGACGATGTAGCCGCGCTTCGGGTTGTACTCGTAGGGCAGCGCGTCGAACGGGATGGGTTCTTTCTCCCAGCCGTACTTCGAGGACCAGCCGGGGCTGGGCATCGTGCCGTCGCCCTTCTTGCGGACCGGGATCTTCCCGGGCGCCTGGTAGCCGATGTTGCCCTCGGTGTCGGCGTAGATGAGGTTCTGCGCCGGCACCTCGAAGAGCTCGGCGGCCTTGCGGAAGGAGGGGAAGTCCTTGGCCCGGTTGAGCGCGAAGACCGCGTCCATGGAGTGGCCCGGGTCCAGCGCGGTCCACCTGAGGGCGACCGCGTAGCCGTCGGACCGGTCCGGGGCGGCGCCCTCGACCGGTGCCTTCTGGCCGACCTTCTCCAGTTCGCCGCTGCGGTCGGAGACCACCGGACCGTTGTTCGTCTCGCGGATGGTGATCGTCCGGCTCTTGCCGCCCGCGACCTTGATCGTCTCGTCGCGGACGGTGAACGGCTTGACCTTGCCGTCGTACAGGTAGCCCTCGCCCGAGACCTTCTCCAGGAAGAGGTCCGTGACGTCCGCGCCCAGGTTGGTGAAGCCCCAGGCGATGTCCTGGTTGTGGCCGATGATCACGCCGGGCATGCCGGAGAAGGTGTAACCGGCGGTGTCGTACTGGCACTTCGCGCTGGTCTCACGGCAGTGCAGCCCCATCTGGTACCAGAGCGAGGGCAGCTGCGGCGCCAGGTGCGGGTCGTTGGCCAGCAGTGGCTTCCCGGTCGTCGTGTACTCGCCGGAGACCACCCAGGAGTTGGACCCGATGCCGTTGCCGTTCGGACCGAGCAGCGCCGGGATCTTGTCGAGGGTGTCGGAGAGCGAGGCGAGCTGGGTGCTCACGCCCTCGGCGGCGCCCTGTGCGGTGGCCCCCTGCGTGCCGGTGCCCTGTCCGGTGGCGCCCTGCGTGCCGGTCCCCTGACCGGTCGTGCCCTGCGTGCCGGTCTCCTGTGTGCCGGTGCCCTGCCCGGTGGCGCCCTGCGCGGTGTCCGAGTCGGCGTCGGACGAGGACGGGGTCGCCTCCGGGTCGAACTTCCCGGTCACCGAGGAGACCGCGCCCTCCTCGACGATCGGCTTGTGCTTCTCGTACGGGTAGTCCGGGTACAGCTGCGCGATCTGCTTCTCGTCGAGCCTGCTGGCCATCAGCGAGCGGTCGATCTCGTCCTGCATGTTGCCGCGCAGGTCCCAGGCCATCGCCTTGAGCCAGGCCACCGAGTCGACCGGGGTCCACTCGCCCGGCTTGTAGTCGTTGGTGAAGCCGAGGGCGGCGTACTCGACGGAGATGTCCTTGCCGTCGCGTCCCTTGAGATACGCGTTCACGCCGTCCGCGTAAGCCTGGAGGTTCTTCTTCGTCTCCTCGGACAGGACCTCGTCGTACTCCTGCTGGGCCACCTTGCGCCAGCCCAGGGTACGCAGGAACGCGTCGGTGTCGACCTGCCCGGAGCCGAACATCTCGGAGAGCCAGCCGGCCGTCATGTGACGGCGGACATCCATCTCCCAGAAGCGGTCCTGCGCGTGGACGAAGCCCTGGGCGCGGAAGAGGTCGGCGTCGGAGTCCGCGTACAGCTGCGGGATCCCGTAGGCGTCGCGCTTGACCTCGACGTCCCCGTCGAGGCCGTCGAGCTTGATCGACCCGGTGGTCTGCGGGTACGAGGCCCGCACGGTCGACACGGACCAGAAGGCGCCGTATCCGATACCCGCGACGAGCGCCAGCACCAGAACGATCACGATCAGGCGGGCGCGTCGCCCCTTCTTCCTGCCGGTCTTCCCACCGGCGGAACCGGTGGTACCGGAAGAGGCGGTTGTGTTGGCGGGCATCGCTGTCCTTCGAGGGGCAGGTGGTCCTGGGAGTGCAGGAGCAACCATAGGCGCAGAGCCCGGGCCGCTCTGACGCGGTATCGGAATGGTTCCAGTTCCACAGCGGTGATCAACGGTCGTATGAATGAACGAACGCGTCAAGAAAGCGTTAAAGATTAGGTAAGGTAACGAAGTACCGACCGCCGACGGCCGATGCCGAGGAGCGATCCGGCCGAGCCGACAGAACCGCTCGAACCGGTCGATTCGGCAGGCGCACGCAGGGAAGGAACGGCCACTGACTGTCCACACGCTCAACGAACTCCTGCTCGTCTGCTCGCTCGTGCTGCTCGTCGCGGTGGTGGCGGTGCGCGTCTCGTCCCGCAGCGGGCTCCCCAGCCTGCTTCTTTATCTGGGCATCGGGATGGCCATGGGGCAGGACGGCTTCTTCGATGTGAAGTTCAACAATGCGGAACTGACCCAGGTGATCGGGTATGCCGCACTTGTCGTGATCCTCGCCGAAGGCGGTCTGGGCACGAAGTGGAAAGAGATCAGACCCGCGCTGCCGGCCGCCGCGATGCTCTCGCTAGCCGGTGTCGCCGTGAGCGTCGGCGTCACCGCGGCCGGGGCGCACTACCTGGTCGGGCTGGACTGGCGGCAGTCGCTGATCATCGGTGCGGTCGTCTCGTCCACGGACGCCGCCGCGGTCTTCTCGGTGCTGCGCAAGGTGCCGTTGCCCGCCCGGCTCACGGGCGTCCTGGAGGCCGAGTCCGGCTTCAACGACGCCCCCGTGGTGATCCTGGTGGTGGCCTTCTCCGCCAGGGGACCGGTGGAGACCTGGTACGTCCTGGTCGGAGAGATAGCCCTGGAGCTCGCCATCGGCGCGGCCATAGGACTGGCCGTCGGCTGGGTCGGCGCGTTCGGGCTGCGTCATGTCGCACTGCCCGCGTCCGGCCTGTACCCGATCGCCGTGATGGCGATCGCCGTGTCCGCGTACGCGGCGGGCGCGCTGGCCCACGGCAGCGGCTTCCTCGCCGTCTACCTGGCCTCGATGATCCTCGGCAACGCCAAGCTGCCGCACTGGCCGGCCACCCGCGGCTTCGCGGACGGGCTCGGCTGGCTGGCCCAGATCGGCATGTTCGTGCTGCTCGGGCTGCTGGTCACGCCGCACGACCTGTACGACGACTTCTGGCCCGCGATAATCGTGGGGCTGGTGCTGACGATGGTGGCGCGCCCGCTGGAGGTCTTCATCTCGCTGCTGCCGTTCCGTCTGCCCTGGCAGGAGAAGGTGTTCATGTCGTGGGCGGGGCTGCGCGGCGCCGTCCCCATCATCCTGGCGACCATCCCGATGGTGTCCGGGGTCGAGGGCTCCACCCGGATCTTCAACATCGTCTTCGTGCTCGTCGTGGTCTACACCCTCATCCAGGGGCCGACGCTGCCCTGGATGGCGAAGGTCCTCAAGATCGCCGAGGATCCGTCCGAGGCGACCGACCTGGGCATCGAGTCGGCGCCGCTGGAGCGACTGCGCGGCCACCTGCTCTCGGTGGCCATCCCCGGCAGGTCGAAGATGCACGGCGTGGAGGTCGGGGAGCTGCGCCTGCCCGCCGGGGCGGCGGTCACCCTCGTCGTACGCGACGGCAAGAGCTTCGTACCGGCGCCGTCCACCGTGCTGCGGCGCGGTGACGAACTGCTCGTGGTCACCACCGATCCGGTGCGCGACGCGGCGGAGCAACGACTGCACGCGGTCGGCGCGGGCGGCAAGCTCGCGGGCTGGCTGGGAACCACCGGCGGCGGGGAGAGCCTGGCCGGGGCCGATGTGGCACACGAAGTGGCACATGCGTGGAAGGCCGCGAAGAAGCGGGGGAGGCCGGACGGCCCGAGGGCCCACCACTGAGCTCGCGACGGACCCGGCGCATGCCGTGTGCGCGTATGTCACGTACATGCGCGGACGTGATGTCGTACGCGTACGCCCACGTATGTGACGTACGCGACGGGTGCGCGAGGCGAGGCCCGCGAGGACGCCGGTTGTATCATGCGGAAGGTCCGACCGGTCTCACCACGAGGCCGCGGACCCGCTTGACCACATCGAACGACCGACTCTGCCTGATGCAGAGCTGGCGCGACCGTATGGCGGTCGTGGCGTCCTCCGCCTCTGCTGAGCGCCCGGCATCTACCGCAGTTCCGCGCGAAGAGGACAGCTCTCGGCTGCGCCCGCCCGAGCCCGCACCACCCGTGCCGGCCCGGACCTGCGGACGCTCGGCCACCAGGCGGCGGAAAGGCATGGGCCGTGGCGTCCACGGTCACCGAACGCCCCGGTTACGGGCAGTTGCTGCGCACTCCGAGTGCGTGGACGTTTCTCCTTCCGGGCTTCGCCGCACGGCAGCCCTTCGCGATGCTGACGATCGGCATCGTGCTGCTGGTCCAGCACACCACCGGCTCGTACGGCAGCGCGGGCGCCGTCGCCGCCGTGACCGGCGTGTCGATGGCCGTGTTCGCACCGCAGACCGGCAAACTCGCCGACCGCTTCGGCCAGCGCGCCGTGCTGCTGCCCGGCGTCCTGGCGCACACGGTGTCCGTGTCGGCGCTGACGGCGCTGGCGCTGGCCGACGCGCCCCTGTGGGCGCTGTTCGCCGCGGCCGTGCCGACCGGCGCGTCCGTTCCGCAGGTCGGCCCGATGGTACGGGCACGCTGGGCGGCCGTACTGGGCGCGGCTCCGGGCCGTGAGGCGTCTCCGCTGCTGTCCACCGCGGCCGCCTTCGAGTCGGTGACGGACGAGTTCACCTTCGTCATCGGGCCGGTGCTCGCCACCGCGCTGTGCACCGGCGTGCACCCGGCGGCCGGGCTGATCGCCGAGGCCGGGCTGACACTGGTCGGCGGCCTGCTCTTCGCCGCCCAGCACCGCACCCAGCCGCCGGTGCGCGCCGCCGCTCGCGGCGCCTCCGAGCGGCACGCCTCCGCCCTGTCCGTACCGGGTGTGCGAGTGCTCGCGGTGGCGTTCCTGGGGATCGGCTCGGTCTTCGGCGGCATGCAGGTCTCGCTGACCGCGTTCGCCGAGGAGATCGGCCGGCCCGGCGCGAACGGTCTGCTGTACGGCGTCTTCGCGGCCGGCAACATGCTGGCCGGGATCGCCTGCGGCGCCATCGCCTGGCGGAGCGGGCCGCGGCGTCGGCTGATCGTCGGGTACACGGCGCTGGCCCTGACCGCCTCCGGGCTGTGGGCGGTGCACTCCGTGTTCCTGCTGGCCGGGCTCGGACTGCTGGCCGGGCTCTCCATCGCCCCGGCCCTGATCGGCGGCTACACGCTGGTCGAGACGCTGGTTCCGGGATCCGCCCGGACCGAGGCTTTCACCTGGCTGACGGGTTCGGTCGCGCTCGGCCAGGCGGCAGCGGTGACGGTCGCCGGGCGGCTCGCCGACGCCCACGGCGCCAGCGCCGGCTTCCTGGTGCCGCTGGTGGGGACCGTGCTGGCGCTGGCGACCCTGGTGACACTGCGTTCGAGGCTGGCACCCACCGTCTCGGGACGGACCGTGGCACGTGGTGTCGGTCACCGGACGTCGGTCACGGTGGACTGAACCGACGGAATACGTCACTATGGAACGTCGTTAGCACTCATTGAGTGAGAGTGCCAGGAGGAGCAAGTGCCGACCTATCAGTACCAGTGCACCGAATGCGGCGAGGGCCTCGAGGCGGTGCAGAAGTTCACCGATGACGCCTTGACCGTGTGCCCGAGCTGCAACGGACGCCTCAAGAAGGTGTTCTCGGCGGTCGGTATCGTCTTCAAGGGCTCCGGTTTCTACCGGAACGACAGCCGTGGCTCCTCGTCGAGCAGCTCCCCGGCGCCGTCCTCGGCCAAGGGCTCCGGTTCCGCTTCGTCCGATTCCTCGTCCTCGTCTTCCTCGTCGACGGGTTCTGACTCGAAGTCGTCCGCTTCCTCCTCGTCCGCCGGGTCGTCGTCCTCGGCGTCCTCGACGAGTGGTTCGTCGGCCGCCTGAGCCTCCAGAATTCTCTGAGCTCCCAGCGCTTCCAGGAATCCCGGAGCCGCCTCCTGGAACCCGGAGCCTCCTGGAACCCCGGAGCTTCCTCGGTTCCAAGAATCTGTGAGTTCCCAGAATCTGTGAGTTCCCTGATTCTGTGAGTTCCCCGGGTTTCCGGGCTCTCCGCGCTTCCTGAGTTTCCCGAGGGACCCCATCGTTCCGTTCGATGGGGTCCCTCGGCGTTTTCGCCCGCCGCTAGTGTGATCGCATGGTGAACGCAGAGATCGGTGTCATCGGCGGCTCGGGCCTGTACTCCTTCCTGGAGGACGTCACGGAGGTGCGTGTGGACACCCCGTACGGACGGCCGAGCGACTCCCTCTTCCTCGGCGAGGTCGGCGGTCGTCGGGTCGCCTTCCTGCCCCGCCACGGACGCGGCCACCACCTGCCGCCGCACCGCATCAACTACCGGGCCAACATGTGGGCGCTGCGCTCCGTCGGCGTACGTCAGGTGCTCGGCCCGTGCGCGGTGGGCGGACTGCGTCCGGAGTACGGACCGGGCACCCTGCTCGTGCCCGACCAGCTGGTGGACCGCACCAAGACCCGGACGCAGACGTACTACGACGGGGAGCCCCGGGGCGACGGCACGGTGCCGAACGTCCTCCATCTGGGCTTCGCCGATCCCTACTGCCCCGCTGGGCGCAGGGCGGCGCTGGCATCGGCTCGCGCCAGGAACTGGGAACCCGTGGACGGAGGCACGCTGGTCGTCGTCGAGGGGCCGCGCTTCTCCACCCGGGCGGAATCGCGCTGGCACGCCGCGATGGGCTGGTCGGTGGTCGGGATGACCGGGCATCCGGAAGCCGTCCTGGCCCGTGAACTGGGCCTCTGCTACACGACGACGACGCTGGTGACGGACCTGGACGCGGGGGCGGAGGCCGGGGAGGGCGTCTCGCACGACGAGGTGCTGAAGGTGTTCGCGGCCAATGTGGACCGGCTGCGCGCGGTGCTCTTCGACATGGTGGGCGCTCTGCCCGCGGAGGCCGACCGCGACTGCCCGTGCTCCCGTGCGCTGGACGGTCTCGACCCGGGGATCGAGCTTCCGTAGCGGGGGAAACGGGCGGGCGGAGAGGAACAGGCGGACGGCCGCGGCGCAACGGGAGCGGCCTTGGGGGACGGTCGCGGCGCAACGGGGAGCGATGTGGGGGACGGTCGCGGCGCAACGGGAGCGGCGCGGCGGGACGGTCGCGGCGCGGCGCGGCGGTCGCGGCTCGGGTGGGTGACCGAGTTGTCCACAACGCCGCGGCCGTCCACAGGCCTCAGCGAGAAGTTCGCGGACTGTGGATCGTGGGGGGTGTTCGTCCGGAACTCCTCTCAGCAGGTGGTGTTGACCATGCGCCCGTCCTCGTTCCCTTCACCGTTCCCGTCCTCGGTCCATTCGCCGTTCCCGTCCTCTTTTCCCTCGCCTCTTCCCTCGTCGATTCCGCCCTCTTCTTCCTCGTCTTTGTCGTCGTCGTTTCCTTCGGCGCGCAATATCCCGTCGTACCAGCGCCTACCGCCGTCGGTGTCGCCCTTGCCGTCGCCCGGGCCGCACACGCCAGCCGCGTTGTCGACGCCGTCCGCACCGTCCGCGCCGACTCCGGCACCCGGGTCGCCCACGGCTTCCCCGGCCGTGCCCGCTCCGGGGCCTCCGGCGTCCGCTCCCCCGCCCTGCGGCGTACCGGCGTTCGAGCCGTTGCGGGTGGGCGGAGGCGGTGCGCGCCGACTGCGGCGGGCGTTGTGGCGGCGACGTCATGCCCTGGCCGCCGGGCTCGCCGTGACGGCCGCCGCGTTGGCGGCGACGGGACTGGGCGGAGGCGGCATGAACGGCGATGCCGCGCAGGGCGTCGGAACAGGCGCGGAAGGTACGGCCGGTGCCTCGCCGGAACGGGCCCGCAGGCCCGCCCCGTTGGTGTCCGCCCCGGTACGGATCGCTGACGCGGGGACGGTGCGACTGTTACGGCCGGGGGACCGCGTCGACGTCGTCGCCGTGGGGAGACAGGAAGACCGGGACGGGATCCGGGACGAGGACCGCGACGGAGACCGGGGCGAAGGCCTGGACGGGGTCCGGGTCCTGGCGAAGGGCGCGCTCGTGGCGGACGTGCCACAAGGATCGGCGGAAGGTCTCGCGGAGGACGGTGCGTTGATCGTGCTGTCCGTCCCCCGGAGCACGGCCGCATCGCTGGCCGGTGCCGGAATCTCGACCAGGTTGGCGGTGGTCCTGTGCTGATTCGCGCGAACCATCGACACCAAAGTCGAACTAAAGGCGCCAATCGGGTGTTTCTTGTGCCTATTGTCGTAAATTTCGGAGGAGTCTGCTCCATCAACGGCACACGCGAAGGAAGGCTCACCCGTGAGCGAGAAGAAGGTCGGCGTACTGGAAGGGTTCAAAGCCTTCCTGCTGCGTGGCAATGTGATCGACCTGGCGGTCGCCGTCGTCATCGGTGCCGCGTTCACCCAGATCGTGAACTCGGTCGTCAAGGGAGTCATCAACCCACTGGTCGGCGCGTTCGGCACCAAGGACCTGGAGAGCTACAGCTCCTGCCTCAAGGGCCCCTGCGTCACGGACCCGAAGACGGGCGAGGCCGTCGAGGGCATCCGGATCCTGTGGGGTTCTGTGCTCAGCGCCACCCTCAGCTTCTTGATCACCGCGGCCGTCGTCTACTTCTTGATGGTGCTGCCCATGGCCAAGTACCTGGCCAGGCGGGCGGCCATGCAGGCGGCGAAGGAGGGCGTGCAGGAAACGCTGGAGGTGAGCGAGCTGGAGGTCCTGAAGGAGATCCGCGACGCCCTCGTCTCGCAGCGCGGCGGCCCGACGGGCGGGGCTCATGGCGAGGATTCCGGCGGGAATCAGGGCCGGTAGCGGGGCGCACGGCAGAAACACCGGCGGCGGCGTCGTCGGCCCACGCCCGAGCGGGGGGCTCAGATGTGGTGGGGCGGCTTCTCATCCAGGAAGCGCGCCAGATCGGCGGCGCCACCACCGGCCGGGGCCCGCTCGCCCCACCCTCGGTCCGTATCGTCCGCGGACTGCTGGTCCAACGGATCGTCGAAGACCAGAGCCGGTCTCGGTTTCGGCTGATCCGGCTGCGACGGCTTCGAATCGCGCGGGCCGGGGGCGGGGGCGGTGCTCATGTCTCCAGGGTACGGCGGCGGTCAGCGATCCTCCGGTGCGAGCCTCCACAGCCCGAGCACCACGAGGAACGACAGACAGAGAAAGCCGGCGCCCCACCAGGCAGAACCGGTGTCGCCCTCCATCCACGCGTCGACGACCACGGTCAGCCCCCAGAGCTGCCCCACGACCACGGTCATCGCCAGGACCAGCCGAGCCGTCAGCTTCGAGGACCGTTCGGCTTGCTGTTCGGTTCCCGCGCCCGGAGCGGGGCCGGTGTGCCGGACGCGCGGGTCACCGTAGCCGCTGATGGCGCGGATCTGTGGATAGCGCTGGTGGACAGGGCGGTTGAGTTCGGGGCGAGCACTGCCGGGGTGGTATTCCGGGCGCTCGGGAGACCCCTGGCCGCCCGGGGGATGCTGTGCGCCGCTCATGTCCGCAGCCCGAATGTCCGCCGCCCGGATCCGGCGCCCTTCCCGAAGATCTCGAAAGCCTCGGGTGCCCCGGCCTCGCCGACGCCCCCGCCGCTCCAGGCAGTCCCACCACTCCAGGCGCTCGTCGGCGTCGTGGGCTACGTCGTGATGCGGCTCGCCATGACCAGCCAGTGGCTACGAGCCGCCCACAGCACCCGGGGCGCCGAGCGCCGCGTCGCGCTGCGGTACGCCGTGGGCATCACCGTGGCGCGACTGGGCTGGATCGGCATGCTGTTCCTGACCGAGAACAAGGGAGGCGTGCGTGCCGCCGTGTTCGTCGTGCTCGTGCTGGTGGAGCTGTCGGTCCCGGCGATCGCCGAACGCGACCGCGCGACGAACTGGCATGCCCACCACATCGGCGAGCGCTACGGCCTGTTCACGATCACCGTGCTGGGCGAGACGATCGCGGCGGCCACGGTCGCGGTCCAGGAGGCGATGGCCGAGCACGAGGCGTTCGGTGATCTGCTGCCGCCCACCGCGGGTGGGCTGCTGATCGTCTTCTCCGCCTGGTGGATCTGCTTCGCCGTCCCGATCCACGACTACCTTCACGGCAGCAGGGAAGCGTTCGTCTGGGGGTACGGGCACTACCTCGTCTTCGGTTCCGCGGCGGCGATCGGCGCGGGCATCGAGGTCGCGGCGGAGGAGGCCGTGGGCAAGGCCCATGTCTCGGGCACGGTGGCCGCCGGCGCGGTCACGGTGCCGTCCGCCATCTTCTTCCTGGCGGTGTGGGCCCTGCACGCCCGTCACTTCAAGCGGGATCTCGCGGAGCAGTTGTCGCTGCCCGCGGCCGCGCTGGCGATCCTGGCCTGCACGTTCGCCGGGGCGTGGGCGGTGTTCGCGGCGGGGCTGGTGGCGGCGGCGACCGTGGCCGCGGGAGAGCTGCTGTCCCGGCGGGCCGCTCCGGCGCAGTGAGCGGTCGGCGGATGGAGGGTGACGGGGCACGTGCTGGCGGTCAGAAGACTATGAGGGGACCATCGGTGGGGCCGAGAACAGGGAGCGTGCGATGACGGCGGAAGATCCACAGGAACGACGGGAACCCGCAGTTGGGGGCCCGCAGCGGTCGGGCCCCACCCCGACCGGCCCGGCGGAGCGCAGCGTCTTCGACACCGGCGCGCCCGGAACCGGGCCCGCGGGAAACGGGCCGGCCGGAAGCGAACCATCCAGAAGCGAACCGTTCGGAAACGGACCGGCCGGAAGCGGTCCGGCCGGCAGCGGGCCGCTCGACGCGTTGACCGATGTCGCCGGGCTGCGCGTCGGCCATGCGCGGGTGGCGGGCGCGGGCGCGCTGAGCGGCACCACGGTCGTCCTCGCCCCCGAGGGCGGCGCGATCGCGGCCGTCGACGTGCGCGGCGGTGGCCCCGGCACCCGGGAGACGGACGCGCTCGATCCGCGCAATCTGGTGCAGCGCGTCGATGCCGTCGTCCTGACGGGCGGCAGCGCGTACGGGCTGGACGCGGCGTCCGGCGTGATGGCCTGGCTGGAGGAACGGGGGCGCGGGGTGCGCGTCGGCCCCGATCCGGCGCAGGTGGTGCCGGTGGTGCCGGCCGCGTGCCTCTTCGACCTGGGACGGGGAGGTGACTGGCGGGCCCGTCCGGATGCCTCGACCGGACGCGCGGCGGTGGAGGACGCGGCTGGTACGGAGCCGGGCGCGCCGGTCCCCGAGGGGTGCGTCGGCGCCGGTACGGGTGCGGTCGCCGGGCAGTTCAAGGGCGGGGTGGGCACGGCGAGCGTGCGGCTGGCGTCCGGGATCACGGTGGGCGCGCTCGTCGTGGTGAACGCCGCGGGTTCGGTGGTCGACCCGCGTACGGGCGTGCTCTACGGGGAGTACGGCGCCGCCGAACCACCGGCGGTCCCGGCGCCCGAGGTCCATCGCGCGGCGCTGCGGCGCCTGGCCGAGGTCCGGGAGGCCGATGCGGCCCCTCCGCTCAACACCACGCTCGCGGTCGTCGGTACGGACGCCGATCTCACCCGGGCCCAGGCGCAGAAGCTCGCGGGTACCGCGCACGACGGTCTGGCGCGCGCCATACGCCCCGTGCACCTGCTGACCGACGGAGACACCGTTTTCACACTGGCCACCGGTGCCCGGCCGCTCGACCCGCGGAACCCGGTCGCTCTCAACGAGCTGCTGGCGGCCGGTGCGGACTGTCTGACCCGTGCCGTGGTGAAGGCTGTCCGGGCGGCGCGGGGGACCATGGGCCGCCACCTCGGCACCGGCCATCCCTCGTACAGCGATCTCTACGACGGGCCCCGGCCGGCCGTATGAGCGCGGACGACCGCCCCGCAGCCGTCTCGCTCGTCCGCCGTAGTGAGTCGGCCGCCGCCATGGGTCGGCCCTGTCGTGAGTCCGTCGCCGTCGTTGGTCCGCCACTGTCACGTGTCCGCCACTGTCACGTGCCCGCCACTGTCACGTGCCCGCCGCCCTTGCGCGTCCGTCGCCGTCGCGTGCCCGTCCTCGCACACCCGCCCGGCCTCGACTCCCCTGCGGGGAAGGGAAGTTCGGACGAACCACCAGGAACTATCCCCGCGCGCCAATCGTTTTCCTGAACCCCGGTCACGATGTCGGACCCAGGGACTACGTTAAGCACGCATCAAGTAACACGCGGCAACGGCCTGGAGACAGCACCTTGAGCGATCCGTACGAGACAACCGAGCAACACCTCGAGCGACTCCTGCGACGGGCACTCAACTCTTTCGACCTGCCCGACAGTACGGTCGAAAGACTCGGTACCGCGCTCGCCCACAGCAGTTCCCTGCACTCCTCGCACCACAGTTCCGTGCTCCATCGGGAGACCTACCGGCACACGTATCTGCTGTCCGACGGCACCACCCTCTCGCTGTGGGAGCTGGTGCACACAGGTCCGCGGGGTGCGACGGACCCGCGCTCCCGGACAGAACCCGAGTTCCGCCACCACGAGTTGTACGACGACGAGGCCGATGCCCAGGTCGCCGCCGCCCGGCTGGCCGGCGGTCTCGGGGACGTCCCGCTGTTCGGGGACGACGGGCCGCAGACCGATCTGGAGACGCTCACGGTCCTGATGGCGGCTCCCCCGGCCCCGATGCCCCGGACGTACGCCCCGGACAACTCCGCCGACCACGCCCGCCGCGTGCTGCGCCGCGCGGAGAACAACAACGGCCCCGGCGAGGAGACCGCCCGGCTGCTGCGTGCCGCCTTCGCCCACCACATCACCCAGGTCTTCGGCCGCCAGTGCCAAGTGGGCGGGCGGAACGCCGGGTTCACGCTGTACGAGCACGCCTTCCTCCTCCTGGACGGCAGCGAGACGAGCCTGTGGGAGGTCGAGCACACGGCCACGCCCGACGGCCGCCACATGTGCGAGGTGTACACCGACGAGGACTCCGCGCGCGGCGCCATGGAGAGCCGTACGCGCATCTGCTGACGGGGCGAGGAACGGACGCCCCCGGCCCTGGCCCAGTGCCCCGGCCCCGGACCCGGACCCGGACGAGCCTCCGGGGCCGGACGGACGACGCACGAAATGGTGCCCGCGCCCCGTAGGGCGCGGGCACCGTCCGGTCCCTCGGTCTCAGTACCTCACGGCAGCAGCGCGGGCTTCCTGTCCGACGCGGCGTCGGCCCCGGGTGCGGCGCCGCCATCGGTCCGAATCCCGGCAGCGGTACCGGCATCGGCACCGGCGTGGGTTCCGGCACCGGCGTCCGCGCCACCTGCGGCTCCCCCGCCCGCGAGGTCGCCGTTCGCGGCCTCGTCACCACCCTCCATGTGCTGCTTCGGGCGCGCGGGCAGCGCGAACATCACCAGCACGATCAGCGCGAGCACTCCGATCACCCACCACAGCGAGTGCCGGAACGCCTCCGCGAAGGCCGGTCCCACCTCCTGCGGTGCCAGCCGGTCCCCCATCGAGCCGAAGAAGACGACCGCGACCAGCCCGAGCCCGAGCGCGTTGCCCATCTGCTGAACGGTGCTGATGAGGCCGGAGGCCGATCCGGAGTGCTCCCGCGGCACCTCGGACAGCACCGCGTCCGTCAGCGGGGCCACGATCAGGCCCATGCCGAGGCCCATGACCACCAGCGGCGGCACCATCTGCCAGGACGTGATGCCCATGCCGTACCGCTCGGACTCAGCCATGTAGAGGAGCAGACCGGCGATCATCAGCAGCGCGCCCGCCTGGAGAACCTTGCGGCCGAACCGGGGCACCAGCTTCTGCACGGAGACCCCGGCGGCGCACGAGACGGCGACCGAGAACGGCACGCCGGTCAGCCCCGCCCGCAGCGCGGTCCAGCCGAGCCCCATCTGCATGTAGAGCGTCCAGACCAGGAAGAAGATGCCGAGCCCGATGCCGAAGGTCAGCTGAATGGCGATTCCGGCCGCGAAGCTCTTGAACCGGAACAGCGAGAGCTCCACCAGCGGCGAACCGCCCCTGCGCGTCTTAGCCCGCTCGAACAGCACCAACGCCAGGAACACCAGCAGGCTGCCGACCATCGACACATGGCCCCACAGCGGCCAGCCCAGCTCCCGTCCACGGGTCAGCGGGTAGATCAGCATCAACATCCCCAGGGTCACCAGGGCGACACCGACCAGATCGAGCCGGAGTGCCTTGGGCGCCTTGGACTCGGTGATGAACCTGTTGCCCAGGACCAGGGCGGCGACACCGACCGGCAGATTGATCAGGAAGATCGGCCGCCATTCGAGGCCGGCGATGTTCCACTGGGTGAGCAGCGCGCCCAGCAGCGGCCCCATGATCGCGCCGAGCCCGACGATGGCGCCGAAGAGACCGAAGACCTTGCCGCGTTCGTGTGCCGGGAAGGTGGCGTGCACGATCGACAGCACCTGCGGGACCATCAGCGCGGCGGTGCCACCCTGGAGGATGCGCGAGGCGACGAGCATCTCCGGGCTCACGGCGAAGCCGCAGAGCGCGGAGGCCAGCGTGAAGCCGCCGACACCGATCAGGAACAGCCGCTTGCGGCCGTGGATGTCGCCCAGTCGGCCACCGGTGATCAGTCCGGCCGCGAAGGCCAGGGAGTACCCGGCGGTGATCCACTGGATCGAGCTGAACGAGGCACCGGTGTCCTGCCGGATGCTCGGGATGGCGACGTTGACGATCGTGACGTCGACCAGGTCCATGAAGGCCGCGGTCATCACGATGGCGAGTGCGAACCAGCGTCGCCGGTCCGACGCGGCCGGGGCACTCGGCGCGGCCGGTGCGACCGGGGCACTGGGCGAATCCGGAGCGGCCGAGGCCGCGGATGCCGGAGCGCCCGGGGAACCGGACGCCGGGGTCGGCGGTGTTGCGGAAGAAGGCATGGGAAGAAGCTAGATGTCCATTAGGTCAGTTCATGACCCAATGTGTGGGCACCCTGATCGGGTGACCGACCGCACCGGACCGAATCCGACACGAGAGTGAGCCCATGACCAGCACTCCGGCACGACTGCTGAATCTGCTGTCGCTCCTCCAGACGCCCCGCGAGTGGCCGGGCAGCGAACTCGCCGAGCGGCTCGCCGTCAGCCCCCGCACCATCCGGCGCGACATCGACCGCCTTCGCGAACTCGGCTATCCGGTCGAGGCCACGCGCGGTTCGATCGGCGGATACCGCCTGGTCGCGGGCACCGCCATGCCGCCGCTGCTGCTCGACGACGAGGAGGCCGTGGCCATCGCGGTGGGGCTGCGGGCGGGGGCCGGGCACGCCATCGAGGGAGTCGACGAGGCGTCCGTACGGGCGCTGGCGAAGCTGGAACAGGTGCTGCCGTCGCGGCTGCGGCACCGGGTCTCGACCCTGCAGAACGCCACGGTGCCGCTGACCCGGGGCGACGGCTCGACGATCGATCCGCGCACGTTGACGGTGATGGCGTCGGCGGTCACCGGGCGGGAGCGGCTGCGGTTCGCCTACCGCGCGGGCGACGGCGCCGAGACGCGGCGCGAGGCCGAGCCGTACCGGCTGGTGAGCGCGGGGTGGCGCTGGTATCTCGTCGCGTACGACCTGGGGCGCGCGGACTGGCGTACGTTCCGGGTCGACCGGGTCAGCGAGCCGTTCGCGACCGGGGCCCGGTTCACCCCGCGCGAGCTGCCGACGGGGGACGCGGCGGAGTTCCTCAGCGGCTCCATCACCCGGCGGCAGCCCGAGCTGACGGTCGAGGTGAGCTTCGCGGCCCCGGCGGAGTTCGTGGCGGCCCGGCTGCCGTCCTCGTTCCGCCCGTTGGAACCGACCGGCGGGAACGGCTGTCGGCTGCGGGCGACACTGACGGACTCGTTGGAGTGGGTGGCCCTCCGACTGGCCCTGGTGGACTGCGAGTTCGCCGTTCATGAGCCTGCGGCGCTGGTAACGCACCTGAGCGACCTGAGCGCCCGGCTGAACCGCGCCACGCGCGCCACGTCAGGGCCCGCCGCCGGGCCGGTCGACACAAAGGAATGAGCCCCGGCGCCAGGGGGGGTGGGCGCCGGGACTCAGCTCGGGGGCGCCGCGCGGAGCGACGCTCAGGTCCTCACGACCTCATGCGAGGCGGAGACCGGGGCGTCGCGCGAGGCGACGACCGGGGGTCACGCGAGGCGACCCGTTTCGGAGGTTACTGGACAAACCCTCACGCCGCGGCGTCAAAACCCGTGTCGCGGGCCATTCGCTTCAGTTCGAGCAGCGCGTGCTTCTCGATCTGACGGATCCGCTCGCGGGTCAGGCCATGCTGCTTGCCCACCTCGGTGAGGGTCCGCTCACGGCCGTCCTCGATGCCGTACCGCATGCGGATGATGGACGCGGTGCGGTGGTCGAGCTTGCCGATCAGGTCGTCCAGCTCCTCGCTGCGCAGCAGCGTCATGACCGACTGCTCGGGCGACACCGCGGAGGTGTCCTCCAGCAGATCACCGAACTGCGTCTCGCCCTCGTCGTCCACGGACATGTTGAGGCTGACGGGGTCGCGGGCCCAGTCCAGGACGTCGCTCACGCGCTCCGGCGTGGAGTCCAGCTCGGCGGCTATCTCCGTGTGCTCCGGCTCGCGCCCGTGCTCGCGGTTGAACTCGCGCTGCACACGGCGGATCCGTCCGAGCTCCTCCACCAGGTGGACGGGGAGCCGGATCGTGCGGGACTGGTCGGCTATGGAACGGGTGATGGCCTGGCGGATCCACCACGTCGCGTACGTGGAGAACTTGAAGCCCTTGGCGTAGTCGAACTTCTCGACCGCGCGCACGAGGCCCGCGTTCCCTTCCTGGATCAGGTCGAGCAGGGGCAGCCCGGCCCGCGGATAGCGACGGGCGACAGCGACCACCAGGCGGAGGTTGGAACGGATGAATACGTCCTTGGCCCGCTCGCCCTCGGCGACCAGCGCCTCCAGCTCCTCGCGCGTGGCCCCGCCGGCTTCGCTCTCCACCTCGCCGTCGAGTATCTGCCGGGCATAGACACCGGCCTCGACGGCCTGGGACAGCTCGACCTCCCTGGCGGCGTCGAGCAGCGGCGTACGCGCGATCTCGTCCAGGTACATGCCGACCAGGTCGCGATCGGCGATCTCTCCACCCGCCGCGCGAACACTGCTTGCCCGGTTGGTCCCACCGGTGGAGGACGAACGACGGGCGACGGCACGGGTTGCCATGCGAGCTCCCTTGCTGAGTAGGTCGCGACACCCTCTCGGGTGCCCTGCATCCGATGGAAACAACGACTGGAATCAGGACAGAATTCCCATGCCCGGCATTCAATTTCGGGATCATGCAGTACCCTGTCTCGCCGCGAAGGGGACGAGCGTGCCGGACGATCAAAAAGAAGTGCAGGTCAGGCCGGGTATCGAAGGCGATCTGGCGACACTTGCGGACATCCGCAGCCATGAGGCATGTGAGACCGCCGTCACATTCGATTACGGACCCCTTCACACTCGAACAGCGGCTGTCGCGTTTTCGTTCCCGTCCGAAAGACGGCCCGCACCGTCTCCTGGTTGCTCAGGATGTCCGCATTGTCGGCTGGTTCCGGATCATCGGACCCGGTTCCGGGATGCGACGTACCGGGAAGCGACGTACCGGGAAGCGGCCGGGTACGAGAAGCGGCGCCGGGCACGAGAAGCGGCTGGGTCCCCGGTCCTAGGGCCCGGGCCGGGTCCGGATTACGTCTGTGGCCGGTTACGCACCATCCGGCCCGGACCTAGCGTGCTGCCGTATGAGCGATACGAGGAGCGAGGAATCCAGGGGCCCCGGCGGGACCACGGCCACAGCCACGGCCTCCGACGACACCACGCGCGCGCTCGACCACGACGATCACCACGGCCACGGCACGCAGGCCGACGGTCACGACGCCCATGGCACCCGTGACGGCCACCGCGACGACACCACCGGCACGCTCGACGAGGCGCTGGAGCGGCTTCACGCGTCGGGCCCGGAGCGCGACGGCTGGCTGAGCAATCACGCCCCGATGGCCGTCGAGGCGCTGGTCCGGCACGGCCGGGCACCGGCCGTGCACCGATGGCTCGATCACTATCGGCACAAGCTGGAAGACATGCCGGACACCGCGTCGCGGATCACGGCGGAGAACTGGCGCGAGGCCCTGGGCGACCCGCGACGGATCGCGGACTGGACGGTGCACTTCGAGCGGGAGGCGGCCGAACGCCCCTGGCGGGAGGTGCTGGCCGAGTGGTGGCCGCGGCTGCTGCCCGGGATCGCGGCGGGTGCCACCCACCCGGTGATCCGGGTCGGTCACGCCGTACGCACCCTGCTCGGCGGTGAGGCGAGCGCGCCCCGGGTCACGGAGCTGGCCCACGGCCTCGGCTACTGGGCCGCACGCCACCAGCCACTGCCCGCACTGACCCCGCTGGCGCCCGAGCCGAGCGCCGCGGCGGCGCTGGACGCGGTGCCTCCGGTGTCCGACCAGAGCGGCGGCATCCGGGACCGGCTCGCACGGCTCACCGGCTTCCCGGTGTGGCCGCCCCGTCCGGCCGGCGACCCGGACGAGGCGCGGGCCCGCCTGGAGGAGCTGGTGCGGGCCGCGACCCACCGCTATGCCGCGTACGGATACGGCGAGCCGATCATGCTCGTGCACGCCGCGACCGCACCCAACGCCGTGCTGCGCACCCTGCCCGCGCTCCCCCGCGCACTGTGGGAGCCGAGCCTGGAGGCCGCCTGGGCGGCGAGCGCCGCCGTCACCGCCGCGTACGTCCCGGCCGAACCGGCCCCGACCCGAGGCCCGGACCCGTCCGCCCCCGAGTTCTCGTCCCTGTCCTCGCCCTCGCCCTCACCCTTGTCCTCGCTCCCGTCAGCCGAGGAAGTATTCGCGCGGGCGGCGGCGCACGGCGACGATCACGCCATCAAGTTCGCCGACACCGCGCTGGACGTGGGTGACGCCACGGCGCTGCGCGCCGCGCTCAGCGCGGTCGAACTGATCCCACCGGCCCTCTGACACACCTGACGTACGTGACACACCTGACGCACCCGACGCGGCGATCCGGATGACACCCACGAGCGCCGCGAGACCCGTGAGCCCTATGAGTCCCACGAGACTCGCGGGCCCCGCGAGCCCTATGAGGGCTATGAGACCCGGGGTTCCACGGCCTCAGCCGAACTGCACCGAGCGCTTCGCGAGCCCCATCCAGAACCCGTCGATGACACTGCGGCCCCGGTCGAGCTCACCCTCCGCGGCGCCGAGCGTCACGAAGAGGGGCGCGAAGTGCTCCGTGCGCGGGTGCGCCAGCTGCCCGGCCGGGGACTTGTGCTCGAAGTCCAGCAGCGCATCGACGTCCTGCGCCCTGAGCGCCCGGTCTCCCCAGTCGTCGAACTCCGCCGACCAGCCGGGGACACCGCCCGCATGGCGCAGCGCGGCGAGGTTGTGGGTGAAGAAGCCGCTGCCGACGATCAGGACGCCCTGGTCACGCAGGGGCGCCAGCCTGCGCCCGATGTCCATGAGCTTGCGCGGATCCAGCGTCGGCAGGGAGATCTGGAGCACGGGGATGTCGGCGTCCGGGAACATCTCCACCAGCGGTACGTACGCGCCGTGGTCGAGCCCGCGATCGGGCATGTCCTGGACCGGCGTACCGGCGCGCCGCAACAGCTTGCGCACGTCCTCCGCCAGCTCCGGCGCGCCCGGAGCGGCGTACCGCACCCGGTAGTAGTGCTCCGGGAAGCCCCAGAAGTCGTAGACGAGCGGGATCGTCTCCGTCGCGCCGAGGGCGAGCGGCGCCTCCTCCCAGTGCGCGGAGACCATCAGGATCGCGCGGGGCCGGGGCAGCCCGGCGGACCAGGCGGCCAGCTCGCCGGGCCAGACCGGGTCGTCGGCCAGCGGTGGCGCACCGTGAGAGAGGTAGAGGGCGGGCATCCGCTCCGCGGTGACAGTCATGGCACTCCCCATCCGCTGCTGCTCAAGGTATGTCTTCTAGAAGTCTCTTTGAGAAGGAAGAGTTCTTTAATCTTCAAGCTCCTACTTCTTGAGACCTTAGCTCTATCTAGTTAAACTTTCAAGAAAAGGTCTACAGTGGAGTCCATGACCACGGCACACCCCGGCGAACCGCGCTGGCTCTCGGACGACGAGCAGAGAACGTGGCGTGCGTATCTCCACGCCACCACCCTTCTTGAAGACCATCTCGACCGCCAGTTGCAGCGGGACGCCGGCATGCCGCACATCTATTACGGCCTGCTCGTCCAGCTCTCCCAGGCGCCGCGCCGCCGGAAGCGGATGACCCAACTCGCCAAGGACGCCAAGATCACCCGTTCTCGGCTCTCGCACGCCGTCGCGCGGCTGGAGAAGAGCGGCTGGGTGCGCCGCGAGGACTGTCCGTCCGACAAGCGCGGCCAGAACGCGGTTCTCACCGACCAGGGGTACGAGATGCTCAACCGGTCCGCGCCGGGCCATGTCAGTGCCGTACGGCAGGCGATGTTCGACCGGCTCACGCCCGAGCAGGTGCGCTCGCTCGGCGAGATCATGCAGGTCATCGCCACCGGACTGCAGCCGGAGGACACGGACGCGGATCTGCCCTGGCTGCGTTGAGCGGTTCGTCGAGCGGTCGTCGAGTGGTTCGTGACCGGTTCGTCGAGTGGTTCGTTGACCGGTTCGTCGAGCGGTTCGGCGGGCAGCCGACCCGTGGCGCGGCTCTGCCCCGGTTCCACCGTGCGGAACCGGGGCAGAGCCACAGCTTGGGCCGACCACGCGTCAGTGGGCGACGACCGGGATCCCGGCCTCGTCCCCGGCCTTGTCGGCGCCACCCCGAGCGGACGGTCCGCCCGCCGCGTTCAGGTCGGGGCGACCGGCGTCGACGAGGGACACCGCGATCACGAAGGCGACCGCCAGAATGCCGACTGCCCACCAGATGGCACCCGTGAAGCCGTGCACCATGGCCTGGAGCTCGAGCAGCTTCGGGTCGGTGGCGCCGAGCGCGGCGTGCGAGGCGGCGTACGCGGTCGCGGCCGACGCGGCGACGGTGTTCAGCAGCGCGGTGCCGATCGCACCACCCACCTGCTGCGAGGTGTTGACCATCGCGGACGCCATACCCGCGTCCCTCGGCCGGACCCCGTGCGTGGCCAGCGACATGGCAGGCATGAACGCCGTGCCCATGCCCAGACCGAGCAGGAGCTGCGCGGGCAGGATGAGCCCGGCGTACGAGGAACCGATCTCCAGGCGCGTCAGCAGCAGCATGCCGACGGCGGCGGTCAGGAAGCCGGGGCCCATGAGCAGCCGCGCGGGGACCCGGGTCATCAGCCGGGCGCCGATCTGCGTGGAACCGGTGATCATGCCCGCGACCATCGGGAGGAAGGCGAAGCCCGTCCTGATCGGCGAGTAGCCCTTCACGACCTGGAGGTAGTACGTGAGGAAGAGGAACAGCCCGAACATCGCGATGACGGCCAGCCCCAGCGAGAGGTAGACGCCGCCGCGGTTACGGTCCAGCACGACGCGCAGCGGCAGCAGCGGCGATCCGACCCGGGACTCGGTCACGACGAACGCCAGGAGCAGCACACCGGACGCGACGAACGCGCCGATGGTCAGCGCGTCCGACCAACCGGCGGACTCGGCCCGGGTGAATCCGTACACCAGCGACACCAGGCCCAGCGCGGACAGGACGACACCCGGTATGTCGAGCGGCGAGCGGTTGCGGCCGCCGGACGGCTCACGGATCACGAAGTACGCGCCCGCCGCGGCGACCACCGCGAACGGGATGTTGACGTAGAAGGTCCAGCGCCAGTTCAACGCCTGGGTCAGGAAGCCGCCGAGGAGCAGGCCGACGGCGCCGCCGCCACCCGCGATCGCGCCGTAGATGCCGAACGCCCTGGCACGTTCCCTGGCATCGGTGAACATCACGGCGAGCAGCGAGAGGGCCGCCGGGGCCAGCAGCGCGCCGAAGACGCCCTGGAGCGCGCGGGACCCGAAGAGCATGCCCTGGTTCTGCGCCGCGCCGCCGAGCGCGGAGGCCAGCGCGAAGCCGATGAGACCGACGACGAAGGTCCGCTTGCGACCCCAGAGGTCGGCGATACGGCCTCCGAAGAGCAGCAGCCCGCCGAACGCGAGTGCGTAGGCCGTGATGACCCACTGCTTGTTGGCGTCGGAGATCCCCAGGGCCGTCTGGGCGTGCGGCAGCGCGATGTTCACGATCGTGGCATCGAGCACGACCATCAGCTGCGCGAGGGCGATGAAGGCCAGCGCCTTCCAGCGACTGGGGTCCGGGAGCCGGCCGCCCGCCGCTTTCGGCGTCTTCGGTGCTGCAGGCGCGTCAGGTACTCCCGGCGCTTCCGGCACTCCTGATGCTTCTGGCGCTCCTGATGCTTCTGGCGCTCCCTGCGCTTCCGGCATGGGGGTGTCCACTGTTTTTGGCATGGGTGTATCCACCTGAGGGCGTATGACGTACTGAGGGCGTATGACGTATCGGGAAACCTGTGCGAACGCGCACGTGGGCGCGCGCAGTCGCCCCGGGAGACCGCCGAGCGGTCGGTGAGCGGGACGGAGGTCGACGGGACCGCCGACGAAATCGGTTGCGGGCTTGGGACGGGAACGGTCGGGTGGAGAGCGGTCGGGACGGTTACGGGAGGGACGTGGCGGTCGGGGCGGGTGATGGGCGGGGCGGGTGATGGGCGGGGCGGCCCACGATGCGGCTGCGGCCGTCGGGGCCTGACGGGCTCCTCGCCCGGCGCCCCCGGCACGCTCAGGGGCCCGCCCCCTCAGCGGCCCGGCGCGGACGTCACGCCCGGCGCCTCAGATCCTCCAAGGTCGCGGGCGTTCCGGGCAGCCGGGTCCGGGCCGGGGCCTCCAGGCCGTCCAGGAACAGTTGCAGATGCCGGTGGGTGAAACGGTCGATGGCCAGACAGCCGGTGCCGGGCAACGGCCGGGTGAGCTGGGAGAGGGCGACCAGAATGTCACCGACGGCGATGTCGGTGCGCAGGCGCCCGGCGGACATGGCGCGCGTCACGAGCCCCTCGACGGCCTCTTCGAGGCGCCGACGCTCGGCGAGCAGTTCCGGGTGGTCCTTGTCGAAGCCGCCCGAGAGCATCGGGCACAGTGCCCCGATGCGTTCATCGGCCGCCGCGTGCACGAAGCGGCTGAGCGCGTCGAAGGAGTCGGCCTCCTCGGCCGCCGCCTCCTCCGCACGGTCGGTGGTACGGGAGGTGACCGCGAGCACGACCTCGTGGATGAGCGCGGCCCGGTCGGGGAAGTTCCGGTAGAGCGTGGCGTTGCCGACACCGGCGCGCCGAGCGACCTCGTCGAGCGGCACATCGGGCCCGAACTCGACGAACATCTCGCGCGCGGCCGTCACGATCCGCTCCCGGTTGCGCAACGCGTCGGCCCGCGGACGGTTCGTCCGGGGCCGCACCGCTCCGCTCGCGGCACAGGCGACGGTCTCCACGACGGCTGTCCTTCCTTTCCTCGTGCTCGTCCTTAGCTTCTTCCTGGACCCCGTGGTTCCCGGCTCCACGGCTTCCTCGCCCTGCGATCTTTCGCAACCGGGGAACCGGAACGCCGGGGACGACCGGAAAACCGGGGAACATCTCCCCGTTTCAGCAGGGCACAGCTTCAAACGGGGAAACAGCCCCCACTTATTTCCTCAGCACGATGTGACCCGAAGCACACCTCCAAGCCGGAAAACCAGCCGATCGGCGCACCCAGCGAGCGATGCCGTGACTCCCGCCACAGGCTGATCGAAGAGCGCAGTCGGATCCGGCCGACTGCCGCGGACCCCGAGGCGCCTCTATGGAACATCCCCGCCACCGGATACGCGGGCATCGCGGCCCGATCGCGCTCACCTCGGCAACGGCCCTGGTCATCGCCGCAGTCGCCTCGGCCAGCAGCAGCCTTCCGATACCCAGCCCGGCCTCGGCCGGACCGGTGGCCGAGCCCCGGACAGCGGGCACAGCCGCGTGCCGGATACCGGCGACCATGGGGGTGCAGATGTCGGAGGGCATGCCCACTCCGGAGGGGTACGCCCGTTCCACGGGCAAGGTCCGCGCCCTCAACCTGATGATCGACTTTCCTGACGCGCGGGGCACCGAACCGGCGATGGACCGGTTCGCGGAGTTCTTCCCGCAGACCGTCGCCTGGTTCCGGACCGCCTCGTACGGGCGGCTCACCTACGTCCCCGACGCCCCCGTGAAGTCCTGGCTGCGGATGCCGCTGCCCTTCTCCGAGTACGGAATAGACCGGGGAGCACCGTACGAGCCGGGCTACCGCCACCTCGTCCAGGACATCGTCGCCGCAGCCGACCCGAAGGTGGACTTCAGCGCGTACGACCTGGTCAACGTCCTGGTCACGCCGAACGCCGGTCCCCCCGCACTCGAAACGGTCCTGTCCGTGACCTTCGCCGGCAATGCCAACGCCCCGCACGCGGACGGCGTCCCGCTCGCCAACACGTCCTTCATCTACAGCCGCCAGGACGACGGCTCGGGTTCGTACAAACGGACCGGGTTCCGCGTCCTGCCGCACGAGAACGGCCATGTCTTCGGCCTCCCCGACCTCTACACGATGGAGGGCGGTGGCGCGGTCGGGCACTGGGACATCATGTCCGAGGACTGGGGGGCCGACAACGACCTGTTGGGCTGGCACAAGTGGAAGCTCGGCTGGCTGGACAACAGCCAGATCGACTGCGCCGCCGGGTCCGGCACCAGCGACCACGTGCTCGAACCGCTGGCCACCCGGGGCGGCACGAAGCTGGCGTTCGTGCCGTCGAGCGCCGAGTCCGGATACGCGGTGGAGGTACGCACCAAGGCGGGCAACGACGAGGAGGTCTGCCGTCCCGGTGTGCTGATCTACAGGGTGAGCTCCAATGTCGACACCGGGCAGGGCCCGGTGTCGGTCGTGGACAGCACCAAGAAGAGCGGCGGCTGCACCCGGGTGCCCAACGTCCACGCCGAACTCTCCGACGCCGCCTTCCGCCCCGGCCAGACCTTCACCGACCGGGCGACCGGCATACGCATATCCGTGGTCGAGAAGAACGACGAGGGAAGCTACCGGGTCCGGATAAGCCGTCCGTGAACGGCTGCGGGTACGGGCGTCCGTCCGGTCAAGAGAACCGGACGGGTTACGAGAGCCGGTAGGCGTACGCGCGCGGGTGCTTGCACCGGTAGGGGTACGGGCAGGACCGCGGTACAGGCACGCTTGCGGGCATCGGTACGGGCAGGGCTGGTGTGCGGCTACGGGCGGGGCTGCGACTGCGCCCCTGTTCCCGCCTCGTCCGTTCCAGGCACACCCATGCCCGCCTCACCCGTACCCGCCTCGTCCGCTCCCGCCTCGTCCCGGTCGGCGACGACATGCGCGAAGTCCTCGGGTATGCCCGTCCGTCGCGTGCCGTCGTCGTCGAGATAGCGCCATGCGAACGGCAGCCCGTGCGCGGTCATGATGTCGGGGCCGTCCATCAGCTGGAAGTGCAGATGCGGCTCGGAGGAGTTGCCGGAGTTCCCGCACTCGGCGATCTCCTGACCGGCCGTCACCCTGTCCCCCGTCGCCACCCGCAGGGAGCCGCGCCGCAGATGGGCGTGGACCGCGTACACGCCGCCGCCGAGGTCCATCACCACGTGGTTCCCCAGGAGATGGCGGGGCCGGCCCAGGGTGCGGACGAACCCTTCCAGGTAGAGGTAGAGGAAGCCGGGCAGCGACGTCCGGGACAGGTGGTCGCGCTGTCCGCTCACGGTCGTGACGACCACGCCGTCGGCCACGGCCAGCACCGGCGCCCCGAAGGAGGGGTAACGCCGGGGTCTCCGACCGAACGGCACGAGCCAGTTGAACGCAGGCGGCGACGGCGCCTCCGCCCCGTCCCGCGAGGCGGGCGGATCGTGCTTCAGATCGACGGCATACGTCTGCGCATGGCTGTGCACATGGCTGGGGACCTTCGTGGCGGGCCCGTTCAGCACCATCCAGCGACCGGCCACCGGCACCCCGACCGACACCGCGGGCCGCTCCCTGCGCGGGCGCTGGCTGCGCCCCAGGGTCCAGCGCATCAGCCCACCGGCGACGAGCAGCGCGACGCCGATGTACCAGAGGAGACCAAGGCCCTGACGGTTCACCAGGACGCACAGTGCTCCCACGCCGAAGACCGGTCCGTGCCATGTCCAGAGCCTCGTCAGCACCCTCGACGTCCTCGATGCCTTCGACAACACGCGCCCCCGCTCGTGGTCCGTTCGCGGGGTGGTCCGTTCCCGTCAGTCGGCCGCACGGAACGACAGGCCGACATGTCCGGCCCCCGCGCGACGCCTCCTACATCCCCGTTTACTTACTTTACCCTCCGTTGACCATTACTTTACACATCGTGAGGCGTCCTCGCGCAAGGGGGCACGGCGGGCCGACGAGGGGATGGGGCCGCCATCGAGGCCGGCGAGCCCGAGGAATCCCCGTCCCCCGGGATGTCGACGGCGTCGGGGGACGGAGGGCGGATCGCCTCGGGGGACGGAGGGCGGATCGCGTCGACGAGGAAGGGCAGCACCCCTCGTTCGAGCAACGCCCCCCGCCACGCCTCACGCGCACGGTCGACCTCGGCGTCCCCGTCGGGCTTCGTCGAGCGATTGCGCGCCGCCACCACGAGCAGTCCGACGAGACCGGCCAGCACCGTCACCACCGCGACCCCGGCCGCGACCGCCCCGGCGCCGAGCATCACCTCCGCGAGGTGCGAGTGGCTGTCGACGGCCCGGAAACCGAAGCCGATCACCCCGAACACGACGGCGGCCGTGGCGGACAGCCCCGGCACCAGCACGGCCACCGCGTGCAGCGCACTGCCCCTGGCGGCCGTACCGGCGCCGGACTCGCGCCGTGCGGCACCACGCGCTTTCGCCACTTCGCCCGAGTCGTCGAGGAGTTGACGATAGGCGCGGTACTCGGCGGCGGCCGAAGCCGCGATCGCGGTGCGCGCGCCGAGTGCCCGGGTGCGCAGCTGTTCGTTGTTGGGCGACCCCGGGTTGCGGCGCCGCCCCTCCTGGATCACGGGCGAGCCCAGCGCACGGTCCAGGATGCGTTCGAATGCGGGCAGGTCCTCTGCGCGCAGGAAATCCGAATGGTCCACGAGTCTTCCTCGATAGGTGAAGTCCACACAGGCCACGGGTCACAGATCACAGGTCACGCCACGGGTCACAGGTCGAGGCCACGGGCCGAAGTCACGGGCCACAGGCACAGCCCACCGACCACGCCCACGGCCGCGGATCAACAGTGATGCGGCTCCGACAGATCCGCGCGGCTTCGGCCTCGGCCCAGGCGTCCTCGCACCCCTCGACCCTCCCCAATGATTCCCGGATTGCGCAATTTCTAAAGCGTCTCCCCGCCACCACCGGAGCCATCCGGCCGCTCGGCGACCTCGACCTCATCTGACTTGCTAGATTACGCAACTGAGCAATCGTTGGCGAGGGAGCCGCCGCAGCAGGGAGCCGCCGCAGCCGCGACCCGTCGCACGAGGAGGAACTCGCATGCCTGTCGCCCGCCGGACGCCACCACGGCCCGGTTCCGCCCCGACCGCCGAGACCGCGCACGCCGTCCCGGCCGTACCCACCGTCCCGGCGGCCAGAGCCCTGCCACCACCCCTGCGCCCGACCCCGAATCCGCCCCCGGCACGGACTTCGCCCCAGCCTCTCCCCCTGGCTCTGGCTCTGGCCCTGGCCCTGGCGGTCTGCGCCCTGCTCGCCGTCACCCCCGCGCCCGCGCACGCCGCGGACACCGGGCTCGGCACCGTGGCCGAGGCCCTGCGGAAGAGTCCCGTGTACGTCGATCCCCGCGCCCGGGACAAGCTCTCCGAGGCCGACGCCGAGGAACTCGCGAAGAAGATCGAGGACGCGGACAGGCCGGTGTTCGTCGCCGTGCTGCCCGAAGCGGCCGAGTTCCCGCCCCGGACCCTGATGCGGGACCTGCGCACCCTGGTCGGCGTCGCCGGCGTGTACGCGGTACGCCTGGGCGACGGCTTCGACGCGAAGGCGGACTCCTCCGTGATGTCGCGCGACGCGGTCGGCAATCTGACCGGCGCCGTCAAGCGCTCCCGTTCCGGGGACCCCGCCGGGATGCTGACCGCGTTCGTGGACCGGGCCACCGCCCAGGCCGCGGGCCGGGCGCCGGACACCTGGGACCGGTCCGGGGTCGACGAGGGCGGCGGCGGGGCGGGGCCGCTGCTGGCCGTCGGCGCGGTCGCACTGGCCGGCGGCGGGGGCTACGCCTGGTACCGCCGGTCCCGGAGGAAGCGCGAGCGCGCCGAACTGGACGCCCTGCGCGTGGTCGTCGACGAGGACATCACCGCGTTCGGCGAGGAACTGGACCGGCTCGACTTCCGCCCCTCCGAACCGGGAGCCGACGACGCGATGCGGCAGGACTACGCCCGCGCCCTGGACGCGTACGACCGGGCCAAGGAACTGATGGCGGCCGCCTCCGCGCCACGGGACGTCCGGGCCGTGACCGAGACACTGACGGAAGGGCGGTTCGCACTCGCCACCCTGACCGCCCGCCGCAACGGCACACCGCTGCCCGAGCGCCGCGTCCCCTGCTTCTTCGACCCCCGTCACGGCCCTTCGGCCGAAGACGTGCCGTGGACCCCGCCGGGCGGCACGCCCCGCGACGTGCCCGCGTGCCGCGTCGACGCCGAACTCCTCGCGTCCGGGCAGGAACCGATGATCCGTCAGGTCAACACCGCCGAGGGTCCGCAGCCCTACTGGAACGCCGGTCCCGCGTACTCCCCCTGGGCCGGTGGCTACTTCGGCGTGGCCGCGGGCGCCGTGGGCGGGCTGCTCGTGGGCACGATGCTGGGTTCGGCACTCGGCGCGCCCGCCGCGTTCGCCGACACCCCGCCGTCCGGCGCCGCGCCCGGGGGCGGCGAGTTCACCGGCGCCGACTTCGACTCCGCTGATTTCGGAGGCGGTTTCGACAAGGGAAGCGGCCTCGACGCAGGAAGCGGCTTCGGGAGCGGGGGCGACTTCGGAAGCAACTTCGGAGGCGGGGGCGACTTCGGAGGCGACTTCGGGGGTGGCGACTGGTGACCCCTCACCCACTCCCAAAAACTTAAAGGGTTGCGCAATAGTTAAACCATGACAGCGGATACGAACGACATGACCGGCTGGGAATACGCGGTTCTCGACGGCGGCCCCGCCGACGGACTGCGGATGCGGGTCACCGACCGCCCCGGGGTGCTCCAGGTGACGTACCCGTGCCAACTGGACGCGCCACCGGGCGACATACAGGTGGAGGCGCTCTACGTCTACCGCCGCGACCTCCGGGTGCGGAGCGAGCCTCTGAGGTACGGCTTCGACCGCGCCAGCCCCTGACACCCCGTCGACGCCTCGCAGCGGGCAAGTCCGCTGGCCTCCGGCCGACCGTAGACCCTATGGCCGACCGGAGACGGCCTTCCCTGCCTTGTCCCAGTTGGCGTGCAGCCGGTCCAGATAGGACTGCGCCTGGCTGCCCGGACGCGCGCCACGGGCGAACGCCAGCATGTTGCCGGAGCCGGTGTTGTAGCCGAGGGCCAGCAGCTCGTCCGTCGTGTACGGCACCGAGCGCTGTCCGGGCAACATCGCCGCCAGGTCGTGCAGGTGCCAGGCGGCGGCCTCGATCGCCAAGTCGCGGTCGTCGGGCAGTTCCTCCCACCGGCGACCCGCGAGACCGTGCCGCCGTCGCGTTTCGTCGAAGGCGGCACGGTGCATGTTCGCGATGCCGAAGGCGGCGTCCGGCTTGTACCGCTGCCAGGCCCGTTCCAGCTCCGGATCGTGCGGCTTGTACGACTCGTTGTAGAGAATCGCCATCAGCAGCCGGGGCTCGATTCCGGCCCGGGCCGCGTGCTTCCGTACCTGCGCGGCGCAGGACGCCGGATCATAGGCCCCGGTCGATGGCACGGCCGGTCCGGTGCCCGGAGGGGCCGACGGCTCGGGCGTGGTCCCGGCCCGCTCGGTGGGCTTCGCCGAGGCCGGCCCGGTGGGCCCGCCCACGGACGGCGAGGCTCCGGGCGGCGAGGCCCGCGGCCCGTCGGCCGACTCGGGCGCGTGACCGCCCCGTACCAGCAGCCACGCCACCAGTACGAGCACCGGCACCACGACCCACCGCCGACGCGCCCCGGAATCCGCCATCGTCCGCCGCCTCCTCCTCCGGTGCACCCGTCGAGTACCACAACCCTACGGAGTCCGTCCGCACCCGCAGGGTCCGGCGACACGGGCCGAACGACGTACGGCAACTTCCCGGAACCCGGCAGCTCCCCGAAGCCCGCGCGACTCCCCGAAGCACCGGCACCACGCCTGACGCCGGGGATCGCCTCCGGGCCCGAGCACGACATCCACGCCCGGGCACCGCGGCTGCGCCCGGGCACCACTTCTACTCCCGGGCGCCGCGGTTCTCGTGGCGGCGGCGGGCGACCGCGAGGGCGACGGCGTACAGCCCGAGGACGACCACGAGCAGCAGGTAGTAGACGCTCGGCAGGGCCGTCATGCCCAGGGGCGGACCGAGCGGGGAGAGCGGCAGCAGCAGACCGGTGACGGCGAGCGCGGCGGCGGCACGGCCGACCGGACTGATGCCCCGTAGGCCGAAGACACCACGGGCCCCGGAGGTACCGGGGGCCTCGGCGGTGCGGCGACCGGTCCGCAGGAGCACCATCACCAGAGCCTGGGTGAGCAGGTTCTCCGTGAACCAGCCGGAATGGAACAGCGCCTCGTCGTCCGTGCCGCCCGGGCCTCGCAGGGCGAGCGCGAGCACCGCGAACGTGGCCAGGTCGGCGACGGCGTTGAGCGCGCCGAAGGCGGTGATGAAGCGGAGGAAGTCGCGCGGCCGCAGCATGGTCGGGCGCCTGAGCGCGGCCGGGGCGACCCGGTCGTAGGAGAAGGTGAGCTGGGCCGCGTCGAAGCACAGGTTCTGGACGAGGGCCTGGGCCGGGAGCATCGGCAGGAACGGCAGCAGGAGACCGGCGGCGAGCATGGCGATGACGTTGCCGAGGTTCGAGGAGAGCGTGATGCGCAGGTACGTCGCGATGGTGACGCTGCTGTGCCGGCCCGCCATTATCGCGTGGTCGATCGCGGTCAGATCCTTGCCGTGACCGGCGAGCACCACGCCGGCGCTCTCCCGGGCCACGTCGACGGCATCGCGCGGGCAGATCCCGACATCGGCGGCGTGCAGTGCGGGCAGGTCGTTGACGCCGTCGCCGAGGAAACCGGTGGTGTGGCCGGCGGCCCGCAGCGTGGTGACGATCCGGGCCTTGTGCTCGGGGGTGCAGCGGGCGAACACGGTGGTCCGGTCGGCGAGTTCGGCCAGCTCCCGGTCCGTGAGCCGGTCGATGCCGTCCGCCGTGCACACCTCGCCCGGGTCGAGGCCCAGATCGCGGCAGGCCCGGGCCACGGTTCCGGGGTGGTCGCCGGTGAGCACCTTGACCGTGACGCCGCGGTCGGCGAGGACACGCAGGGCGCCGGCGGCGGACGGCACGAGTTCCTCGCGCAGCGCGACGAAGCCGGTGAACGTCAGTCCGCGTTCGTCGGCGGGCGTGTACGCCCGCTGCCGCGCGGGACGTTCGGCGGTGGCGACCGCGAGGAGTCGCAGCCCGTCGTCCGCCCGGTCGGCGGCGAGTGCGAGCAGCCGCTGTCGCTCGGCGTCGTCGAGGGCACACCGTTCCAGCACGTTCTCGACGGCGCCCTTGACGACGAGGGTGTGCACGCCGAGGCGGCCGGGGGTGCGTACGACGGCGGTGGAGAGACGGCGAGCGGGGTCGAAGGGCACCGCCGCGATTCCGTCGTAGTCGAAGGGCACGGCCGCACCCCTGCCGTGACCGGGTACGTCGGCCCTGTCGTGACCGGGCACGTCATGGCCGGACGTGTCGTCCCCGTCGGCCGTATCTGCCGTATCCGCCGCATCGGCTGTTTCGCGGATGTCGGTGGCATCGTGGGCGACGAGAATCGCCTCGCCCAGGGCGTCGTCGGCGACGAGAATCGCCTCGTCCAGAGCGTCGGGGACGGGCAGGTCGGCGAGCTGAAGCGTCCACCACGCGTTGACGGCGGCCCAGTGCAGCACCTCGGGGTCGTCCCGGCCGTCGGCGTCCAGCGCGCGGACCACGACGGGCCGGTCCTGCGTCAGCGTGCCCGTCTTGTCCAGGCACAGCACGTCGACCGCGCCCAGGTCGTGCAGCGCGGGCAGCCTTCGGACGATCACGCCGTGGACGCGGGCGAGGAGCGACGCACCACGCGCCAGGCACGTGGTGACGATGACGGGCAGCATCTCCGGCGTCAGCCCCACCGCCACCGCCACCGCGAACGGCAGCGTCTCCAGGCCCCGGCCGCGCAGGGCCGCGTTCGCCATCAGCACCAGCGGCGGCGTCAACAGCATGAACCGGATCAGGATCCAGGAGATCCCGTGCACCGACCGGTCGAAGGCGCTCGGGCCACGCGGGTGCACGGAGTCGTGCGCCGCGGCGAACCGGGTGTGCGCCCCGGTCGCGACGACCACCCCCGTGCCGCTGCCCGCCATGACGCTGCTTCCCTGGAAACACAGCTGCGGTGCGTCGAAGGGACCGCTTTCCGGCACCTCGCCGCCCGCCCGCCCGGTCCCCGTCGGCCCGGTCCCCGCCGGTCCGTGCCCCTTCCGCCCGGCCCCGCCCCCTGCCGGCCCGTTCCGTGTCAGTCCGTCGTGCGTCGATTCGTGCCCGTGCCCCGTAGGCACGTTGTCCGTCAGCGCGCCGCCCGTACGTCGGTCCCCCGGCCGGTTCGGGGCGTCGACGGGGTGCTTGACGACCGGGGCCGACTCCCCGGTGAGAGCCGCCTGGTTCACACTCAGGTTGTTCGCGCGCAGCAGCCGTACGTCGGCGGGGACCAGATCCCCGGGCCCCAGGCGCACCACGTCCCCCGGCACCAGCTCGTCGACCGGGATCTCGCGGGCCACCGGCGCCGCCTCGCCGTCCGCGCGGCGCAGGACCGTCGCGGTGGTCGCCACCAGGTCCCGCAGCCCGGCCATCGAACGGTCGGCGCGGTGCTCCCCCGCCGACCGCAGCACGCAGCTGACCACGACGAGCACGGTGATCACACAGGCGGAGCCCCAGGCCGCGACGGCCGCGGACACCAGGCCGAGGCAGAGCAGCACCGCCGTGAACGGATCACGCAGACTGCGCAGGAAGCGCCCGGGCCACGACACGGTCCGCCGGGCGGGCAGTGTGTTCTCGCCGAACCTGGCCAGGCGCTCGGCGGCGTGCCCGTCGGTCAGCCCGCGGGGGCCGGTGCCCAGCGTGCGCAGCACCTGGAGCGAGGTCAGTTCACGCAGGCCCGCGCCGATGACGGCGGCTCCGCCCGGCGCCGGGGAGGCCGACGGCAAAGGGGCCGGTGGTCCGGGTGCGGTACGACCTGACTCCTCGGCCTCGGAGGTCTCAGGCACCGGTCCTGCGGAGCGCGCGCACCGGCGCGGACGCCCCGTCGGCCCGTGCGGCCAACTGGCCGACCATCAGCCGTACGACGGTCACGACATCGGGGTCGTCCACGAAATACACCATGCGCCGGCCCTCACGACGGGAACGCACGAGACCCGCGAGCTTCAGCTTCGTCAGGTGCTGGCTGACGGCGGGCAGCGCGCCGCCCACCCGCTCCGCGAGTCCGGTGACATCGCTCTCGCCCTGGGCCAGCGCCCACACGATGTGCAGCCGCGCCGAGGAAGCCAGCAGTCCGAAGGCCGCGGCGGCCTCCGCGAGCACCTCCGCAGGCGGGTCCTCGAAGCCGTCGGCGCCTGTCGCCACCGTCGTCCCTCCCTTTCCGCGGGGTCGCTTGCGAACCTGCCCAGTCTAGGCCGTGTCTTCAAGGTGCCGCCTGCCGTGCGACGCCTGGCGCACACGCTCGCGGCGTTGTCGGACTCGTCCTCGTACGTCCAGTACGAGGACGATCCTCCGCCTTGTGATCGCACGCGCCAGACGCCGCACGGCCCGGCCTCCGGCCGGACGACGGCACCTTGACGACACGGCCCAGGCCGTACCCCGGGCGCCCGCCCGGTCCCGCCCGCTCGGCGCCCCGCCCCGCCGCCCCGGTCGGCCGGGTCCGGAGGGTGGCGCCCGGTCGCGGTACCGGCCCGGAGGGGCCGCTCAACCAGCACCGTCCCGGCTGCGTCTTCACCATCGTCTGTACAGTTGCGCAACCAAGCAACGCACTGTCGCCGTCCGGGACTTGCTCCGCCCGGTACGGCCCGACGAGGGGAACGAGAACGTGGGCATCATCAGCTGGATCATCCTCGGTCTGGTCGCCGGAGTCATCGCCAAGGTCCTGCTGCCCGGTCGCGATCCGGGCGGCCTGATCGGCACCACTCTCATCGGCATCGCGGGCGCCTTCATCGGCGGCTGGCTCTCGGCACGCCTCCTCGACCGGCCCGTGGAGAAGGACTTCTTCGACCTGGCCACGTGGGGGGCGGCGATCGGCGGCTCCCTCGTCCTGCTCATCGGCTACCGCATCCTCTTCGGGAACTCGCGGGACTGACGGCCCGCGGAAGCGCGCGGGAGCCGACCTCCGGGGCCAGGGCCCCGCCAGGCGGCTGCCCCGGGGGCTCAGGTCTCCCCACCCGGCTCTACAGCGGCGTGGCCGCCCGCAGGATCACGATCATCGTGACCGCGGAGTTCGCGGACGACATGGCCGACAGGGCCGCACCGGCCACGGCGTACCAGGCCGCAGCGCCGACCGCGGTGAACGTGGGCGGCCAGGTGCGGGCCGCCGGAGCCGGGCCGAGCAGCGCGGCCACCCTGCGCGGTACCGGGCCCGGAGCGGCGAAGGCCGCCAGCGTCGAGGCGGGCGGCGGGGGCGAGATCAGCGCGGCCTTGCCCACCGCGCGGGCCGTCACCCGCCGGTCGCCGACCACACGGGCGGCCTCCTCGTCCGCCCAGCGCTCCACGGTGTACGCCACCGACGTACGGAGCGGCCGCAGGAACGGGTTGGCACGCGCCGCCAGCCCGGCCACCAGGAGAAAGCGGTGGTGACGCCCGTCGAGGTGGGCGCGCTCGTGGGCGAACAGGGCGCGGCGCTCCCGCGAGCCCAGGCCGGCCAGCATCCCCCTGGAGACCAGGATCCGGCCCGCGCCCCCGCTTCCGGGCAGCGTGTGGGCGTACGGCGTGGCGTCCGGCAGCACGGCGACCCGGGTGGCGGGCAGCCCCCGCAGGGCCCGCTCGGCATGGCGCCGCACCCGGTAGTGGCGCAGCAGGAGCCCCGTACAGGCCGCGGCCACGACCGCGAGGGCGCCGATGGCCGCCTTCCCGACCAGTTCGTGGCGCGGCACGGCCGCCCGCACCTCGGGGTCGGACCAGCCGTCGGGCAGCGGATTGCCCGGGAGCTGGGCGGTGCCGACGATCGCGAGCAGGACCAGGCAGAGGGTGCTGCACAGCCCGAGGACGGCGCTCGCCGCGGACAGGAGCCTGGTGGCGGCCCGGGGGTGGAGGTGGAGTTCCGCCAGGCGGGCGATCGGCCAGGCGGTCAGGGGCAGGACGAGCGGCAGGAAGACGAAGACGCCCATGGTTTCAGTTCTCCCGGCCGTCCCGGTCCTCGGTACGGCTTCCCGGTTCCCCGTCGTGGGCATCGTTGAGGAGCGCGCGGAGCAGTTCCTCGTCCCGTGCGGACAGGCCCGACACGAAGCTCATCAGCACGGCCTCGCGGTCGGTCTCGCCGTCCAGCACCCGCCGCATGCGGTGTGCGGCGAGCCCGGCCTCGTCCGCGGCCGCCGTCCACAGGAACGAGCGGCCCACCCGTTCCCGGGTGACGACGCGCTTCGCGTGCAGCCGGGTCAGGATCGTCATCACCGTCGTATAGGCGAGCGTGCCCCCGAGGTACGCCCGTACCCAGGCCGCCGTCTCCGGACCGGGCGCGGCCCGCAGCGCGGACAGCACCTGCGCCTCCAGTTCGCCCTGCCCACGACGGCGACCGCGCGCACCCCACTCCCCGCCGCCGTCCTCGTCGCGTCCCCGGTCCCCGTCGCGGGGCCCGCCCAGGTCGTGGTCCCGATCCCGATCCTGATCCGTCATGCCGTCGTCTCCCTGCCCGTGCGCCCTCCCCGTCGGGCGGGCACCCCATCGTAGTGAGACGAATCCGCGGCCCCACCGGATCCGCGGCATCGCCGTCACCCGGGCCGAGGGCGGGACAGCTGCTTGCGTCGGCGCGGAGGCAGCCGGCTCGAAGACGGCCGAGGCGGCGACAGCGGCGAGGGGCCGCCCGGCGTTCCGGACGGCCCCTCGCCGCGTACGTGGCACACGCGGCCCCCGAGGCACACACGCCCCGCGTGACGCACACGTCATGTCTGACGCACGCATCATTTCTGACGCAGGGGACACGGCTGATGCACGTGTCACGGCTGATTCTTGTGACACGGCTGATTCGCGTGACACCACCTGGCGGCCGGTCAGCGCAGCCGGAGCGCCTCGCGCAGCGTCGTGAACAGCTCGGTCTGGTCGGTGACGCCGAGGACCCGGTACGCCTGCGGGCCCTGCGCCGCGATCCGGACCTGGGTGCCGGTGTGCTCCTGCGACTGACCGGGCGGGTTGGTCGAGTAGTTGACCTTCAGCTGCTGGCCCTCGTCGGTGATCAGCGTGGAGGACAGGCCGGGCGGCTGGGCCTCCAGCGGCACGATCTGGCTGCTGTGGCCGTGGTCGGCGGTGGTGACGACCAGGGTGTCGGGGTGCTTGGCGGCGTAGGCGCGGGCCACCTTCACGGCGCGGTCGAACGCGGCCGTCTCACCGATCTGGCCGCACGGGTCGGCCGCGTGGTCCTGCTTGTCGATCGAGGCGCCCTCGACCTGGAGGAAGAAGCCCTTCTTGCTGTGCTTCCGCTTCTGCTTCGCCTCCAGGAGCTGGATGGCCTTGGTGGTCTGGTCGGCGAGGTTCGGGGTGCCGGCGGGCCGGTTCGGGTTGCTGGTGACGCAGCGCTGCGGGTCGGTGCCACCGACCGCCGCGGCCTTGCCGGTCCACTCGGTGGGCACGTTGCCCGGCGCGAAGAGGCCGAGCACGGGCTTGTCGCCCTTGACCGCCTTCAGGGACCGGTCGTCGGTGACGACCTGGTAGCCCAGCTTCCGGGCCTGCTCGGTGACGGTCAGGCCCTTGTACCTGCCGTCGGTCACCTTCTGGTCGAAGCGCTGCTTGCCTCCGCCGAGAAGGACGTCGACCTTGTGATCGACGCTCTGCTCGGCGATCGAGCCGGGGCCGCCCTTGGCGATGGTGTCGGTAGGACACTTGGCCATGTCGGCGGGGCCCTGGCAGGAGCGGTCGGCGGTGTGCGAGGCGAGGACGGCCGGGGTGGCGTCGGTGAGCTCGGCGGTGGTCACCGAACCGGTGGCGTACCCGCCCTTCTGGGCCAGCTCCAGAATGGTCGGGACGGCCTTGTTGCTGCCCGGGGTCTTGGAGATCCGCCCGTTGACGGTCTTCACACCGGTCGCCCAGCCCGTGCCGCTGGCCGCGGAGTCGGTGACGTAGTCCGGGGTGCCGTCGGCGTGCACGGCGTACGTCGTGTAGGCGCCGGTCAGCGGGAACTTGTCCATGTTCAGACGACCCGCCGCGCCCACGGTGTAGTCACGGGCGAGGGTGATCTCCGAGTCCCCCATGCCGTCACCGATCAGCAGGATGACGTTCTTCGCCTTCCCGCCCTTGACGGCCCGCTGGGCCTGCTCGTCGGGGCCGAACGCGCCCGCCGTCGTGGTGACGGCGACGACGGCGGCGGTGGCCGCCACGACGGCACTCGCGGCCACCAGACGGCTGCGGGACAGTCTCGGTCCGGGCATGCGTGACTCCTTGCACAGGTCGGTACGGGGGTGGAACCGGTCGGAACGGGGCCCGACAGCGAGGAGTCCATCAGCGCGACGTTAACCGCGGACGACATCGAGGTGCCCGCTGTTCGGCCGGAACAAGTCGCACCGACCGGGTGCTCGGAGGCGTGCTCCAGGGCGCCCGCCAGGCGCAGGACGTCCGCCTCTTGCGTACCATCCGCGGTGTGCACAGCCAGCAGGGTCATCCGTCCGGTGGTGACGGTGCCGGTCTTGTCCAGGACGATGGTGTCGACCTTACGCGTGGACTCCAGCACCTCCGGGCCCTTGATCAGGATGCCGAGCTGAGCGCCGCGGCCGGTGCCGACCATCAACGCGGTCGGCGTGGCCAGGCCCAGGGCGCAGGGGCGGGCGATGATCAGGACCGCGACGGCGGCGGTGAACGCGGCCGTCAGACCGGCACCGCTGCCCAGCCAGAACCCCAGGGTGCCCAGGGCCAGCGCTATGACGACGGGGACAAAGACGGCGGAGATCTTGTCGGCGAGCCGCTGGGCCGCCGCCTTGCCGTTCTGCGCGTCCTCGACCAACTTGGCCATGCGGGCGAGCTGCGTGTCGGCGCCCACCCTCGTGGCCTCCACCACCAGGCGTCCGCCGGCGTTCACGGTCGCCCCGGTGACGACGTCGCCGACACCGACCTCGACGGGTACGGACTCGCCGGTGAGCATCGATGCGTCGACGGCTGAGGTGCCCTCGACGACCGTGCCGTCGGTGGCGATCTTCTCGCCCGGGCGGACCTGGAAGCGGTCCCCGACCTTCAACTCGCTGACCGGGATCTGCTCCTCACGTCCGCCCCGCAGCACGGTGACGTCCTTGGCGCCCAGGTGAAGCAGAGCGCGCAGGGCGGCGCCGGCCTTGCGCTTGGAGCGTGCCTCGAAGAAGCGGCCGGCCAGGATGAAGGCGGTGACTCCGGCGGCTGCCTCGAGATAGATGTTCCCGGCGCCGTCGCTGCGGGCGATCGTGAACTCGAAGGGGTACGTCATGCCGGGCGTGCCGGCGGAGCCGAAGAACAGGGCCCACAGCGACCACAGGAACGCAGCCGAGGTGCCGGCCGAGATCAGCGTGTCCATCGTCGCGGCGCCGTGCCGCGCGTTCGTGAACGCCGCCTTGTGGAAGGGCCAGGCCGCGTACGTCACCACGGGCGCCGCCAGGGGCAGCGACAGCCACTGCCAGTAGTCGAACTGGAGCGCCGGGATCATCGCCATCGCGATGACGGGGACAGCCAGGACCACGGCCGTGATCAGCCGCTGCCTCAGCGGTTGCAGCTCGCCGTCGGCCTCCTCCTGGTCCGGCCCGCCCTTCCTGGAACCGGCTGCGCCGGACGCGGTTCCGGCTGGGGCTCGCGGGCGGTGTAGCCGGTGGCCTCCACCGTGGCGATCAGGTCCGTCACGGCGATGTCCGTGTCGAATGCGACCTTCGCCTTCTCGGTGGCGTAGTTGACAGTGGCGGTGACCCCCTCCATCCGGTTCAGTTTCTTCTCGATCCGGGCCGCGCAGGAGGCGCAGGTCATGCCGCCGATGACGAGTTCGACCTCGACTGTGTCAGGGACCGTGGTAGCCATCACTGCTCCTCGGGCTTGGGTGTGTAAGGGGGAAGAAGGAGCCGGGGCCGAGGGCGGGCCCGGCCGGTGGGCGGAGTCTTCAGGCCGCGCGGCCGGTGAGCTCGTAGCCGGCGTCGTCGACGACCTTCGCCAGCAGCGCGTCGTCGGGCTCGCCGGAGCTGGTCACGGAGACCCGGCCGGCCTAGACGTCGACGTCCACCGTCAGGACGCCGTCCAGGGCGCCGATCTCCTTGGTGAGCGTGGCCTTGCAGTGCCCGCACGTCATTCCGGAGACGTTGTAGACGGTGGCGGTGCCCTCGGCGACCTCGACCGTGGCGGTGTCGGTGGAGCAGCTGCCGTCGGGGGTGCAGCAGGACATGGGTTCCTCCTGAAGGATGCGAGCCTACTAGTACCCCTGGGGGGTACCACTACCGATCCCCCCATGCATACCCCCTAGCGGTATCCTTGCCAAAAGCTTCCGACGTTCCCACTTATACCCCCCGGGGGTATATAGTCGAGGGTGCTCGTCGCGGAAGGTGCGACACCGCAGAGAAAGGGCCCCCTCATGAACACGGGCGTAAAGATCACTGCTTTCGCCGCCGCAGTCGCGGCGACCTTCGGTGCCGCCTACGGCGTCGGTACAGCGGCCGGCCCCATCCACCAGGATCCGCAGCCGGCGGCCCACGCGGCGCACGACAAGCCGTCATCCCCGGATCACAACAGCGGCCAGGCGGACACGACGCCTGCAGGCCTACAGGTCTCCCGGGACGGATACACCCTCGACCTGGAAACCCCCCACGTCGCCGCAGGAGAAAAGAGGGAGCTCCGCTTCGCCATCCGCGATCAGCAGGGGCGGCAGGTCACCTCGTTCCAGCGCGAGCACGACAAGGAACTGCATCTCATCCTCGTCTCACGTGACCTGGCCACCTACCGGCACCTTCACCCCACCCGAGCCTCCGACGGCACCTGGAGCACCCCCGTCACCCTGCCCACCGCCGGCTCCTACCGCGTCTTCGCCGACTTCACTCCGGCCGCCGACAACGCGACCAACCTCACTCTCGGCGCCGACCTCGCGGCCTCCGGCCCCTACAAGGCCGCCTCCTTGCCCGTGCCGGCCGCCAGTACCACCGTCGACGGCTACACCGTCACCCTCGACACCGACCTGACCCCGGGCAAGACGTCCGGCGTCACCCTCACTGTCAGCCGCAACGGCCGCCCGGTCACCGACCTGCAGCCCTACCTCGGCGCCTACGGCCACCTGGTCGCCCTGCGCTCCGGCGACCTCGCCTACCTCCACGTCCACCCCAACGGCGAACCCGGCGACGGCACCACCGAGCCCGGCCCCGGCATCTCCTTCAGCACCACCGTGCCCAGCGCGGGCAGCTACCGCCTCTTCCTGGACTTCAAGCACAACGGCACCGTCCGCACCGCGGCCTTCACCGTCCAGACCGGAAAGTCCGCCACGTCGGAGACGGCAGACACCGATGAGCACGGCGGGAACCAGCACTGACCGCCACTACCCGTGGTGGCGGTCGGCCCGGAGCCCGGTCGCGACTCACAACATCCGTAAACATGCCGTTGGGTGCTATCGCGTCATGACTAGTGCCGGGAGCGGCACCAGGTCCTGTTTCTTGGATCACGCGCGGAGCCAGATCAGGAGGGCTGCGAGGGTGACGGTGCAGAGGTAGTCGTAGGCGCGTTTCTCGACTGGGGGCCGTCACCGTACTGTCCGGGGGCAGAGCGAGGGCGAGAGGTCTGCACCGTTCATCGGCAGCAAGGCGGATCCTGGTGGTGAATCCGTCCCGGGAGCGGCCCGGACATTCGCCGATCCGACTACCTCCTCCAGCCGGACCACCAGTTTCCGCAGTACCGGATCGACCCGGTTCGTCCCCCGGCCGGCCCCTTTTGAGGGACCCCGGCCGGCGGCGCCTCACTCAGGTCGCGGCCACCACGCGCGCCCTGCGGTCCTTCGCCCTGCAGATGCTCGACGAACACATGCGCACCTGCCTCCGCGCCGCCGTCGCGGAAGGCGGCGAAGACGGGCACATGAAACTCAAGGAAGCCAGCGCCGCCATCGCCCGACTTGTGCGCCCATGACGCCGTACGGCTGATGACGGCCAGTCCGAGCCGACTACGACCACAAACACGCACCGGGCCGCACTTCGGGCTCGTGTCGTGCAGGGGGGAGGCACCTTCCGCCCGGCCGACCGGCTCAATATTCGGCTGCGGCCAGGCTCGTCATCCTGCCGTCGCACGGGCCTTCCGGGGCCACACCAGCTCGACTCCCCGAAGGTCCTCCACCGCCAGTCCAGAGCCTTGAGGCCTTGCGGCTCGATGGTGACGGCGAAGGAGAGACCGGCATGGGCTCCCTGGGGGAACGGGGTGCGCTCCTGACTTCGGGCGACAGAGCGGCCCTACATGCCGGCGTACTCGCATGCGCAGAGTTGGGTACGGACGAACGTGCAGAGCAAGTGGGCGCCGAATGGCGCCCATTGCCATGCGAGATGTCCGGCCTCCGAGATCTCGCCCCTTTCTTCCCCATCGCCGCATGCGTGCGCGGACGCCGGTTGGGCGATGAAGGACTGCCGTGGCCGGCGACGGTCTGGCCCATGCAGTTCGATCTTGCATTTCTCGGGCGCTGGCGCCGCAACCGCGCTGCTCCGTCTCGGAGCTTCGCGCCTTCTCGCGATCTCCTCTCCCGGAGGAGAACGCGCTCGCCGGCCTCGGTGAAGAAACAGGACTGCTCGGTGGCGGCGCCAAGGCCAGGTGCCGCCAGTGGGGCGAGGCGATCTGCGGTGTCAAAGGGACGGCCCAGGGATGGACCTGCGGCGGTGAGCACGTACAGACGGTACGCCGCGAGTCCGTGGGCGGAACGGTTCTTCGTGACGTGGTCGCCCTGGTTGCCGCAGGACGGCGGCGAGGCCGCCGCCGTGACGTCGCTGGGTGGTGGTCACCTGCGGCCGTGACGTTTGACCTCGACCTGTCGCTCCCGGACGGGGAGGAGCCGCTGGCGATTCGGAGGCAGGGGCAGCTCGGAATACCGGAGGGGGGTATATTGCTGACCCGAGGAGATATACCCCCCTCCGGTATAGGAGACAGATATGTCAACCCCAGCCTCCCCTCCAAGCCCGCGCCGCTGGACGGCGCTCGCACTCATAGCCCTGGCCCAGTTCGCGGTCATCATGGACACGTCCATCATCGGCGTGGCCCTCCCCAAGATGCAGGTTGACCTGGGCTTCTCCCAGGAGAACCTGTCCTGGGTGTTCAACGCCTACGTCGTTGCCTTTGGCGGGCTTCTCCTGCTCGGCGGCCGGCTGTCGGATCTGTTGGGCGCCAAGCGGATCTTCGTTGCCGGCTGGACCGTGATGGCCGCGGGATCCCTGGTCGCCGGCCTCGCCTCCGAGGTCTGGGTCGAACTGACCGGCCGTGCCCTGCAAGGCGTCGGCGCCGCGCTGATCGCCCCGTCCGCCCTGACCCTGCTGATGATGCTCTTCGGCACCCGCCCCGAGGAGCTGACCAAGGCGCTGGCTCTGTACGGCGCCGCGGCCCCGGCAGGCGGCACCGCCGGCGTCTTCCTCGGCGGCGTCATCACCGAGTACGCCAGCTGGCCCTGGGTGTTCTACATCAACATCCCGATCGCCCTGATCGTGCTGGCCGCCACCCCGGCCGTCATGCCCTCGGCCCCGGTCCGCCGCGGCTCCGTCGATTTCGCGGGAGCGGCCACCGTCACCGTGGGACTGGCCACCGCCGTCTACGCCATCGTCCGCGCCCCCGAAACCGGCTGGGGCTCAGCCCAGACCTGGCTCGTACTGTTGGCCGGCGTGGCCCTGATCGCCGCGTTCATCGCCATCCAGTCCAAGCGCCGCGAGCCGCTGATGCGGCTGGGTATCTGGCGGGCCCCCAACCTGGCCGGAGCGAACATCGCGCAGCTGCTGATGGCCGCCGCGTGGATCCCGATGTGGTTCTTCCTCAACCTCTACCTCCAGCAGGTCCTGGGACTGGGCGCCTTCGCCTCCGGCGCGGCCCTGCTGCCCATGACGGTCGCCATCATGATCATGATGATCGTCCTGGCGCCCCGCCTGATGGCCCGCTTCGGGGCCAAGCCGCTGATCGTTACCGGCCTGCTGGCCCTCGCGGCAGGCATGCTGTGGCTGTCCTTCGTCCGGGCGGAGGGCACCTTCTGGGTCGATGTCCTGCCCGCCTCCCTGCTGGCCGCGGCCGGCATGTCGCTGGCGTTCATCCCCTCCCTCGGTACCGCACTGTCCAGTGCGCGCCCCGAAGAAGGCGGCCTGGCCTCCGGCATCGTCAACACCAGCTACCAGGTCGGCTCCGCTCTCGGACTGGCCGCGATGACGGCCGTGTCCGCGGCCTACGGCGCGCGCGAACTCGGCAACCCCGGTGCGCTCACCAACGGGTTCTCCGCCGCTTTCCTCGGCTCAGCAGCCCTCGCCGCCGTCGGCGCACTCGCGTCACTGCTCACCCTGCGCACAGCCCCCGCGCCGGATTCCGCTCACAGCGAGGAGCGACCCGCCAAGGCGAACGCAGCCTGAACCCGCCGGGATCATCTCGCGCCCGCAACGCACGTGTCGCCTGACAGAGGAAGGAGCCCCTGTCAGGCGACACAGGTAGTTCAGGGTGCTGGCCGCAGGCCTGCCAGGGTGGCCTCGACGAGGCGGGTCACAGCGGCTCGGGAGGGGAGACTCGCGGCGGCGGTCGGGCGAAGTATGCGTCTCGGCATCCAGCCGTGCCCTGCCCGTCGCTTCCGTCACCCGCGCCGGCCAACGATCGACCAGCCCCCATGACCCCCGACGGGCATAGCGCGACGGTGGGCTCTGCAGGCCGAGCGGGAACCGGGTGGCGCCGATCTCGACCATGGCGTCGTACGGCACGGCGATGTGGGCGTGCGGGGATCCGACAGAACAGCGCTCCTCGTGCGGGGCTTGGCAGGAACACAGGCTCTCATCGCTGACGGACACCGCCGTCACACCGCCGCTCGACAGCTCATGGGGCCCGGAGGGGAACGGGTTCTGGTGCGCTGTTCCCGCACTGGTGGTGGACAGCACGACATACCCTCTGCGACTGACCGCGATCCACTGGGTGCTGCCCGGACTGGATGAACACCCAGGCAACCCGATCGACCGTATACCCCTAGGGGGTAGTTGACGTGTGGGCACGCCGAGTTTTAGTCTCTCACTTGTCCATGCGATACCCCCTAGGGGTATAAGTGATCTGGGAGGCCACCATGTGCACCACTTCCGCCGCACCGCAAAGCGTCCCCGCCGTCGTCCGAGCGGGCACGAATGACGGCACGCTGCCCGACTGGCACCTACGGGGTGAGTGGTTCGACGTGTGCAGCTGTGCGCTGCCCTGCCCCTGCACGTTCGCCCAGACGCCGACCCACGGGGACTGCCTCTTCACGCTCGTCTGGCAGGTTCACGAAGGGCACTTCGGGGAGGTGCGCCTGGACGGCCTGGGCGTGGTGGCACTGGGCGAGTTCGCCGGGAACATGTGGGTCGGCGACCCCGACGCCACGATGAAGGTGATGCTCTACATCGACGCCAAGGGCGACCAGGCCCAGCGTGGCGCGCTGGAGCAGATATTCGCCGGTCATGTAGGCGGCTGGCCGGGCCAGTTCGGCTCGCTGATCAGCGAACTGCGCGAGGTGCGGTACGCACCGGTCCACTTCGACGCCGCCGAGGATCTCTCGTACTGGCGGGCCCGTGTCGCCGACACGGTCTCCGTCGGCGCGACCGCCCTCACAGGCCCCACTGCCGACCCCTCCCGCCGCGTCCAGCTGATCAATGCTCCGGGCGCCGAGGTCGGCCCCGGCCAGATCGCCACATGGGGCGTCGTCGAGAGCGACCGCGCGGAAGGATTCGACTTCTCCCATGAATACCGCGGGGGATCCAGCAAGCACTTCCCCTTCGACTGGCGCCCCTGACCGCGGGGCGGGAGCAGGGCGAGAAGGCGGGGCAGGAGGTCTCGTCCGGCGACTGATCGACGGAACCGGGACGGCCTGCCACGCCGACAATTGCATGACGTGAACGCGCAGGCCGAGCACGTGGATCGGGCCGCGACACCCGGACACCCTGAGGTGCGGCACCGCCGTTGTGCGGTGCCGCACGCGTGATGCATCTTCTGGCGTCATCCCTTCAGGACAACGACCTCCTCCCGGATACCCCGAGGGCGTACGGGAGGTCGTGACGGCCGGGCCCCGTGAGTACGCGCCCGAGCTGCCTCTTGTACCGGCGGAGCGTCCTGCACGGCCGGGCCTGCGCAGCAGCGGATGGATGCAATGGCCGGGCTTCGAAGGCCACCAGCGGCTGAGGGATGCCTCGCGAGGCGGAACCACGGCGGCGCGCGGATTCAGAGCCTGACAGGAACCCCCGGGGGGTAAGGTGGTCGAACCTGGGCGACCGTGAGCACAGGGCCCGTGTGGCTGCCTGCTGTGCAGCATCAGGCGGTCTTTGGCAGCGACGGCGCAACGTACGAAAGTGAGTCGGTCACGCACCGTTGGGCGGCATCGGCCGACGGTGCGTGCCCCATCCGGACACCTTTCACGTCGACTACGGGCCGTTGGGTGCCATCGCGTGCCGGTTCGGCACGCACACCGGAGAGGCGGGCAAATGAACGGACACACCTTCCTCGAGGGCAGCCGGGAGTGCCCGCCGATCGGCCTGTGGCTCGGCCTGGCCAACCCGTACACGGCCGAGCTCTGCGCGACAATCGGATTCGACTGGGCGCTGATCGACTCCGAGCACGCACCCAACACCCTTCAGACCGTCGTCTCCCAACTTCAGGCGATCGCCGCAACACCCGCTACACCAGTGGTGCGCCCGCCGACCTCCCAGCCCGAGGCCATCAAGCGTTACCTCGACATCGGCGCTCACACCCTCCTACTGCCCATGGTCGACGGGCCGGAGCAGGCCACGGCGGCAGTCGCCGCCACTCGTTACCCACCAGAGGGAACACGCGGTGTCGGCAGCGCACTGGCTCGCGCATCAGGCTGGGGGCACGACACGGAATATCTGTCGACCGCGAACAATCGCACCTTCGTGATGGCGCAGATCGAGTCTCCGCAAGCCGTTTCCTCGATCGACGACATCGCAGCCGTGGACGGGATCGATGCGATCTTCATTGGTCTGTCCGACCTTGCCGCGACGATGGGCCATCTCGGCGAGCCGACGCACGTCGACGTTCTTGCAGCCTTCCGATACGTGGCCCAGCGCGCACACCGCGCGGGCAAACCCGTAGGGACCTTGGCCGGCACTGAGCAGCTCGCGGAGATCGCCAGGGTGGCAGGTTGCCAGTTCATCGCAGTAGGCACCGACGTCGGATTGCTTACCCGAGGGGGCGCGCAGCTCCTGAGCGCCCACCGGTGCACCAGTCGGCCTGTCCGGCCCGCCGTGTACTGAACGTCCGACAAGCGCCACGCAACAGGGATGTCGCGCCAAGCACACGAAGCGAAGCGGCGCGCCCCCACGGCGGAGTGCAAGCCGCGGATCGTCGCGGAGTACGACGCGGCCCCGGCCGACGAGAAGGGTGCGATCCTGCGCCGGGACCGGCTGTACCACTCCACATCATCGAGTGGCACGGAGCCCGCGACGCCGGGGCCCGGTGCCGGCCAGCCCGACCGGTCCCCGTCTCAGCGGCTGCCGCACCCCGCGCTGACGGTCCCGGTACCGGCCCGGAACGACGACGTGCCCCGGACACCGGGCCGACCCGGTTGCCGCACGGCCTCAGCGCTCTGCTGGACGCGCATACAACTCAGTAGGACCGGCAATCGCCCGCGCCCTCCGGAGCCGACGCCCTGGCCCGTGGGAAGTGGCTCCTTGCCCACGCCCGGCTGGCGACCATCCCGATCTCCACCCCCAGCCTCGGCCCTGACACACCCACCGAATGACTAATCGGGCAGAACAGACAAAGCCTCTGGCTGTGAGCATGCGTTCTCCCCTTCCTCGCAACCCACACACCGATGAAACAGCAGGCCAGAAGCCCTCCAGGCCCGCCCTCGCACGGTCAACCCGGTACGGAAGCCCCTCACCGGCACGGATCCGCTACGCTGTCCCTGGTCGGTCGTCGGTACGTCCCGCTGTCTGCCCAAGCAGAACCGCAGAAAGCACCGCACCCCGTCTGACCAGTGGGCTTGTACGCCTCGCCGGAAATCCACTCACCGGGTTTTCTCCAAGGTTTCCTACAAGCCCCTGCCTTCGTAGCTCAGGGGATAGAGCACCGCTCTCCTAAAGCGGGTGTCGCAGGTTCGAATCCTGCCGGGGGCACAGCACTGAACAGCCAGATCGGCAAGAAGGGCCAGGTCAGGACACATGTCCGACCTGGCCCTTCTCCGTGAACTCCCGCGCTACTCACGCTCTCGCGCGCGCTCCCACGCTATGAACGCATGACCTCGCTCCCCAAATTCTCCCCAAGCAGCCAGGAGAAACCCGCAGATGGGCGGGCTCGGCATACGACGACGGCCCCCCGCTGTAGCCGAGGGGCCGTCGTCAGTGTCGGACGCGGGTGCCGCCCTTACCGTCCGACACACATGTGGTGCAAGCCTCTATCGAAACACGTGTTCGAATAAGCCTGCAATCCCGATCGGAGCACGGCGTTCCACCTGCACCTGCGGAGCATCCGTGATCAACCGTTTTATGGTCAACGATAAAGACAAATGATCACGATCCGGAAACCGTGGGCAAGTGCACCACCAGCCCATGCCGCCCGAACGCGTCATCGCCAGGCGCCGGGCCATCGGCGACCAGATCCGCGCCGCCCGACTCCACGCGAACCTCACCCAAGAGCAAGTCGCCCTCCGGGTCGGCATGTCCCTCGCCCCGTACAACCGCATCGAACAGGGGCACTCAGCAGCCCGCATCGACACCCTGATCCGCATCGCTGACGCGATCGGTGTGCCGCTCGAGAACCTCGTCCGGGACGAGTAGGGGCCCCGGCCGGCCGACGGGGGCGGCCAGCCGGGGCAGATCAGGGACGCCATGCTGGCGCCAGCGACCGCAAGCGCACGGTCCGGTCCCTCACCCGTGCGAAGAACCCCCGCTCATCGGCGGCCAGCTCGGCCAGCAGGTTCTGGTGAAACCGCCAGGCGTCGATGCTGATCTCATACGAGCATCCGGCGCACCGGTACGCGTCGGCCTGCGACGGGTGCAGTCGTTCGGGACAGCGAGGGCAGTTCACTGGTCTCCCCGTATCCGGGCACGGAGTTGCCGCAGCTCCAGCACGTCCACCAGCCGCCGACGTTCTGACTCATCTGCTTTCCGCACCTGGGGCACTGCACGGCGCCTCCTCTCGGGGCAGGTCGGTGCGGTGGCAGGGGCAAGCGCACCGCCGGATCTCGATGGGCACCTCCCACTCCGGAGCCCCTGGCCGGCGGGTGACGCCCGGCCCCGGGCACTCCCCGTGCATACCGATGCGGCACGCGGGTGCGAGCCCCTCCCTGGCCGGTGCCGGCGCGGTCACGGCTTCTCGCCGTACGGGCGGAGGCCGCGCTGTTCCCGGCACGGGCGGCATGCGTACAGCTCCCGGCCCGGACCCGAGCTCTGCTCAACGACCTGGACCAGGACCGCACTGCCGGACGGGCCCTTGTGCCAGTGGCACCATCCGGTCGCTGTGCCGGCCGGGTCCGGTACCGGACGGCCGGTCACCGCTGCCCGCTCGCGCACCGGGCGCACCGGCACGGCAGGTGCACCGGCACCGGTGGAATACCCTTCGCCGGGCTGACTTTGGTCATCGGCCGGATGACTCGCGTCCGCCCGTACCGGTCGACCTCATACACCTTGAGCGTCATCACGGGTAAGCCCCCCGTCGCGGTCGGTGAGGAATCACCACGACGGTAGGGGCGCGGGCGCAGCGGCCGGCCTGAGTTTCTACGCGTTTCTACGCGAGCGCAGAGACAGCCTTGGCAATCAGGCGCAAAGCCCCAGGTCCGTGCACTGCCGCTGCGCTCATCTCCTCGTGCGCGGCCGCGTACTGGGCCACCTCGGACGGAGTGGTGATCGTGATCGCAGCCGTCAGGAGTTCGACCGCCACCTGCTCGGCATCGAAGATCGTGTACGTCTCCAGCGGCCACATAGCCCTGGACGCTGCTGGGATGATGCCGAGCGTCACCGAGGGCAGCCCTGCCACCTGAAGCAGGTACCCAAGCTGGTCGGCCATCACATCCGGCCCACCGATCTGGCGGTGCAGTACGGACTCTTCGATCAGGATCGGGAAGCGGCGCCCCGCACGGTGGATCACCTGCGACCGATCCATCCGTGCGTCGGCCGCTGCGGCCGAGTCGTCGGGCGTGCGGTTGAAGCGGGCGATCTCTGACAGCAGCGCGGCCGCGTACGCGCGGGTCTGAAGCATGCCCGGGATGACGCTGGAGCTGTACACCCGCATCACCTTGGTCCGGTCATACAGCGGCTTCCGAGCCTGCTGCACGCCGCGGAGCCCGGTGCGCTGGACGCGGCGCCACTCCATGTACATCTGCTGAGCCTGGCGGGACGCCGCGATCAGGTCAGCGGCCTCGTCCTCCGCGCCGCAGGCCCGGCACCATGCCCGGATATCGTCGTCGGACGGCTGTGACCGCCCGCTCTGGAGACGGGAAACCTTCGAGCCCTGCCACCCGAGGCGCTCCGCCAGTTGCTGCCCCGTCAGGCCCGCGTCGGCTCGGAGGTTGCGCAGACGACCCGCCACGCGGTCGCGCGCTTCCTGGACGCGGGCTGACGGAGAGGGAGCCATCAGTTGATCGTGAACTCCTGATGCGGGACGGCCCGCTCCCACACCGAACGGAACGCTTCTGCGGTCTGCCCGGCCATGTCCTGTCGGTCGTCGAGCTCGTCGTGGAGGTGGGTGCCGTCGCCAGTGAAGTGGTGCCACCGGATCAGCCGGCCGTCGAACAGCCAGAAGTCGTGGGCGGGCAGGAGCAGGCCGAGCGCCCGGGACCGGGGGAGCCACCGCACGTCTTCCCCGGCCGCGAGGTTGCGCGAGGTGCACGCGTGCTCGAACTGGATGTACTCCGTGGCGGGCAGGCTGACGACCCGGGCCCGCTGTACGGCGACGCCTCGGCTGACAGCTTCGGCCACGGCATCATGGAACGGGGCCCACCAGGCACTGCGGTCGTCGACGGGCGCGAGGTCGCCTGCGCGCCATGCCTTGAGGTCCTGGTCCTCCTCGTCGACCGCGTACACGTCCCGAGTCTCCAGGTGGACAGCCGAGGTGGTGCACTGCGCCAGAAGCTCAGCGAACGGCGGTACTGGCTGCGACATCAAGCGCCTCCCTCAGTGCCTCGGCCATGCGGACAGGCAGACGGACGACCGCCTCAGTCTCCGGGATCGGCCCGCTCTCCAGACACTTCGCTTCCAGCTCCAGGCCCGCCTTCCACCCCTGGACGACGAACTCCTGCGCAGCATCGTCGAACCAGATGGTCGGGCAGTGGTCGCCGTTCGTCTCCGGGTCCTTTGCGATGAAATGTAACGTCATGGTTGCCTCCGTCAGGCTGGTGATTGCGCAAGTTTCTACGCGGTCTCCGCCATCATGACGCGGTCGTGCCGTACGGGAGATGGAAACGAGCGAAGCCGCGCACGCCGCGCTGAAGCGCGCCGTCCGGCACCCGGACGAGGGCGACGACGGCTGGGCCCGGAGGCACGAAACCGCCCCCTCCCGCGCGAGTTGCGGAAGGGGGCGGGGTGGTTCATCGGTCGCGCCGCTCGATCGCCACGACAGCGATCGTGACGGCTGCAAGCGCCGCCCAGGCCGCCCATAGCCACCACCGGGCGCCGGCTGCGACGGTTGCCGCGATCACCGCGGTCAGGCTCGCAGTCGTCGCGACGGCCAGGGCCTTGGTCGGTGTGCCCATTTCCTCCTCCTTCCGTTGTCCCGAGTAGGGGTGGCGTGCGATTGTGGGGAGCGGGCCCGAAGTTGTCGCTAGCATCTTCGGGCCCTTCCTTCACTCCTTGCGGTGTCGGCCTCGGCGCTTGGGCTTCCGGATGGCCTTCACTGCTGCGATCGCTGCGATCGTGTTGACCACGAGGGTCGCGATCCCGACCGCCAGAGTGATATCCCCACTATTCATTTGTCACCCCCTTTCTTGCTGGGGTACCCCCATCTTATAGGGGGGCTTGAAATCCTGTCAAGCCCCCACTTGAAATCGGCGTGTGCCACGCCTACTCTGAGACCATGACCAGCCCATACACCCGCATCGAGCAGCACATCGCCACGGCCCGCTCCGCCGTCACCGCAGACCTCGCCACCATCACCGACCCCATAGACCGCGAGTACGCCGCGCGGCAGATCCTCGGCACCCTCCTGCCCGACTTCACCCAGGACGTCAAAGAGATCCGCAGCAGTGCCGTCCGCGACCTCAAGCAGGGACGCACGCTCGCAGAGGTCGGCGCCCTCCTCGGCGGGCTGTCAACCGCACGCGTTGACCAGATCATCAAGGCAGGCACAAAGAAGTAGCCCCCTGTCCGGCCAAAGCCAGGCAGGGGGCGGGGACTCTGCGAGGGCGAACCGGCTTCGGCGCGCCCCCAGAAGCGATACCGGAGGTCAGGGCTACTTGGCGGCCTGCCACAAGGCCATGGCGAGGCTGATCACGCCGACCAGGGCCGCAAGGGACGGGAGCGGCCAGCGGGCGCGCTCCAGCGCGTCGAGCCGGGTCTCGTGGTCGGCGAGCTGCCGGTCGGTCTGGTCTCCGCGCTGGACGAGCAGGGCGAGCGACCCGTCGACGCGGGCGAAGCCGGTCTCCATCGTGCCGCGCAGCTTCTCCAGCTCGACCGCCACCGACTCGGCCGGATCCTGCTGTGCCATCTACACCCCCCGGCCGAGCGACGCCGGGTCGGCGGTGGCCGGCAGCGTGGACGCGGTGCCCTTCCGGCCGAGCCGACCGGCCACCCAGCCCTTCGCCGAGGCGAGGACGAGCGCGGCCGGGGCCGCCCACCACACCGGCACGTCGGCGAGCTCCACCACGACCAGGCCGAGCGCGGCCTGAGCCCCAGTCCAGCCCGCGCGCTCGATCAGGTCGAGCAGCAGTTGCTTCGTCATCGGCGATCAGTCCTTCACGTCGAAGCCGTGCTTCGCCCCGAGTCGGGCGAGGCTGGTCTTGCCGGGTATGCCGTCGGCGTCCCGGCCGCTGTAGCCGCCGCCCGCCTTGGACCGCTGCCACGCGGCGTAGGCCGTCACCGTGGCGGAGCCGAAGTGTCCGTCCACGTACCGCCGGGCGAGCAGCCCTTCGGCCGCGAGCGCGTCCTCGACGACCCGGGCGCCCGCGTACGAGACCGGGGTGCCGGACTTCGCCGGGTCGCGGCGGGCCGCGGCGACGAGCAGCGAGAGGTCGACGACCGGCCGGCCCGGGGCCGGGGTCGGCTTCGCGGGGGCCGACGACGCGGTCTGCCCCGGGCTCCAACTCGCGGGGTGCTTCAGCCGCTCGGCAACATTGGCGCGCAGCTGGGCCATGCTGACCCCGCGGGGGTCGATCTTGTCCGAGCTCCATTCCAGGTGGCCGATGACGGACTTGGCCGACCAGCCGTGCGCCCGGCACAGGGCGGCCTGGACGCGGACGATCGCGTCGTACTGCGCCTTGGGCCAGGGGTCCTTGCCGTCGCCGAGGTTCTCGCACTCCCAGCCGTAGAACCGGGCGTTGCCGTCGGTCCCGTTGGCGTTGCCCTTGGTGGGCGGGGTCGGACGGCTGCCGTACGACTCGGCGATCACCTGGTCCAGGACCCGCGGATCGCCGCCCCCGGCGTGGTTCGCGCGGCCCCAGCCGACCATGTGAACCCGGCCGTCCTTCGCGATCATTCCGTGGCAGAGCGGGCCCGGTAGAGAGGCGTACCCGGTCCGGCACATGGCCACGGTGGATGCGGTGCCCTTGGTGACCGTGTGGTGCACGATCGACCCGTTGACGGGCCCCCACGCGCCCTTCGAACTTCGGTTGTGAGTTCGCCAGCTGCCGACCTCGACCACGGTCACGCCCTCGGCGCGGAGGGCGGTGAGGATGGCGGCGGCGGACAGGGGGGTGGCCATGAGATGCCTCCAGACATGACGAAGCCCCGGGCCAGTCCGACTCGGGGCGAAATGAATCAGGCGGCGGTGTACCGGCGCACAGTCATCTGCGCGTAACCGCTATCGACGGTGATCGTGTCTCCGGCCACCCAGGCGGTGCTGTGCGCGTCGACGCGCAGCACGACGACTATGCGGTGCCCGGTCGGCCAGTCCTCCGGGACGGTGTACACGGTGCTCGTGTGCAGCGGCATGTGATGGCGGGTCCGGTCGACGTTGTCGCCGTTGAGAGTGCTGATCCGCCGCCAGGTATCGCTGGACGACCCGCCCGGCGCGTCGACGTCGTACGCCCACAGGTGGTAGCCGATGCCGACGGTGTAGCCGGGCTTCCCGCGGCTGCGGCCGGTGTCGTTGGTGACGCGGGCACAGGCGTCCACGTCCAGGACGTCACCGGGGTTCACGGGCACGACAGTCCGCAGGACGGTACGCCACGTCTCCGAGGACAGGTCGACCGGCAGGGCGGTGGCCGCGCATTCGTCGGTCGCATGCAGCCCAACCAGTCGTAGGGCACCAATGTTCGTGATCATTCTCAGACCTCTCGGACGGTGAAAACGCAGGGCAGGGCGGTGCTCGCGGTGACCTCGACCGTGCCGGTGCCGGACCCGCGGGCGAGGTAAACGGTCCAGGTGGTGTTGCCGGCTCCGGGGGTGTCGATGCCTCGTCCGGTCAGGGTGTCGCCGGACCCGGCGAGCGCGGACCGGATGGAGCCGCCGCCGACCTGGGTGGCGGTCGGGGTGGTGCCGCGGCGGATTCTGAGCTCGATGCGGTCGCCCGTGTTCGAGGACCGGGCCAGGCACGATGCCTCCAGCTCGTAGCGGGCACCGGCGCGGGTGGGCAGCGTGATCGTTGCCCCGGTGGTGACCTCCGTGGTCGTGGAGGGGGACCCCGACGTGACGATGCTCGATGCGCTCTGGCCGCGCAGCGGGAACCACCCGGTTCCGTCGTAGTACTCGTGACGGCGCACGTCGGTCAGGTACGTGATCATGCCCGCGACGGGGGCGGCGAGCGGGGCGACAAGGGTCGCCGCACGGGTCGCGGCGGATGCGAACCGCATCGCGCTGCGCGACACGATGGCGTTGGCGATGTTCTTCGCGAGGGTTTCGGCGTCCGGCGGGTCGGTGAGCGTCGCAACGCTCACGCCTTGGCCGTAGTTGTCGGTGGTGGCCATGCGGCCCCCCCTCTAGGCGGTCTGGTAGGTGAGGGTCAGGCGCAGGATGTGACCGGACCCGAACGTGGCGGGGCGGCCTGCGACATGTTCGCGGCGGTCAGCCCGCCGGAGGCCGGGAACGTCGCGTTCATGACGGCCGAGTTGGGGCCGAGCAGGCACTGCCCGATGTAGGTGGACCCGGCGGTGAGCCGGGCCCCGCCGACGTATTCGACTACGTCGTCGGCCGACACGAACGGAACCCCGAAGGTGTACGCGCCGGAGCCCATGGCGGTGGTGCTGCCGGGCACCAGGCGCAGCGCAACGTGACAGGTACGGCCGGCCACCTGGTAGCGGCCGGTGAGCGTGCCGTTCCCGAGGGACGGGGCGGTGGTTGCCGCACCCCATGCCGGGGTGTACGCGGTCCAGCCGGGGTTGGCCGTGGTGGCGGTGCGGCCCGGCGTCGTCCAGGACCCGGCCGCCGAGACGTCGATGCGGATCAGGTCCCCTGGTGCTGGGTTGGTGTAGGACTCCAGACGGCGGGCCACGATTCCGTCCGTCGTGGTGACCGTGCCCGACGCGCTGACCGTGGCCACGGTCGCCATCCGCCAGTTCGCGCCGCGCACCGCCGGGGCGGCAGCCGCGGCCTCCAGGGTCCGGCGGCGCAGCGCCGCGGCCAAGTCCTGCGCAGACGCAGAAGCCATCAGTCCCCCTTTGCGCTGATGGTCGTGATGGGGAAATCACCGTCCGGGCCGAGCGGCACGGTGACGGCCTGCACCTGGTGCAGCTCGCGCAGCCCCGTCGGGTGGACGACCCGCAGAACGTCCCCGGGCTCCAGGGCCGGATTCGGCAGGCTGCTGAAGTCGCCCTTCGCGTTGGGGGCGCGGGCGGCGGCCAGACGCAGTTCGGCCGCGGCCTGGCACGCGCCTGTCGTGGTGAGGGTGCTGGACTCGTAGAAGTCCGGCCGGCGCCCGTACGGTCCGCCCCACCGCGTCGGGCTGAGCGGGTCGGTGTCGACAGCCAGATAGGACACCGGCGGCGCACCGTCCTGCGCGTTCTCACCCCGCGCGAGGACCCCGTTGTAGACGTCGGCGGACGACATGCTGCGCGTGCCCGTGATGTAGACGCCGCCCTCGCCCGCGGCCACCGTCCACGCCGGGGGTGTCGTCAGCAGATTGGGCAGAGGCGCGACGACGAACACGCCGGAGGCGTTGGTGTATGCCTCTGCCCCGGCGACGGCGGCAATCTCCTGCACCGCCGCCCACGGGTCGGACCCGGTGTCCCAGGTGCGGGACCCGATGGGCGGGTTCGAGGACAGGACCAGGACGTCCGCGGTCGGCAACGAGCGGTGGATGAGCTCGGTGATCGCCGACGACACGGTGCCCGTCGCCCGGTACGGGGCGGTGAACTTGTCGTCGGCGATGACGCATTCCAGGCTTTTCCCGGTCAGGGTGACGGGCCCGAGGGTGGGGTCGCCCCCGGCCTCGTCCAGGCGGAACACCCCGAGCGGCACCAGTTCGCTGGTGCAGACGCTGTTGGCCGCCAACCGGCAACTCGGCGGCATCGGCAACAACCTCAACCAGCTCACCTGGCACCTCAACAGGGACGGCGCCTGGCCCCACCCCGACACCGTCCAACGGCTCCTTGACCGCGTCGAGGCGTCCATCGCCGAGGTGGACACTGCCGTCGCCCAGATCACCGAGTGGCGGTGAGCCAGTGATCCCGAAGATCATCCTCGGCAAGGGGCCCCACGCCACACGCCGAACGATCGGCTACCTCTTCGGCAAGGGCCAGGCCAACGAGCACATCGACCCGCACCTGGTGGCCTCCTGGAACGACTTCGCCCCCGACCCCGGACGCAGCCCCCACCGTGACCCCAACGAGGTAGAAGCGCAGCTCGCCGCACAGCTCGACCAGCCCGTGAAGATGCTCGGCGACAAGGCCCCCAAGCACACCGTCTGGCACTGCCCCGTCCGCGCCGCACCCGAAGACCCGATCCTCACCGACGCCCAGTGGGCCGACATCGCCCGCCGGATCGTGGCCGCCGCTGGCATCGCCCCCGAAGGCGACGACGAAGCCTGCCGCTGGGTGGCCGTCCGCCACGCCGACGACCACATCCACATCGCCGCCACCCTCGTACGCCAGGACGGCCGCCGCCCCCGGCGCGATTACGACCAGCGCGCCGTGCAGCGTGAAGCCCGCCAGATCGAGGTCGACTACGGGCTGAGGCGGTTGAGGCCGGGGGACGGCACCTCCGCCAAGCGCCCCACGAGTAAGGAGCACTTCAAGGCCAAGCGCCTGGGCCAGGACGCGACCTCCCGCGAGATCCTGCGTCTGCGGGTCCGCCGTGCCGTCGCCGCTGCGGCGGACGAAACCGAGTTCTTCACCGTGCTGGAGGCCACGGGCGTGACCGTTCGACTGAAGCGCGGTCCTTCCGGCGACGCGCTCGGCTGCAACTTCGCCCTGCCCGGCGACACCAACGACAAGGGGGAGCCGGTCTTCTACTCCGGCTCCACCCTCGCCCCCGACCTCTCCCTCCCCAAGATCCGCCGACGCCTCGCCACCACCAGCCCCGAACCGGTCAGCGTCCGGCCGGGCAACCCTTGGCACCAGGCCACCGCCGCCTCCGAACGCATCCCCCACCACCTCACCCACGGCGACGACCCCACGGGGCAGGGACAGCTGGTCGCGCTCGGCGCAGCACTGGACCTCCTGCCCGTCACTGGACCGGCCGCGCTCAAGGCTCAACTCGAACAGGCAGCCGCTGTCTTCGAGCGCGCCACCCGCTCCCGCATCACCGCAGACCTCGACAGCACCCGCGTCCTGCGCCGTAGCGTCCAGGCGATCTGGAAGGACCCCACACAGCACGGGGACGGTGCCGGGGGGCGATGCTGCTGGACGTCGCGCTCACCGCGGTCGCCTACGCGATCCACTGGCACCGCATCCGCCAGCACGCCCAGCAGGAGGCAGCAGCGGAACAAGCCCTCGTCCATCTGCAGGCCGCGTACGCACAGGTCGCCGAGCCGGTCCTAGTCGGCCTCGCCAGACGGGCACCCAGCCCGCAGGCCAAACGCCGCTTCGCTCACCACCTCCAGCAGGCGGTACCGGAACATGCCGGGCGCACCCTGGCCGACCCCGCCTGGGATGCACTCACCACCGTGCTCGCCGAGGCCAAAGCAGCAGGACACAACCCGGCCACCGTCCTCAACCAGGCGCTTAGCCAGCGCACCCTGGACGACGCCCACAGCCCCGCCCGCGCACTCACCTGGCGCATCCGCCGCCTCGGCGAACGACACGCACCCGGCCCATTGGCTGCTGCAGCCAGGGCTCGTAGCGTCACACCACGCCCGGCCGCTCCCGTCCAACCAGCGGCAGCCGCTCCGGCGCCGGAGCCGCCACCAGCACGGCGGCGCTGATCACGGCCGCACGGACACCTTGGGAATGAGCAGCTCCAGCGCCTCCTCCCAGCGGTACCGGTCCTCGCCGCCACCGGCCTTCGGCCGATGCGGCTCGTACGAGCCGATCAGGACGCCCATCTCGCGCAGTCGCTCCAGGCTCTGCCGGTATGCGGGATGGGCGGCCTGCGCCGAGTTCACGTACGGCAGGACGGCGGTGGGGATGCCCATGCCGTACGCCTCGCACAGGATGCCCAGTGCCAGGGTGTCGGAGATCCCTGCCGCCCACTTGTTGACCGTGTTGAAGGTGGCCGGCGCCACCGCGATGGCGTCCGCGGGCGGCAACGGACGAGGATCGCCGGGTGAGCGCCAGGCCGATCGGATCGGGTAGCCAGTCTGGGCTTCGACCGCCTCCGTGTCGATGAACCCCAAGCCCTGCGGAGTGGCCACCACGCCCACGTCCCAGTGCGCCTCCTGAGCAGCCGTGATCAGCTTGCCGACGCTGTCGGCGACCCCGGCCGCGCACACCACGACGTACAAGAACGGCTTCTTGGCCTGCTGGTCGGGCTGGTCGCTCACGCGGGGACTCCCAGTTGACGGCTGAAGTGGTGCAGTGCGGGCAGCGTACGGCGGCGGTCGCGGGCGGCCATGTCGGCGACCAGTTCCCGGACAGCTGGGCGGCGGATGTCCTGGGCCGCGCAGCTCTCGGCGATGCGCAGCGCCTGGTAGCCGTCGGCGAGGCGGCCCTGCTGGTTGTAGGCGCGGGCGGCCTCGACCCACAGGGCGGCGCGGCGTTCGGGGACGGGGATGTGCCGGCGCATGAGGGGGCGGGCGATTTTCAGGGCGATGCCTGCGTCGCCGAAGGAGACGGCCGCACTGACTTGGTGGAGGGCGACGTTGGTGGGGCTGAAGTTCGCCCAGGCGTCGGGCCGGTCGAAGGTGACGTAGCGCGCGACTTCCCGGGCCTCGGTGAGGAAGTCCTCGGTGGTGTCGCGGTCACCGTTCCTGCTGGCGGCGGTCGCCCCGCGGAGCAGCAGCAGGCCGACCGCTGCCAGGTAGCGTGGCGAGCGCTGGTCGTAGGAGCCGGTGAGCTGGTCGGCGGTGTGGCGGATGATGTTCACGGCCTGTGCGGTGTGCTTCTCGCGGACGAGGACGTGGGCGTGAACGCGGACACTGGCGGCGAGGGCGACGGGGTCTCCGGACCTTTCGGCCTCGGCCATGGCGCGACCGGCCGCGAGCCAGGCGTTGCCTTGGTCGGCTCGCTTCAGCAGCAGGCTCACTGACGTCTGGTAGGCGGTCGCGAGCAGTGCGGACGCGTCGGCCGAGCCGGATGTTCCGCCAGCAGCATGGCGCAGGTCGGCGATCAGACCCGGCAGGGTCCGCTCCAGCTCGGTGTAGTCGCACGTGCAGAACAGTCGGCGTGCGGTCCGTGTCCGGTCGCGTAGCTCGTTGATACCCAGGGCTTGGCCGGTGGCCGCAGGAGTCGTACCGGGCAGCAGGACCTGAACCAGGTCGTGGTGGAGTGCGGTCGGCGACGGCGGAGCCGCGAGTGCTGCGACGCCGGCGGCGAGGAAGGTACGGCGGTGCATGTCCTCTGTCTCAGGGTCCGAGGGGCTGGCATTCGAAGCGCCGGCGAGGCCAAGGCTGCGCGGCGGGATGTCCAGCACCTGCGCAACCTCGCGCAGCATGCGGACGTCCTGTGTCCCCCGGCCGCTCTCCAGGCGGCTCACCTTCGACTGGTGATATCCCAGTGCGGCGGCGACGTCCTTCTGGGAGCACCGCTGTAACACGCGTGCCTGACGGATCACTTCACCGATCCGTCTCGCTTCACTCTGTTCCTCGGCCATCTGTGCCACGGCTCCTCCTGCCGTCGCCGATCCTGCCTGCTCAACCGAGCGTAGCCGAGAGGCAATTGGCCGTGATGCAGCTCCTGCATAGGTGATGCAGCCACTGCACACGGCCTGGTTCCGCTTGCCCCTGCCGCGGTTGCGTGGAGGAGTAGCACCGATCCAGGAGGCCGCTCATGGAAGTGCACCACGTCCGCTTTCCCGTTTCCGGCACGCCCGCTGCCGCTGCGTCCGCGCGGCAGCGGCTCGCGGGCGCGATACGAGCGTGGGGCGCCTTCCTGGAGCCCGCGCTCTTGGAGACGGCGGAGCTGGTGGCGGCAGAACTGATCACGAACGCGGTACGGCATGCGGGAAAGGGACCCATCTCAGCCGGTGCCCGCCTGAGCGACGCGCGCCTGCTGATCGAGGTGACCGACACCAGTCCCGACGTCCCGCAGGTCGGTCTGCCCGGCGCGGACGAGGAGGGTGGACGCGGACTGTTCCTCGTCGCCGCGCTCGCGGATCGCCACGGGTTCGAGCCGATGCCGGCAGGCAAGCGCTGCTGGGCCGAGTTCGAGGTCAGCGATCCGGTCCAGACCTCACGACACCTTCCTTTGCAGAGGAGTTGACTGTTGACAGCCGTACGGATTCCCCCAGTCGCCGCCGAAGTCGTCGCCGTCCGGCCGGGCAGCCCGCTGGCCGGTTCCGTGACGGTCGACGGGTCCAAGAACGCCGCCCTTCCGCTGCTGGCCGCCGCCGCTGCGCTGAACCGCGCGGTGCAGCTGGCCAACGTTCCGGCGAACACGGACGTCGAGACCATGCTCACCCTGCTTCAGCAGACCGGCTGGCACACGGCCCGCCCCGTCAGCGATCCCGACACCGTGATGATCCTGCCGAGCGGCACATCCCAGCCGGGACCTGCCGCCGAGACCGCCGCCTGCATCCGGGCCTCGTACTACCTCGTACCCGCGCTGCTTGGCGCCTACGGGCGGGCCCGGCTTCCCTGGCCGGGCGGCTGCCGGATCGGGCAGCGCGGGATGGAGCAGCACTTCAAGGTCTACGAGCGCTTCGGCGACCGCACGACCGTCGACGACCACGGCTACGTCGTGGAGGCAGCAGCGTCCCGGACCGCCGAAACAGTTTCGATCACGCTGCCCTTCCGCTCCCGGGGCGCGAGCATCGCCGCTCTCCTGCGTGCGGCCGTAGCCGGACGGCCGCTGCGCCTTGGCCGACCGAATCTGTCACCAGAAGTGCTCAGCGTCGTCGGCGCGTTGCGGACGGCCGGGTGGGAGTGCCGCGTCAGCGAGTCCGTCCTGACACTCGTCCCACGCCCGTCCGCCCCCGTGGAGACCATCACCTGGCGCGTACCCGGCGACAAGATCGAGGCCGGCACCCTGGCCTGTGCGGTCGCGGTGACCGGCGGTGACGCACGCATCTGCGGTGTGAGCGGCGATGACGTGACTCCTCTCGTCACCGCCCTGCGACAGCTCGGCGTGCCCGTCGGCACCGAGGGCGGTGTGCTCACCGTGCGGGCCCAGGACGCCCGCCCCACCGGCAAGCCGCTGCGAGCCGTCGCCTCCCTCGCGCCCGGCGGTCTGGACGCCGACTTCGAACCACCGCTGATGGCGTTGGCTCTCACCCGCCCCGGCACCCATCTGTTCGCCGACACCATCAACCCCGGCCGCCACGGCAACCTGCTGCCCCAACTCGCCCGCCTGGGCGCCCAGATCGACGAGCACTCGCCCACCGAGTGCCACTTCACCGGCCCGCAGCAGCTGACCGGCGCTGGCGTGGAGACCACCGACATCCGCACAGGCTCCGCGCTGCTCATCGCCGGCCTCACCGCCCGCGGTGTCACCACCCTCGGCGGGCTCGAACAGCTCCGGCGCGGCCATGCCGACCTGCCCACCAAGCTGCACGCCCTCGGCACCGACATCTGCGAGGTCACCCCATGAGCCGACAGCTCCGGCGGATCATTGCCACCACCGACGTGCACTCCGCCTTCGACTCGGCCGCCCCGATGCTCGCCCACCTCCACGCCGCCAAAGCCGACAGCGTGATCGTGGACTGCGGCGACTTCTTCGAGGGCAGCGGCTTCTACCGCTTCGGCCAGGGCAGCATCGAGCACAAGATCCTCACCGGCCTATACGACCTGCTCGCACCCGGAAACCACGGCTGGCCGCACTACTTCGAACCGGGGCTGCACGAGATGACCGTGTGCGCCAACGTGACCGACGACAACGGCAACGGCAACCCCTTCTTCGACCGCGTACGCATCAAACGCATCGGCGGCCGTCGAGTCGCCGTCACCGCGGTGATCGGACCGCAAGCGTTCAACGCGATCCCTGCCGACCAGCGCGCAGGCCACCATGTCACCGATCCGGCCCAGGCCCTGCGCGAGGTGATGCTGGAGCACCACCACCGCGCCGCCGCCTGGGTGGTGTTGTCCCACTCCGGCTTTGACGAGGACCTGAAGCTCGCCGCCGCGTGCCCGTTCGCGGATGTCATCTTCTCCGGCCACTGCCACAGCGACACCTACGGCCCTGCGCCCGTCGGCGCCACACTCGTCGTCAAGGGCCTCGAACTCGGCCGCGGATATGCCACCGCCGAGCCCGTCAGCGGCGGCTGGGCCGCCCGCGCGTGCGCCTTCCCGGACTCGGCCGCGGTTCCCGAGGACCTCGCCGTGCTGCACGCCAGGATCGCCTTCGTCGCACGGACACTGGCGAGCCCGATCGGCACCGTGAACGAGCGTTATCGCAACACCACGTTGGACCGACGCCACCTGCTGACAGAGATCGCCGGCCGTCTGCACTCCGGTCTCGGCGCGGACGCGGTCATCCTCAACGAGACCGCCCTGCGCCCCACTCCGCTCGGCGACATCCTGACCCTCGGCGACCTGCTGACCATCGAGCCCTTCGACAACCAGCTCGTCCACGCCTTCCTCCCCGACGAACACGCCCAGGACCGAGACAAGCTGCTCGACCACCTCACCGAATGCGTCGGCACCTTGGTCATCACCCCCACGCCCCTGCCGTCGGCGATACGCACCGTGCTGACCACCGACTACCTCGCCGACAGCCACCTCGGCGGACGTACGCATCAGGCAGGACTGCGGCTGGGGCAGGCCGTACGCCGCGTCCTGGCCACGCCGGCCTTCCCCTCCACTGCCGACTCCACCGAACGAGGCGAGCAATGATCCTCACCGGGCACGAGATCACCGCCGCAGCACACGACGGCCGTCTGACCATCACCCCCTTCGAGCCGGACCAGGTCAACCCCAACAGCTACAACGTCCGCCTCGGCCCCACCCTGCTGACCTACACCGCCCCTGTGATCGACGCCCACCGCCCCAACCCCACCCGCGAGGTCGAGATCGGCCAGGGCGGATACGTACTCCAGCCTGGCGAGCTCTATCTCGGCCACACCCTCGAACAGGTCGGCTCCAACGCCTTCGTGCCACTGCTGTTCGGCCGCTCCTCCGTCGGCCGACTCGGACTGTTCGTCGAGATCACCGCACCCATCGGAGACATCGGCTTCCACGGCCAGTGGACGCTCATGCTCTCCCCGATCCGCCCCTTACGGGTCTACGCCGGCATGAAGATCGGGCAGATCATGTTCTTCGTCTCCACCGGCGCCATCGACCTCTACCGCGGCAAATACCAGGCCGCCCACGGACCGCAGCCATCGCGGTACTGGCAGGACGTAGCGGGAATCGAGGCGGTCGCGTCGTGATCCTCACCGGCTCCGAGATCGACGCCGCAATCCAGACCGGCGAGATCACCATCGACCCCTATGACCCCGCCCGGCTCTCCCCGAACTCCTACGACTGGCGGCTCGGCGGCACGATCCGTGTCTGCGCCGGCGCCTTGGACGCTGCCGTCCCCACCGCGTTCACCGAGCAGACCATCCCCACCACCGGATTGGTACTGGAGCCCGGGCTGCTCTACCTCGGTGTCACACACGAACAGACGGGCTCGGAGACGTACGCGCAGATACTCAACGGCGACCGCACCATCGGCGCCCTCGGCATCTGGGTGCACGTCTCCGCCCCACTCGGCCACCAGGGCCACGCCATCCGCTGGACCCTGGAGATCCGCGCCGCCAAACCAGTGCGGATCTATCCGGGCATGACCTTCGGCAAGCTCGTCTTCCTCACTGCCTACGGCACCCCGGCCAGCTATCAACAGCAGCCCGCCAAGTACGCGACGACAGACGGCATCGACATCTCCCGACTCTACGAAGAGCTTCCCGGAGGACTCCTGTGAGCCCCGCTCCGGCCATGGGGCCGCTGGCCGCCACTTTCCTGGACCTGCCCGCCGGAAGCCCCGGCGGCAGCGTCGAACTCTTCCTCGACCTCTACACCGGCGACCGCCCCCTCATCCCCGCACGCGCTTTCATGCTGGGCCCGTCGGGTCCCAAACCTCGCGTCCCCACCGGGCTCGACCTGCTGTCCGTGGCCGGGAAATGCCTTGAGGGCCCCGCCTTCGGCCGCTACGTCGCAGCCCTGCGCAAGGCTCTCGCGCTCGCGATTGACCCAGCCCAGATCGACGTACTGCACCTGCAGCACCTCACCTTCGGCGCCACTCCCGCCCTGATCCGGGCGCTCCCCCTGCATCCCCGCATCGCCCTGGTCCACGGCACGGACCTGATCTTCGCCGAGGCCCACCGCGACCAACTGCAGGTGCTGCGCGAAGCCGCAAGAGCGGCCGACGCGATCGTCGTACCCACAGGGGCAACGGCCGACCGACTCCTCAAGCTCGCCCCACAAGTCGACCGCCGGAAGATCACCCCCATACCCTGGGGCATCCCCGACCACCTGCTCACCGATCCGCCGCCCCGGCCCGCCCGCACCCCCTCCAGCCACCTGCGCCTGCTCTACGCCGGACGGCTGACCGCCGAGAAGGGCGTCGAGGCCCTGATCAAGAGCCTGGCTCCAATACCGGGCGTCGAACTGAGCATGGCCGCGCCCAGAGCCCAATTCCATGCCTTGGCCCCGTTGTTGCAACGGGCCGGCGTGAGAGCCCGCTACCTCGGCTGGCTCCGCCGTCCACAGCTGTGGAAAGCCTTCACCGAGCACGACGTACTCGTCATGTCGTCCACCACCCTGGAGGCCATGGGCCTGGTTGCGCTGGAGGCCCAAGCCTGCGGGCTGCCCGTCCTCTACCAGCCCGTGCCCGGCCTCAATGAAGTACTCGCCGCCTCCGGCTCAGCCACCGACTTCACCCACTCGGCCGCCCTCGCCCGGGACCTCGATCGGCTACGAACCGCACCTGGCCTCCTGCCCACCCTACGAGAGGCGGGCTACGCGAACGCCGCCCGCTACCCGCTCTCAGCGACCGCCCAGGCACTGACCGACCTCAGTCACCAGCTCGCCTGAACCGAGCAAACACCCCTGCCGACGACGGACCGGCGGCCAGAACGCCGGTGCGGGGCCAATGTCCGACACACCGTTGCACCGCCAGTCCTGCCCGCTCCGCCTCACTACGCTGACCCGGCGGGACGCCCACGGCGAAGAGGGAGACCATGACGTACGGCACCGACTGCATCAACAGCATCGAGCAGCTCCTGAACGAAGGCGTCCGCGACAAGGTCTACCCCGGTGCCGTGTGGGCCGTCGGCGACGCCGCCGGGACCTCGGCCCACGGCGCCACAGGCGTCCTCGACCCAGACGAGCCGGACACGCCAATGCGGCGCGAGACCGTCTTCGACGCCGCCAGCCTCACCAAGGTCCTCGCCGTCTGGTCCTCAATCGGCGCCCTGTGGGAGGAAGGCAAGCTCGACCTCGACGTCCCCCTGGGCGACTTCTGGCCCGAAGTCGCCGACCACCCGCTCGGGGCCGTGACCGCCCGCCACTTGCTGACCCACACCGCTGGCGTCCCCCTGCGAGCCCAGCTGAAGAACCTCTACGGCACCGACCCACAGGACGTACGCGACGGTGTCCTCCACGAAACCCTGCACCGCCCGCCCGGCGAGGCGGTCGAGTACACCGACCGGGCCGCCCTCATCCTCGGCTACCTCGCCGAACACCTCTCCGGCCAGCGCCTCGACCGGCTCGCCACGGAACGCATCTGGCAGCCACTGAACATGGCCTCCACCCGCTTCGGGCCGCTGCCCGCCGAGATCACCGCCCGCTGCGCGCCGACCGAACTCGACCAGGACAGCGACACCCACCTCAAGGGCGTCGCCCACGACTTCTCCGCCCGGCTCCTGGGCGGAGTGTGCGGGATCGCCGGCGCCTTCACCGTCCTCGACGACCTCGCCCTCTTCCTGCGCCACATGCTGGACACCTCAACCAGCCCGGGACGAGCCGGATTCGGCCCCGCCTGGACCAGACAGTCACTGACCGTCCAGACCGGCACCCTCGAACCCGTGCGCGGCCTGTTCTGGCACCCCGCCCCTGGCACCCACCCCGATGACGACATCTGGGTCCACTACGGCTTCACCGGCACCGGCATGTGGATCTCCCCGCAGCAGGGGCGGTGGGCAGTACTGCTCACCAACAAGCTCTACTACACCCGCGACCGCCAGCCCCTGACCGACAGCCGCAACGCCTTCCGCACTCTCGCCTTCGCCTGAAGCCACTCCCACACGCTGGAATCTGGCCCCGCTACGGTTCCGGCCGGATCGTGGAAAGGGCGCGTACGGTACGCCGATCACTGACCACCAGCTAACCGCCCAAGGTGGTGCTCGAGTTCGACGAGCGGCTGCACGGCGTCTATCTGTAGGAGGACAAACATGCGGGTGGGGATCACCGGTCACCGCGGATTGAGCGCAGAGGTTGAGGAGGGCGTGCGGACGCTCCTGGCCGATGCGGTGAGCGGGTACGACGCGGCGGAACTGGTGGGCGTCTCGTGCATCGCGGACGGCCCCGACGCATGGCTCGCCGAGGCCGTGCTGTCCGGCGGCGGACGCCTTGAGGTCGTCGTCCCGGCCACCGAGTACCGCGACAGCCTGCCGGAGTGGCACCACTCCACCTACGACGCGCTGAAGTCCCGAGCAAGCGACGTGCACGAGACCGGCGCGACCGCATCCGACTCCGAAGCGCACATGACCGGCTCTGAGATCCTCGTCGGGCTCGCTGACGAGGTGGTCGCCGTATGGGACGGGAAGCCGGCATGAGGGTACGGCGGCACTGCGGACGTCGTGGCCTACGCCGAGCGGAACGGCGTGCCCGTCCGGGTGCTGTGGCCGGAGGGCGCCTCACGCTGGCGGGCACCCAGTACGGCTCCGTTGTCCACGTCGATCGCCAATTCTCTTCGCAGCGATTCGGTGGACACCGGGGCCGCGGCTGGATCAGACCCCACCCGCGCCGTCCCTAGCTGGTCCACCACCCCCACAAAAGGCTCGCCAGCGTCCGCAGCGCGGCACCGACAATCCACCGCACAACGAGCGCGGCGACCCGCCGCCGCAGCCTCCGCGTTCGCCACACGTACCGCACCTTACGACAGAGAATGCGCACTTTCTGCCCCATCCGTGGACTTGACCAACCAAGCGATCGGCCACACGGAACTCGACCTGTTCGGATCAGGGTTCGGCGAGAAGTAACTCCCGCCGAACTACAGGCATGTGGTGGTCAGACAGACAAGGAATAGGGTTCGTAGAAGGTTCGGAACGAACGGGGGAACGGCATGGTGGACGTCCCGGCGGCAGCCTCACGCCTGGCCGAGGAGCTGGGGGCAATTCGGCAGGCATCCGGGCTTACGTTCGGTCAGATCATCCAGCAGGCCAAGCGGCAGTCTCCTCCCATCACCTTGACCAAGAGCACTCTCAGCGCGTGGTTCAACGCTCAGAGTGTTCCGCGGGCCGGGGCGCCTTTCGCCTTCCTGACCGAACTCCTCGATAGCCGCGCTGGTTCGAAGCCCGGGCCACAGTCCCGTGCTCGGTGGGAGAACCTACGCCGAGCGGCCGAGCAAAGCAGGACCACAGCCCGCCGCGACACAGTGGCGTCCGGGCCCCGCACGCAGAAGCCGCTTGGCGTTAGGCCCCGCAGCGCAAAGCCGTTGCGCATAGGTCTGGTCCCTGAACCATCCGATGTGCTCGTCGAGCGGGAACATCGCGATGCCCTGGCACGCGCTCTGGGTCACTCCGAGGACAGTGACATCGGGGACGCAGCAAGCGCAGTCGTGAAGGGGCGCGTGATCACAGGAGCCGGAGGCGTCGGCAAAACCAGCCTGGCCGCCGACTACTGCCGCCGTACCGCTGACGTGGCGGGCGGCGGAGTGGACATGCTGATGTGGGTGACGGCGAACAACACGCCTGCCGTGACCGGTGCCTACGCTCAGGCAGCCCGCGATCTTGAGCTGGTGCCCGGCGGTAAGGACACCACGCATGCCGCTGAGCAATTCCTCAACTGGCTCCGTGTCACCGAACTCAGCTGGCTCATCGTCCTCGACGACGTGCACTCCCCCGGTGCACTTGAGGGATTGTGGGTGCCTCGACGCACCGCTGGCCGTGGGAGGGTTATCGTCACCACGCGAAGCCGCGAAAGAGATTTCGTCACGGCAAGTGGACACCCTTTCCTTTCGGTTGGCGTCTTCACGGTCGAGGAATCCCTCACCCACCTGCGCAACACGCTGCAACGGTCCGTGCCCGATGCCGACACGGATCTGGCGGGGCTCGCCGATGACCTCGGTCATCTTCCCTTGGCGCTGTCACGGGCCGGCGCATACCTCGACTACAACGCCTCGTGCAGCATCGCCCGTTACCGAAGCCTGCTGGCGGACCGTCGGCTTACCCTTGAACGACTGATACCTGCCGTGCGCGGCAGTGCTACGGCAAGCTCAGTGGCAGCGCTGTGGGACATCTCCGTCGACCAGGCCGACCAGCACACCGACGCGCTGGCTCGCCCCATGCTGGAACTGGCCGCCGTCCTCGACGGGACAACCGGCATTCCCGCCCCGCTGTTCACCAGCCGCGCCGCCCGCGCTTGGCTGACCGAGCGCAGCAGCACAGACCGACCCGTCGACGAGCTCGCGGCCGAGCACACCTTGGCAACGCTGGACCGACTCCATCTCATCGATCACACCCCGGGCGAGCGCTGTGACGACGCATGGCTGGTCCGCGTGCACCAGCTCATCCAGCGTGCCGTGCGCGAGCAGCGACCTCCTGGTTCGTCGCCCGACGTCCGAATACAGCGTAGGTATACCGTCCTACCGGCGGCTGCCCACGCCCTGCTTGACATCTGGCCCGACGCCGAGCACGACCAGGACCACGCACTGCGGCTGCGGGCCAGCGCCCGCTCGCTGGCCACTCACGACCAGGACGGCGAGAGCCACCCCTTGTGGCAGGACGACACCGCGTACACCCTCCTCTTCCGACTGGGCACCAGCACGGGCGAATCCGGCGACATTTCCTGGGCACGCGACCATTTCGACGCGCTGCGCTCCCTCGCGCACCGGCACCTCGGAGCCGACCACCAGCACACCCTTGTCGCCCGAAGCGAGCTGTCCCGCTGGCAAAGCCAAACCGGAGATCACGCCGGAGCAATCCAGACCCTTGAAAGTCTTGAGACGGACCACATCCGGTTGTTCGGCCACGAGGACCCCGAAACGCTCGTGACTCGTCACAACCTGGCAATCGAGCGAGGTGCGGCGGGCGACATTAGCGGCGCCATCACGGCACTCAAGGAGATTCTCGCTGTCCGGCAGCGCAACGGAGCGAGCCGCGGGGCGATCCTCGCGACTCTCCACAACCTTTGTTACTGGAAGGGCGTCGCGGGTGACGCAGTAGAGGCTGCTGCCGCCTACCGCAAGCTGATCCCCCTCATGGAAGAGGAGTTCGGTCCCGATGCCGATGGCACCCTGACCGCCCGCCACAATCTGGCCCGCTGGCTGGGCGAAGCAGGCAACGCTGCCGAGGCCGTCAGCTTGCTCGAAGCGCTACTACCCGACCAGACACGAGTGCTCGGGCCCCGGCACCTGCGCGCCCTGACCACCAGGCAAAGCCTTGCCCGTTGGCAGGGAGCAGCGGGCGAGACGGATAGGGCCATCGACGGGTATCGGGCGCTGATCCCCGACATGGGTGAGATCCTGGGCCCAGACCATCCCGAGCTGCTCGCCGCGCGCCACAACCTCGCCCGTTTGCAGGCAAGAACCGATCCGGCCACCGCATCTGAGAACCTCGCCGCCGTCATCGCCGACAGAACCCGAGTCCTCGGCCCTCACCACCCCGACACACTCAACTCCCGGCACAGCCGCGCCCTGTGCCTGGGCTGGGCAGGAGAGACCCAGAAGGCTGTACAAGCAATGGAGGACGTCCTCCGTGATCAGCAGCGCCTCCTCGTGCCAGAAGGCGCAGACATTCTCAGCACCCGCTTCAGCCTCGCCGTCATGCGTGGCTTTGCAGGAGCACCCCAGGCAGCCGTCGCCGCACTGCAAGAGCTCCTCCCCGACCAGGAACGCGTCTTGGGCCCTGGCCACCTCCAAACCCTGACGACCTTCGACAACCTAGGCCACTGGCAGGGCAAAACGGGCGACGCGCAGACGGCAAGCGACACCTACCAGGCCCTGCTGACCCACATCGAACGCCACCTTGGCACTGATCACACCGCCACACTGCCGGTACTGGACAAGCTCGCCATGTGGCGCGGACGCGCTGGCCACCCCAGGGAAGCAGTCGGCATTCTCACTCGGCTGCTCACAGACACACGACGCCTCGTAGACCCTGCTCATCCCATCATCACCACCATCAGCAACAACATCGCCCGCTGGCTGAATCAGGCCGACATTGAGGAACGCCACCGAAGCTGAGACCAAAACCACAGGTTCCATGAAAGCCGCAGATGTGCCCTGGGTTCGGTGGAGCTGTCCGCATGGAATCGGACCACAGATTGGGAGATGAGGTGCCCCATGGCTGCAAGCTTCTCCGCTCAGCTGAGTCATTCGCGACCCATGAGTTGGGCGAGTAGTGCCACCACCGCAGTGGCTCCCACCAAGGCCGCGCCGACTTCGGGTGCATGCAGCGTCAGGGCAACGACAAGGACTCCGACCAGCAGGAGAACTACGAGGCGCAAGCTGATCTGTTCCATGAGGATCTACCTTCCGTATGGCACCGACTGGGTTGTGCATCCAGCGTGGGCACTTCCGGAACGGCCCTGACGGCTCAAGACGATCGCTGACAGCATCGGCCAAGAACAGCCGCTGTATGACACGCATGACAGATCCTGACGCCCGTGATTACAGGCGCCAATGCGCCACAGACGATGCAGAAGCACAGGAGGGGGCAGAGATAGTGGTCGCTCAGCCGTGGAAGAGGCCCGATCTGGCTGACCAGCCTGACCTGAAGAAGCTGAACGACGAGCTCCACGATCTGAGGCTGGACGCGGGTCTCCCGTCAGCCCGCGCTATTCGCGACCGCGTCGGGAAGGACGCGCAGGACTACTGGATCGTGAATCACCAAGCAGTGTTGGACACTTTCCAGAGGCCAGACCTACCGCCGTGGGGCCGCCTTGAGATGATTGTCCGTGTCCTGGCCGAATTCGCTCGACACAGCGACACAGACGGCGAAGTTGATCGTTTCAAGGCTCTGTGGAAGCAGGTCGTCAGGGAAACGGTCGCCCAAGCATCAGTACACGCTCCGGCAGATACCACAGGATCCGCCGGAGACGATGACGTGAACGACACGACTGCCCCTTCCCAGGGATCGCCGAAGCAGGACACCGGGGCCTCAAGTGGGCAGGCGGCACAAGAGCCACCAGCCGGCACGGAGACACCGACCAACGCCAGCAAAGACTCTGTGCAGTTCAACTACGCGCATGAGTCATTGAAGGGACTGATCCTGAACGCGGCGTAGGCTCTGTGGCACGACAAGGACGCATTAAGGGTGTTCCTCGGTGTAGTTCGCCGTAGTGAAGGCTTCGTCAGGATGGCTGACGCCGCGGAGGAGCAACGGCCTGCGAACGCGACGTTCTACGGCGTGAAGAGCAGAGAGTTCGAGGTGGACCGCTCCCCGGCGCGGCTGGAGTTGGTCACGCTGCATCGCCGCCTTGACGAACACAGGCTGAAGCGCAAGTGGTCCTTCACTGATATGGAGGAGCAGACCGGGATTTCGTCCGATGCATGGATCCGCTGGTACACCCACGACGAACTGCCCGAGCGAGAAGCACTTGTCGCGTTCTCCCACATGGCGAGCCTGACGCAAGAGGATCACGTGCTGTTGCTTGGCCTGTGGGACGCAGCCCATGAAGCGTTGGAAGTGCAGAAACGCTCTGCCTCATTGCCGTCCGACATCAGCTTCGATGAAGCGTGGACCATGCGTGATCCGACGGCACCGAGGTTGTGGGCGCTGGCGGGTGTCGGGGGCGACAACCTGGCCGCATATGGCCCTGATCTGGCCTCCGGCACTGCTCCCGCGTTCGTTGTGGCCGGGCCCGCGAAGTCAGGCCGCTCCACGGCACTGGTGAACATCGCACGCTCTCTCCTCGCATCTGGTGCCCAGCTCGTCTTAGCCACGCCCACGCCGTCGCCTCTCCGGGAATTGGCCGATCGGGACGGCGTGGTTGCTTGCTTCGATCAGGGCGACATCGGGCACGACGAACTTGAGGAGGCCCTGTCAGTGGCGTCCGCTGAGGAACCGGTCGTTGTCGTGATGGACGACGCGGAGGTCTTGGGCAAGTGCGATGCCCAGCGTGTGCTGCGGAACTTGCTAGAGCATGGGTTCGACGAGGGTACAGCGCTGGTCTTGGCCGGCGATGAAGACAAGCTCGGGCCGAGCTACCCCTGGCTGGGCAAAGCGAAGAGAGCCCACCGTGGCCTCCTGCTGTCGCCTCAGGAGCGGCGCGCTGGTGATTGGATCGGCATCAAGACGGGAGACTCCGTTGTCGGCCGCCCTCTCACTCCTGGCCGGGGCTGGCTCCACCTTGGGGACGGCAAGCTGATGGCAGTGACCGTGCCACGGTAAGGGCTGCCCCCTGGTTGCGCGGCGACTTTCCTCGCCCTCATAGCCCACGTCGGCTCGTCTTTCGGTGTCGTAGGCAGTGCGGATGAGGTAAATGATGAGGACGCAGGGCGAGGCGGAGAATCCTGCCTTGTTTGCGTCCACCCGTCGCGACTGGCGTGCCCGTCAGGTGTTCCACGGCGAGCCGTGCCCGCTGCAAGTGCTTGAACCCGTTTGCTGGCCCACCCAAGTCATCAAGTGCGCGCCCCGGCTGCGCATCGCAGGTGCCGGGACAGCAGAGCCCCGCTGATTGACGCCCAGAACGTATTCAGCACACATGAGGCCGGGAAGCGCCGTAAACCCACGAGAACTACGAAGGGGTGTTTTCCCAGCTCAGACACCTCAGCGCCGACGTTTCCGCAGGTCACAGCCCCGCCCCGAGAAAACTCCTAAAACGGGTGTCGCAGGTTCGAATCCTGCGGGGGCACAACGCGTTACCGCTCTGACCTGGGTTTTCTCCTCCAGGGGGCGCTTTAACCTGCTTCGGACTCTTCGTCCAGGCCGTTTGCGTGAGCGGATGGGAAGTTGACCTCCCGAATGTCGCCCGACGGATCGGCATCATGGCGTCTGCCAATGGGCCCGGGTCACGGGCCCATGTGGATGTGCGCAGCCCAGAGAGTCGGAAACCTGGGGTAGCGGTCTCGGGTCAGTCGGATCGCAGCGTGTACAGAGGCGCCAGTGCGGGTGGGATCGAAGTCGTCTGCGGCAAGTTGCGCGTAGACGCGTTCGGCGATCTCGACGGCGATACTGTCGTTGATCTGCCACAGCGTCCCGACAACCTGCGGAAATCCGGCGAGTTGGAACGCAGTGACGACGTGGAGGGACTCGTCGGCCAGGTCGCCCCTGGTCACGGCGGTACTGCAAGCGGAGAGATAGGCGAACTCGCATCTCTCCAGGCGCAGCCGGGAGATCTCCAGCACGTTGAGCGGGTTGACGGCATGGTCGTGGACCAGCAAGTGGCTGCGGTAGGGGTCGTCGGGATCCGCACCTGCGTGGCAGGCGAAATGCGCCCAGGGGTGGGTGGCGAGGCTGGCGAGCACGGCCTGGCAGGTTGCCTCCTCCCCGATCAGGCCCTCCACCATGGGAAAGAGCTGAGCCACGTGCTCGTACTCGGTCTGGGCACCCGGCAGGTCTCGTGCGCCTGGTGTATGCGGCATGGCAACCACCAGCACGCGCGGTGGGCCGGATTCGCCAGACGGAGTCTTCCGGCGGGCGTGCTGGGCCCTGGCATGGGACAGCGCACGCACGGTGGGCGCGTACGAGGACACCACTCTGTCCATGACCGTTCGGCGAGGCTCGCCCTCGGGGGGCGCCTGAAGGTGATGGCCGGCGGCGTGCAGCGGGAAGTGCGCCAGTGGGCCGCAGGGAATCCACCACATGCGCCGCGTGCCAGGTCCGCCCGACGGCTGGGTGAGGCCCAACAGGTCGAGAACGGGTTCGGCCACTCTGTCCCAGAGCCAAGGCAACGTGTCCTCTGCCATGACCCGTTCGGCCTCGATGCGTGCATCACGGGAGTTGCCGCTCCGCCTCAGGAGGTACCGCAGGTCACTGAGGCGATCGTGGACATCGTCGTGGTCGACATCCGGCAATTCGCATACCTGGGTGCCGTGGACGGTCAGAACGAGAGCGTCGCACCGGTACCGGCTGATGTTGACCATGACGATGGGGCCACTGTGGGCTTCGGCGGCAAGCTGAGCGGCGTGCGGGGGCAGCAAGAAGCGCTCCAGACCGGACAGTGTCCGGATCCGTGCGACCAGACCGTCCAGCTCCTGCGCCAGCTTGTGCCGGAGATCCGGATCGTCTTCGCCTCCAGAGACCTCGGTGCCGGCGATCAGGTCGGGGCCGGCGGTGGCGGAGTCGTCCAACCGGGCGCACAGGCGATCAAATCGATCCGCCAGGGCCGGTGCGCGTTCACGCAGCTCGGCGAGATCCGTTCGAGACTCCAGCGCCTGTGCCAGCAGCACACCCCGTCCCATTTCGAGTGCTTCGACTGCCCGGTCCGGCTGCCCAGCGGCAAGCGCGCATGCCGCCGCGTCGCTCGCCAGACGTGCGTACTCGGCCATCCATCGCGTCGCATCGGACCTCGGGAGGCCACGAGCGGCAAGGCGGGGCAACAGTTCCACGCCGAGCGCGAATCCACGCGCCGCCTGCTCGGGCTGGTCGATCGCCATCGCAAGCTCGCCCCATTGTCGGGCGGCAAACAGCCGGACCGCAGTCGGGGCGCTGCGCCTGGATGCTGCCGTTTCCAGGAGACCGATCGCCTCCTCAACTCGCCGATCGGTCTCGGCGGTGACATCGTGGACGCTCAGCGACAGTGCCAGATTAACCTCGCACTGCGCTCGGAAGGGGTGGTCCTCGGAGGTCCCATCGACGGCTGTGCGGCCCAACGAGATCGCCTCCTCCAGCAAGGACGTATCCCTCGGCTGCTCGAACTGCCCGAACTGCTCGAAATACGACCGCAAGGAGTTGCCGAGGTTCGTCAGCACGGCGGCTTGGTGGCGGCCGCCCGAGCCGGAGGCGAGATCCGTCATCTCGCGCTCGAACGCGATGGCGTGCCGCAGGCTGCCGAGGTCCTTGGTGTGGTGGGCCTTGGCCTTCAGCACGACGGCGAGATTCGCCAGGTACATCCATCGATTCGGGTGGTCGCCGGGCGTCGCCGCTACCGCTTCACTGCCTAGCGCGATCGCGCGGTCCAGGGCGTGAGTGTCTCCTGCCTGGTTGAACCGCTGGTTCAGCATCCCAACGAGGGTCGACCGGTACAGCGGTCCGTCGGGGTGTTCGGGGGACGTGAGGTCGACCACTGCGCTCGTGGCCTTGATGGCCTCGTCGAGCGCGGTCATGTCCCCGGTACGTTCGGAGAGCACGTGGAGCAGGTTGCCCATGTTGTACAGAGCGGTCTGCTGGACCGGCGTACCGCGTGGCGCCTCCCTTACCGCGCTACGCGACAAGGCGATGGCCTCGTTCAGGACCGACTGGTCGCCCGTGCGCTCGAACTGGTAGCGCAGCAGGATCGTGGAGTTCACGAGCGCCACCGACCGACCCCGGTCGGACTCCGGCACGGCCGCTAGCGCGGCAGTGCTCAGCCGGAGGGCCTCGTCCAGCAAGGCGCCGTCGTCCGTGCGCTCGTACAGCATCCGCAAGGAGTCGGCCAGCCCGCCCAAGGACACGTAGCGCTTGGGGTCAGCCTGTGACACCTCGCGGACGACCTCCCTGCCGACGTCGACTGCCTCCCGCAGGTGTCGAACATCACCTGTGCGATTGAAAAGCGCTCGGAGGGACTCGGCCAGGTTGTGCAAGGACATCGTCTGGTCCGTGCTGGTGATGGCGGGCTGCTTGGCCGCGCGACGGGCGACCGCGACAGCCTGCTGGATGTCAGCGAGCTCCCCCGTGTGCTCATACAGGCGCTGCCAGGCCGCCCCCAGGGTCCTCAGCCGGCCGGTGAGCAGGGCAGGATCCTCAGCAGCGTCAGCTACCGCGTTACGCGCGGAGCAGATCGTCAGCCGCGCGCTGTGCGCATCAGCTCCATCGTCGAGATGCAGCACCAGCGCCTGGAGCAGGTCCTCCCACGTCGCCTCGCCGTCCGGTCTCAAGGGTGCCCCGGGCGGTCGCGGCACCGGCTCCGGCAAGGGCAGCTCGGGCTTCAACAAACTCACGACGACGAGCAGTGCCGTGGCCGTCCGCACCTCTGGAAGCGCGCGCTTGTCGGCGAGAGCCAGCCCCCGCTGCCAGTGCAGCATCCCGACGAGGTGGCAGGTCTCCACAATGTCCTGCGTCCGGATTGTCCCGGCGAAGAGCTCCACCGCTTCGGTGAGGGCAGCAGTGTCGAGCAGGCCGTACGGACCGGCCGCCGCGTCGAGCCTTGACCGGACAGCCGCCGCCCACCTCTTCCGCATACGCCCCCAACGCCATTCGTGCGCCCCCGACTTCACAGTGCGCCTCTCAACATCACATTCGCGCGTGAACCATACGGCCCAGCACGTAACGTGACCACATGGCAGATCTGGTCGAGACCCTGTCCGACGTCATTCTGAAGTCCAGCGAGGCACTGCTCCGAGCACACGGCGCCTGTCCCCGGCCCCAGGTCCACATCCTGGCGGAGGACATGGACCAGCCCTACGTGGGCTTCGTCACCTGCCGGCTGTTCTACCGCGGCGATGACGCGGCGTCCGCACTCGCGAACCTGGGGCTGTTCCCCTCGGTCCTCATGGCGACGCGACTCCTCGTCGTCTGGGAGGACTGCGACCTGCGTACGGCATTGGAGCTACCGGGAGAGTCCTTCCCGACCGCCGTGGTCATCCTCGACGCCGGCCTAGATCAGCACACCCTGAACTGGCACCCTTTCGACATCGAGGTCGGGGGCACCAGCCCGCATGGCATACCCACGGTCACCCCACACTGGGGCACACCTGCCCGCTACGAGAGCGTGCCGCTGCTGGCGCCGATCGAGGAACTATTGGAGGTATGGCGGGAGTTCCGGCACGAGGACATCCAGGAGACGGCGATCAAGCTACAGGAGGCGGGATACGAATTCAGCATGATGCAACGGTGAGAGCGCGCTAGGCGTTCTCGGTACGCGGCTGCTGAGCCGCAGGACCGGACGGAGAGGCACCCGCGGGCCCCGGCGGCGGCTCCGGCGGCTCCTCGGGGGTGCCGGCTCCGCCTTGCGGTTGATAGCCACGCGGGTCACCAGGATCAGCCAGGAATGCCCGCTCCCACGGGGTCAGTTCCTCCTGCGGTGCTGTCATCTCGCCTCCCTGCGGAATGCTGTTCCGGGACCTTCACCATTTCCACCACGTCAACGTCGGCCATGCGCAGATAGATCCCGCCGGTGTGCTCCACCCTGGAGACGAAGGAGCCATCTGCAGTCATCCGGTACGACGCCTGCAGATACAGGTCGGCCTCCTGCGGATGACTCGAGGCGTACGACCGTGTACCGAACCAACCGCCCACCCAAGTGCCGTCCTTCAGCCGCGCCCGAACGAAACGCGGTCCGCTGTCGGAACTCGCGCCGAAAGCGTAGTCCCACGCCGTCGGCACCGGCCTGTACACGGAAGCGGCACGGCGCCGTTCCCGGTACGAGATCACCGCGGCGGTCGCAGCCGGTACGCCGAGAAAGAGCACCAGAGCCCACATGCCGACCGCCCGTGGGCTCTCCGCAGCCACCGCGCTCAAGCCAGACCGCTCGGCCCTGCGCCATGCCCGGACTAGGGCCGGTCCGGCGATGACTGCATACCCCCCGTTCAGAACGACGCTAGCGGTGATGGCGCGCAGCATCCGCTCGCCGAGCTGCGCCTCCGTGGCAACCGGACCCCGCCAGCGTTCACGCAGAAACTGATAGGTCAGCCCAGGCAGAACGAGCAACACAAGGGCCAGAAGTTGACTCGTCGTGGACGGTGGTTGCATACCTCCCCCTGCTCATCGAGCCCTCGAAGTCTCCCACAAAGATCACAGTTCCGGTCTGCCGTTGTCACCGTCACCCCGCCAGGGCCACGCGAATCGCGGCGACCCCAGCGATTCCCCCAGCCCAACATTTGGAAAGGATGTTGGCGTTGGCTCTTGGTACCGAGGCGTCCGCGTCATCGCTTGCCGGAATGGGCCCGACCGGCCGCCAGCTGCACCGTCGCCCCCAGGACGCGGGCGTCGTGCGTGCGCGATGCGTGAGCGGACTGTCCGGCACGAAGCGTCATGCGCAGGATCGAGTACACAGCTCGTGCGCCGCTGACCAGGGAAGACAGCACCACGGAACAGCGCCGAGCACCCCCCGGCAAGGATCCAATCCCGCTCCTAAAGCGGGTGTCGCAGGTTCGAATCCTGCCGGGGGCACAACGTATTAGCGCTCTGACCTGGGGTTTCTTCCCCAGGGAGGGTTCTTTTCGGCCTCGGACGTCCTCGTCCGGGGCCGTTTTGCGTGACCGGACAAAGATTTGATCACGACCCTGCGGGCAACCTGGGGCCAAGCAGGTCCAGGCACCTCGACGAGCTCCAGTGGCCATGCATCCCTCATGCTGTCTCCAGAGGGCTTGGACGTCCGGGTTGGGAAGCACGTGCATGGCTTTCCCGGATGACGCTGTCGCTGGCGCGCAAAGCCGCCCTCAGCTCTCGTCCTAGCCGGTCCGGGAGAGTCCCTGCTCCGAGAGCACAGGCACGCACCAATGCACGGCAGTCCCGTGCTTGCCGATCCGTAGCGATCGCGGTGAACAGGGGATGTGCCAAGTTCTCGCGTGCCGCGTAGCCGTCTTCCACGTCCGTCGCCCTGCGGTAAAGGTCTTCGACGATGCAACGCGCGCTAGGCGAATCGGCGGAATCGATAGCGTCAAGGACGGTAAGGCCGAGTCGGATATCGAAGACGATCAGCCCTGGTTCGGCCTGCCGCCCAAGGCACATGGCGGCCAGGTCCGTCAGGTGACCGCCGACCGGATGTCCGGCGTCGCGCCTGCCCAGGACGGTCAGGCATGCCGTGACGGCCTGCTCCCATGCATCGCCGGTCATCGTCTCGGCGAGGAGAGCAGAGGCATGTGCTGTATCACCCGTAACGAGGTAGGCGAGTACGGCCACCTGGCGCCTGTCGAGCATCCGCTTGCCCACGCCTCGTTGGGCTTCGACATGTGCCAGGGCCTCGGCCCAGCGTCCCTCGGTGGTAAGAGCGCGCGTGCCGTCGGCGAGGAGCACGCGCCACGGCCACGCGCCGACCTCGTGGCGGTCCTTGTCGTTCGCGGTGAGGTCCGCCGGCACCGCAACGCCTTCGAGCCGGGCAGGTGAGCCCGCCACAACAGCCGCGTACAGGTCGAGCAGCCGCTGACGGCCCACATCGGCGTGCCCGCCACGGATCTGGAGGCGGGCGAGGTTGACGAGAGGCTGCAGCCCGCGAATCGTGCTCATGCCGGGCAGGGGGCAGGCATGGAGATAGGCGGCGGCGTGCTGGTGGCATATCTCGCGGGCGAGGGCGGGAAGGCCGAGGTCGGAGGCGATGAGCGCGGCCTGGTTGTAGACAGAGGATGCAAGTCCCTGGTCGGCGTCTCCGAGGAAGGCCGTGAAGCCTCCGGGGGCGACGAGGGAATGACAGCCGACCGTTGGCGGTTCGTCGCCAAGAACTACACCTCCGACGCCACCGCGGACCTGCGGGCGATGCGCGGTACGCCCGTCCTGCTGGTTCTGGACGGTCACGACATCAACGTGGACGTCGCCGAGACGGAGCGGGCCTACCGCGCGATCCTCCCGCCCGACACCCTTGAGGTCCGGAACTTCCCGGACGCCACGCACTCCCTGGTGAGGCACGACATCGAGCGCTCCGACACCGCTCTCACCCTGACCGCGCTGTTCGCGCCCCGAGCCCTGTTCGCCGATGGAGTCCTCACCGGTCAGCGCCGCTTCCTGGAGCGTCTGTGACAGACGGATCGGACAGGGCAGCCGACGCAGGCGGAACAGCTGGGGCAGACGGAGCGACCGGAGCGGCCGGGCCGGATTGAACGGTCGGCGCAGACAGGGCAGGCGGAGCAGGGGCGGGGGCAGGCCGAACGGTCGGCGCAGACGGAACAGCGGCCGGAGCCCCGGGGGCCGCTCGATCGCTCAGGGCCCGTACCCACGCATACGTAGGCACGCCACCGTCCGCCACGGATCTGCCCACGGGAATGTCCGCCGCGGACCGGCCCACGCGGATGTCCGTCGCCGCGCGCACCGCCGCGCCGAGCGCCGTCCGGAACAGCAGCGATCCGAGACTCACCCGGCGTACGCCCAGATCACCGAGCTGGGAAACGGTCGGCCCGGAAGGGCTGTAGAGGATGTTGAGCGGCGCTTCGAGCCGCTTCACCAGAGTGGCGATCGCCACGGGGTCGGCCAGCCCCGGCACGAACACGCCGTCCGCGCCCGCCTGTTCGTACGCGTGGAGCCTGCGCTCGGTCTCCTCCGCTGCCCGGTCGACGCCCAACCAGTACGTGTCCGTACGGGCGTTGACGAAGAGCTCCGGCACGGCGGACTTCACCGCCGCGATCTTCGCCGTATGCACCCCCGTCGGAGCGAGTGTGCCGTCGGGAAGGCCGTCCTCCAGGTTGATGCCGACCGCCCCGGCGTCCGCCAGCTCGCGGGCCAGTTCGGCGACCTCGCCGGGCTCGTCGCCGAACCCGCCCTCCACGTCCACGGACAGCAGATACGGCTCCCGCCCCAGCCGCCGGGCCAGTAGCAGCGTCTCCGCCCGGGTCGCCCCGGTACCGTCCGGCACGCCCGCCGAGGCCGCCACTCCGAGACTGGTCGTCCCGATGGCCGGGAAGCCCTGCGCGGCGAGGGCGGACGCCGAGGCGTGGTCCCAGGCGTTGGGGATCAGGAGCGGCGATCCGGCCGCACGATGCAGTGCGGCGAAGGCCTCAAAGGGCTCAAAGGCGTCGACTGAGCGAGCGGACGGGACAGACGAGGCGGGCAGCGCGGACGAGACAGACAGGGCAGGCGGGACGGATGGAACGGACGAGACGGGCGAGGCGGACGGGTCAGGGCTGGGTGTCATGCCCCGACGCTAGGCCGGGAACGGTTCGGTGATGGCCGAACCGTCCCCGCTGTGCCCTCCGGCGGCGCGAGACATCGGCGTACCGGGCGCGGCCACGAACGAAAAGCCGTCGCGCCGGCATCCGGCTCAGCGCAGCTCGTCCGGGCACGGCGTACCGGGCAGCAGCTGGTAGGGCGCGGCCAACCGGTACACGCCCGGCCTCGGCGCGAGCAGTTCCGTCCACTCGTCGCCGTCCGCGTCCTCCTCGACCTTGGACAGGCAGCCGTTGGTGTTGACGAAGGTCCGGCGGCCGTTCTCGTCCGCGCGTCCCTTGGACTCCTCGGTCTCCTGGGGTCGCCCGACGCTCTTGCCCGTGTCGTCGACGAGGGCCAGCCAGCGCGAGTACGGAACACGGATCAGTATCCGACCGGGTGTCTTCACACGGATGGTCAGCTCCCCTGCGGCGGCCCGCTCGACCGTGGCCGGCGGATCGGCCAGCGGAACCGGGTCGTCGACCTCGAAGAGCCGCCAGTTGGCATCCGACCAGACCCGCTTCAGGTACGGCAGCCCCGCGTCGACCAGTTCCGCTTCCTGCACCGCACCGCTGGAATCCGGCGTCCCCTTGGGCAGCACCACGTAGTGCACGGCCCAGCGGTCGAGCCACTGCCGGTAATTGGCGCTGTTCAGGGTGTCGTCGTAGAAGAGCGGGTTGCGCTCCATGTCCGCCTGCCGGTTCCAACCCCGGGCCAGGTTCACGTACGGCGCGAGAGCGGACGCCTCCCGGTGGCTGCTCGCGGGCACGACCTCGACCCTTCCGCGCTCCGCCCCGACCTCCTGGAGCTGATGGACCAGCGGGGCCAGCTCGCGCGTCCAGGAGGCGGCCGGGGCGGTCCGTACGACGTCGTCGACGCTCTTGAACCCGATCCAGAAGTTCATCCCGACGAATGCGAGCACCAGCGCGTACCAGCGCCGGGAGCGCGGCTCGGTGTACGGCAGCGCGGCGAGCAGCGCCACACCGGCGAACAGCATCGCCATGCGGGTGATGTTCGACCCGATCTGCGAGTCGATCACATAGGTCAGCAGCGTCCCCACGCCGTACACGGCGGCCACGGCGCGGACCGTCTTCCAGTCGCGCGGCACGAGGACGAAGACGAGCACCGCGAAGAGGAAGGGGAGCGACAGCGTCGCCAGCGACATGGGCTGCGTGCCGGAGAACGGGAACAGCAGCGCCGACACGGCCACGACCACGACCGGTGCCAGCCCCAGGGCGTACGCACCGGGGCGTCGTTTGTTCAGGAAGAGCGCGGCGGCGACCATCCCGAGGAAGAGCCCGGCCACGGGGCTGCTGGCGGTCGCGAGCCCGGCGAGCGGGACGGCGACGGCGGCCTTCGCCCAACGCCGGTGCCGCCACCGGTACGGCCAGCAGAACACCGCGGCGACCGCGCCGACCGCGAACATCATGCCGAGCCCGAAGGTCACCCGCCCCGACACCGCGTTGCACACGTACGCGAACACTCCGGCGAAGGAGCAGGCCAACGGGTTGCGGACGGCCCGGACCCGGACCAGGACCAGCGCGGTCAGCCCGGCCGACACCGTCCCGGCGACCATCATCGTGGTGCGCACACCGAGCACCGACATCACGTACGGCGAGACCACGCTGTACGAGACGGGGTGCATGCCTCCGTACCAGGCGAGGTTGTACGCCGTACCGGGATGCCGGCCGACGAACTCGGCCCAGGCGTCCTGCGCCGCGAGGTCGCCGCCGCTGTTCGCGAAGAGGAAGAACCAGAGCACATGCGCGGCGCCCGCGACCAGAGTCGTCAGCAGGACCGGATGGCGGCGGCATCGCTCCCTGAAACGGCCCGCCCGGACCCGCTCCCCCGGTACGTCGGCCCGCGCGGAACCCTCGGCGGAGTCCGCACCGGCTGTAGGACGCTTCGCCCACGTGGGCTCAGCAGTGGTCACTGCGGCTCTCTCCCGTCCTCGCCCCGACGCGCCGGAACCGACGATCTGCTGTACGGGCGTCATTGCCGGAAGACGCGTCCTTCTGTCCCCTACGTTGCTCCGGGGACGCTAGCACGAGGGATTTCGCCCCGTCCGGACGGTTTCCGGCAAACAAGGGCGCTGCCCCTCGGCCGTACACCATGCCCCCGCAACGCCGTCGCGTTGCGGGGGCATGGGCACGGTCCTACGCCACTGCGCCGCCTCGCCGTCCGCCCGACCGGGACCGACCGGGACCGACCGGGATCGGCCGGGATCGGCCGGGATCGGCCGGGCGGACCAGCAGGGGAGCGGGACCGGCCGGACGAGCCCGACGGGACCGGGGCGGGTCAGCCGGGCCGCGTCAGCCGAGCGGGCCCGACCGACCCGGGTCAGCCGAGCCGGGTCAGCTTCTGGCCGAACGTCGGCTCCACCAGATCGCTCTGCAGTGCCACGGGCACCTTCACCTGGCTGGTGCCCTCACCCACGGTGAGCGTACCGACGCGAGTGCCTGCCGACGCCGAGTGCGGGATCGCCTTTCCGTCGTCGGTCAGTTCGATCTTGACCGTGAGGCCGGGCCAGCCGACCGCCGACACGTCCTTGGTCGCGATCACCGAGATGCTGCCGCCGAGTCCGTCGGAGACGGTGCCGACGACGTCACCCTTCTTCACGACCTTGGCGTTCTCCAGCAGGTCCTGGGTGGCCAGCATGGCTTCCTTGCTCACCGCGTTGACGGTGTCGATGATCGGGGGCTTGTGCTGCCCCAGCACAGCGCCGACGATCAGCTGATCGGTGTCGCCGACCATCTTGTGCGCGGCGAAGAGCAGGTTGCCTCCGGCCTTGGTGGTGGAGCCGGTCTTGATCCCGAGCGCGCCGTCGTACGGGACGAGGGTGTTGTAGTTCCGCCAGTTCTTGCCCGACGGGTCGGTCCACGACGGCAGCTTGGTGATGGCCATCAGCGCCGGGATCTCCACCAGCTTCTGCCCCAGCTTCACCTGGTCCTCGGCCGAACTGACCGTGGTCGCGGTGAGGCCGGACGGGTCGGTGTAAGTGGTGTTCTTCATGCCGAGCGACTTGGCGGTGTCGTTCATCTTCTTGACGAACGCCTCCTCGGAGCCCGCGTCCCAGCGCGCCAGCAGCCTCGCGATGTTGTTCGCGGAGGGAATCATGATCGCGGCAAGCGCCTCCTGCTCCGTGAGCGTGTCGCTGGCCTTCACCGTGTTGAGCGTCGACTCCCCTTCCGCGTCGAGCTTTCCGTCGGCCTCCGCCTTGGCGTCGACCTTGATGGAAGGGCCCTTTTCACCCTTCTTCAGCGGGTGGTCCTTGAGCACGATGTACGCCGTCATCGCCTTGGCCACGCTGCCGATCGGCACGGCCTTCTGCTCGCCGAACGAATCCACCTCGCCCAGCCCGGTGGCCGCCATGTAGCCCTGACCCTCGTCGGGCCACGGCAGGGACGGCTTGCTGCCCTTGAAGGTGTACGTCGGCTTCGCCGACATCTGGAGCTCGGGGTCCGGGAGCGGGCGCACCGTCTGCACGATCGCAAAGACGATCAGCAGGAGCAGGACCAGCGGCGTCCAGATCTTGACCCTGCGGACGGCTACGCGGACCGGCGTGTCCGGCGGCGGCGGCGTGTTCGTCAGCTCGGCCAGCAGGTCGAGCGGCGGCTTGGGCGGCATCGGCTGCTGCGTCGTCCGCTCGGCGGTGACGAACGAGGGCGCGGCGGGGCGTGCGCCGGGCGTCGCCACGGGGGCGGCCGCCGGTTCCTTCGCCGGTCGTATGTCGTCCTGCCGCAGGGGTACGAACTTGCTCGTCCGCTCGGCGTCGGACTCGGGCTTCGGCTCCGAGCCCGGCCTCGTCCTCGACGGGGGCGGGGTGACCTTCAGCGCGGTCGTCGGCTGGTCGACCCCGGCGGCGGGCGTCCTGAAGACGGCGGTCGGCTGATCGACCCCGCGCTCGTCGCCCTTGGCCTCCTTGTCGGCCGCCTTGGCGTTCTTGGCGTCCTTGTCGCCCTTGGTCTCCGTGTCGCCCCGGGGTGCTTCGTCGGCGTCGGCCTTGGAGTCCCCGGAGTTCCTGGAGCCCTTGTCCTCCTCTTCGGCCTCGCCGACAGCCTCGGAGTCGGCCTCGTCCGCCTCCGTACCCGCCGCGGGCCGGGAGTCGGGCTTCCCGGCCTCGGGTCCGGTCCCGGACTCGGACTTGGCCCCGGGCTCTGTCGTCCGCCCCGCATCCGCCCCTTCGGCGTCGTCCGCGTCGTCCACGTCGCCCTCGGCGGTCGTGTCCGTGCCGGCCTCGGCCGCGCCGGACCCCGCGTCCTTCCCTGAAGCCCCGGCAGCCTCGGAGTCGACCTCCTCGCCGTCCGTACGGTCCGCTCCCGCGTCCTCGGCCGCCGCGGGCTCCACGGCGTCGTCGCCGCTCCTCGGGCCCTCCTCCTTGGCCACCCAAGCCGCGACCGCCTCACGCAGCCGCGCGTCACCCGGCTCGGGCTTCACGGCGTCCGCGTCGGCAGCACCGTCGGAGCCCTTCGAACCCTCCCCAGCCGCCTGGCTCTCCGCGTCCTCCCGGCCCTCGGCAGCGCGCCCCGCCGCATCGGAGCCGTCAGGGACATCGGAGTCGTCGGTGTCGCCGTCGGAGCCGCCAGAGCCCTCGGTGCGTACCGACGACGGCGTACGGAAGACGGCCGTCGCCGTGTCCGCCTTGCCGTTCCCGGTGCCCTGGGCGTCCGCGCCCTCGTCCCCGCCGTCACCGTCGCCGGACGACCCGGTACGGAGGACGGCCGTCGCGGTGTCCGTGGCGCCGCCTCCCTCGCCCCCGGCGGACTCTTCGCGGAAGACGGCGAGCCGCGGATCACTCTCGCTCCGAGCCGTGCCCGACGACTTCTGCTGCTTCGACCTGTCGGGGGACTCGCCCGCCACCGATGCCTCCTCCATGCGCCGCGGGGTGGATTCCCGCGCTGTCCGAACCATCTACCAGTGTCCTGTGTGAACCACCGGCCTCGGCTGCTAGACGAGAACGACATACCTACTGGTTCCCATACAAAGCGCCCAGGCACTCTCGACAGACCAATGTGAGAGGGGTCACCCTGTCATTCATCCACGCGGGGAGGCATGGATGGGCAGGAGCCGCAGAACAATTCCGGAGGAGCTTCTGTTGCTCGCTCTGGACCCGGCCACGGGTACCACAGCGCAGCCGCAGTCGCTCGACCTCGGCCTCGCCGGAGCTCAGCTAGTGGAGCTGGCTCTGGCAGGACGGATAGCCCCTGACGGGGATCGTATCGCCGTGGTGATGCCGCGGCCGACAGGAGATCCGACTCTGGACTCCGCACTGGAACTGCTGCGCCGACGCGGCAGCCCGGTCCGGGCGGTCCACTGGATCGGCGGACCCCGGCTGGGGCTCCGTCAGATCTACCTCGCGCACCTGGAGCGGTGCGGCATGGTGCACGCCGTGGCGGGCCAGATGTGCGGAGTACTGCCGACGACTCGCTACCAGGCGACGGACACGGCAATCAGCCGGGACATCAGGGCCAGGCTGGACAGCGCGATCCGCACCGGCGTACCGCCGGACCCGCGGACCGCGGCGCTCGCCGCACTGGCCCACGCGGTCGGACTCGGCAAGCATCTGTACCCCGGGAACGAGGGGCGTTCATCCCGCTCCCGGCTCCGGGACCTGATCAGGCACGACCCGATGGGCGGACTCGTGGCGCACGCCGTGATGGACGTCCAGAACGGAGCGGTCGCGCAACCGCGCCGCACCCAGGCAGGCGGAATGCCGTTGCAACCGCAAGCACAGTCGCGTCGCGGCCGCATGGCGCACACCGCGGCCCGCTAGGACCGCACCGGCCCACGCACCGCACCACCGCTGCACACAAGCACCACATCACGCCACATCGCATGATGTCGCTCCACCGCGACAACCGGCAGCACCGCACAGCCACACCGGCACCACACCACCGCAGCACCTCACGACGTCAAAGCGCCGTACCACGGCAACACGTCGAACCCCAGAACCACCAGCACCATCAACGCCACGAGCAAGACGAACAGCACCACCCCCATCAGCACCATCAGCACCACGGGACCACCCCAACCGAACACCGCCGCACCGTCATCCCCAGGAGCCGGTCCGGGAGCCGCACCGAGCGCGGGGCAGCCGTCAACCACGGCTGCCCCGCGCACTCGTCTGTGTCCATTTCTCAGCGCACCCCCTGTCGGGGGTGGCAATCTGCTCAGCAGTAGATACGCACAGCTACTACGTACAGCTACATAGCCGGAGGTGCTGTTTCCGTGCCGTCCCACGTCAATCCCACCGTCAGGCGACGCCGGTTGGGCCAGGAATTGCGCCGACTGCGCGAACTCAAAGGCATGACGGCCGAGGAGGTGGCCGAACGGCTGCTGGTCTCCCAGTCGAAGATCAGCAGACTCGAGAACGGCCGCCGCTCCATCAGCCAGCGCGACGTCCGCGACCTCTGCGGAGTGTACGAGGTCGAGGACCACCGGATCGTCGAATCGCTCATGCAGATGGCCAAGGACTCGCGCCAGCAGGGCTGGTGGCACGCCTTCGGCGACATCCCGTACAGCGTCTACATCGGCCTGGAGACCGACGCCGAGTCCCTTCGCGTGTACGAACCCCAGGTGGTTCCGGGCCTGTTGCAGACCCGGGGCTACGCCGAGGCGCTGATCAGCGGCGCGTTGCCCGAGGCCCCGCCGAACGACATCGAGAAGCGCGTCACCGTCCGGGCCCGCCGCCAGGACCGGATCACCACGCCCGAGCAGCCCCTGCGACTGTGGGCGGTCATCGACGAGTCGGCGCTGCGCCGCATGGTCGGCGGCAAGCAGGTGATGATCGAGCAGCTGGAACAGCTGGTCGAGCTGTCGCACCTGCCGCATGTCACCGTGCAGGTGCTGCCGTTCGACATGGGCGCCCACCCCGGCATCAACGGGCAGTACGCCGTTCTGGAATTCCCGGACGCCGCGGATTCCAGCGTCGTCTACATCGAGGGCGTCACCAGCGATCTGTACCTGGAGAAGGCCCACGACGTACAGCGGTACAGCGTCATGTACGAACATCTGCGGGCGCAGTCGCTGAATGTGGAACAAAGCCGGATTTTCATCGGCGAGATCGCGAAGGAATACGCCCAGCGCACCGACCTCTGACAGGAGAACCAAAAAGTCCGTGATGCTGGAAATGACCCTATTTCTCGGGGCGGCGACGGCAAGGTACACCGCCACTGCCCCACGAGGGAAGACCTGGCTGGTACATACCACTAGGTCGAGTGAACGCCCCCTTCGCTCCAGGAGCTGGCCGAGTAGCGTCGATCACGCCAACGAAAAACGTTGACCGAAAACGTTGTTGGCGCCTTTCGCACGACCACACGACTCTCTGAAACTGAAGCGGAGTGAAAATGGCCATTCGTCAGGGTGCTACGGACAAGTGGACGAAGTCCTCGTATTCCGGGGGCAACGGCGCATGCGTCGAAGTCAGGTCGCCTTTCGCGCAGGCCGTCGGCGTACGCGATTCGAAGGCTCCCGAGGGCCCTTCGATCAACTTCGTCCCCGCCGCGTGGAACGCCTTCGTACGTGACATCGGCAAGGGCGCCGTCGACGCCTGATCGATGTCGTTCGGAGCCCGCGTCGCAGCACCGGTTCCGGTGCTGCCGGCAGCCCTCTCGACCGGTTCGCCGTCCTGGCCGAGAGGGCTCACCGCTCCACCGGGGCCTCGCCCCGGCGGCCGTGCCCCCACCGCCGGCCACCCGACGGCCACACCAACACTTCCCGCCGCACCCGGCCCCCGGCCGCCCCAAAGGGCTCGACTCGGTGCACGGCCGGACCGCCCCTCAGCGCAGCTGATCGACATACGCGTCCGTACCGGGCACGGTCGGAATGAACGGCGCCACCAACTCCACCCGCCCCAGCCCGGTTTCCGCGACAACCGCGTCGAGTCCGGAGAAGTGACCGTCCCAGCAGTCGCGCGGGTCCTCCTGGAGGAACCACAGCAGGGTCAGCCGGGTGTCGACGCCCTCGACCTGTTTCACATAGGCCATGCGGTCGCCGGGCAGCGGGGTGGGTCGGAAGACGGTCACCATCGCCGCCGGTGAACCCGCCAGCCGCTCCGGCAGGTGCCGCGAGCGCAGCCATTCCAGCAACTCCGCCCGCCGTCCCGCCTCTTCGGCGTCGACCACCTGGAGGACCAGGCCCCGATAGGGGTGGTCGAGCGCGTGGAAGTCCCGCGGCCCCACGGCACCGTCGCGGTAGACCGTCGCCTCGTGGTCCTGGAACGACGTGAAGACGTGCGTACGGTCGTGGTGGACCCGGCCGTCCCGGTTCAGCCGCTTGTTGATCGTGACGGTCCAGCGCATGTGGTCGTCGTAGCGCCCTTCCGTCACCCAGTACGTCGACAAGTAACAGCCGGCGCCGACCGGTTCGGCCACGGCGGACTTCTCCGGGTAGCGCATTTCCCGCAGTTCACGGGTGGCCACCCAGCGGCGGCCCGCGAACATCCAGGGCATCGCCATGGCGCCCGCGTAGTAGTGGTCGTCCTCGTACCAGCGGTTGTACGCGTACTCGTGGCCCGGGTGCGGCTCGACCAGGGTGATCAGCGCATGGCCGGGGCGGACTCCGTACGGTCCCGACGCGGCCAGTTCGGCATAGATGTCGCTGCGCGCCCCGTCGTCCACGCCGTCAACGACGCCATCGCCCGAGCCGCCACTCACGCCACCACTCATGCCATCGCTCATGCCGTCCCCACCTCCTTGTCCCTTCCGTGTCCCTTCCGTACTCCGCTACGGCGATCTACTCTGACGTTCCGTCAGATAATCCGCCAGAGCCGGGAGGACGACGATGCCGCTCACGGGGAAGACCGTCGTCGTGTCCGGAGTGGGCGCCGGGCTCGGACATCGCATCGCGGCGACGGTGGTACGGGACGGCGGCAACGCGGTCCTCGGGGCGCGCACCGGCGCGAACCTCGCCAGGTCGGCCGCGGAGATCGACCCGGAGGGCCGCCGTACCGCCCACCGGGCCACCGACATCACGGACGAGGCCCAGTGCGAGGCGCTCGCCGGGCTGGCGCTGGAGCGGTTCGGGCGACTCGACGCGGTGATCCACGTGGCGGCGCGCGACGACCACTTCGGCGGGGTCGAGGACGCCGACTTCGCCGCCTGGCGATCGGTGGTCGACGTCAATCTGCTCGGCACGCTGCGGATGACCCGCGCCTGCCTGCCCGGGCTCAAGGAGCGGGGCGGCTCGGTGGTCCTCATCGGCACACAGTCGTCGGTGGCCGCCCCGACCCAGGTGCGACAGACGGCGTACGCGGCCTCGAAGGGGGCGCTGACCTCGGCGATGTACTCCATGGCCCAGGAGTTCGGCCCGTACCGGATCCGGGTGAACACGGTGCTGCCCGGCTGGATGTGGGGCCCTCCGGTGCAGGCGTACGTACGGTTCGCGGCGCACTCCGAGGGCGTGCCCGAGGACGAGGTGCTCGGCCGGCTCACCGGGCGCATGGCCCTGCCGGACCTCGCCACGGACGGCGACGTCGCCGAGGCCGCCGCGTTCCTGGCCTCGGACCGGGCGAGAGCGATCACCGGGCAGTCGCTCCTGGTCAACGCGGGCGAGCTGATGCGGTAGCCGGTGGTGGGCAGCCGGCGGACGACGCCCGTGGTCGGCGGCCGGACCGCCACCGGATCCGCGGCACGTCACACGCGCGGTCGGCGGGTCGGACGTACGGGCAACGGTCCACGCGCGGATGGCCGGCCGGCCGCCGGAGGGTCAGAGGCGCGGGTAGCGGTTCAGCCAACCGCGCGCGGCAGCGGAGGGGCTGTGCAGGGCCGGCCCCTGGGTCATCTCCATCGCGAAGTCGTCGGCCAGCTCCAGGACGGTGGGCCGCCCCTCAAGTTCCGCGAGCCAGGCGGGCGGCAGTGCGGTCTCGCCGTGCAGCGCGCCGAGCAGCGCCCCGCACAGGGAGCCGGTGGCCGCGGAAGGACCGCCGTGGTTGACGGCCAGCCTCAGGCCGTGCCGTATGTCCTCGCTGACCAGGGCGCAGTACACGGCGGCGGCCAGCACGTCCTCCGCGGTGTCCGTGACGCCCAGCGACTCGATCAGCGCAGGGCCCGGTATGCCCTGGCACACCGTGCCGAGGGCCCGTTTCAGCGCCTCGGTGACGGGTTCGTGCCCCTGACGCTCCGCGAGCAGCGCCAGGGCTTGCTGGACGGAACCGTCCAGGGTCTCGCCCCGGGCCAGTCCGTGCATGATGACGGCGAGACCGCCCGCGGAGAGCAGGGCGGCCGGGTGGCCGTGGGTCTGGGCGGCGCATTCGACGGCCAATTGGAGGACGAGCTGGGACTCCCAGCCGACGAGCAGGCCGAACGGCGCGGACCGGGTGAGGGCCGCCGAATCCCGTGCGGTGGGGTTCTTGGGCTTGTCGAGCGTGCCCATGGTGGTGTCGCCCAGGCCGTTGAGGCAGGTACGGGCGGGGGCGCGCCGCGCGTACAGCCACTCCTGCCGGGCGAGCCAGCCGTTGTCCTCGCGCCGCTCGTCGGGCCCCCAGTCGTGCTGGGTGGCCGCCCACCGCAGATGGGCCCGGTGCACATCGGTGGGCGGGTGCCAGGCACCCGTGTCGCGCCGCACCTGGGCGCGGATCAGCCCGTCGACGGTGAACAGGCTGAGCTGGGTGACGGCGGTGACGGTACCGCGCCCGCCGTGCGCGGGCTCGAAGTCGGTGACGCCGTCGGCGCCGTGGGCGGCCCGGATCTCTTCGAGCGTGAGCCCGTGGACCCCGGCTCCCAGCGCGTCCCCGATGGCCCCGCCCAACAACGCGCCACGCACCCGGCTGCGGAAGTCCTGCTGCTCCACACGACCCCAGACAGCCGTGGTCCCTGTGCTCACCGCGCCCCTCCCCGTCGGGCAGCCCGCCTGTGACTGCGCAGCACTGTAATCGAACAGGAACGGCCGGTAGAGGGCGCCGATCTGGGTACGCGTGGGTATGTGGACGGACGTCCCGCAGGTCGTTTTTGACCGGCCGGACGGCTGCCCGGAGGCCTCTCGGACATGTCGGCCGGGCCGCGTTCGCGGGATGCGTCGCCGGGCGTCGAGGTACGTGCGCGGGTACGGATCGGGTCACCGTCGTCGTGCGGACCGCCCGTCGCCACGCTCCGGTTCCACGAGGAGCGCGGGCTCGTCCGGCACAGCGCCGGGCTCGTGCCTCAGCGGCTGGGGGGGCGAGCCGCGCCCCGGTGCGGGATGCGCGATGCTGGAGGCATGGACGCCGAGAACAGGGAGGCCGAGGGCATGGACATCGAGATCCTGGTCGTGCCGGACTGCCCGAACACCGGGCCCGCGGCCGAGCTGCTGCGTCAGGTGCTCGACGGCATGGGGCTGCACGACACCGGCTTCTCCACGCGGGTGATCGCGGACCGGGCGGAGGCCGAGGCGGTCGCGTTCACCGGCTCCCCCACCTTCCTGATCGACGGCCGCGACCCCTTTGCCGAGCCCGGCCGCACTCCGGGGCTCGCCTGTCGGCTGTACCGGGACCCGGACGGCTCGGGCCCGAGCGGGCTGCCCGGGGCCGACCGGCTGCGGCGGGCCCTGGCCCAGGCCCGGCCCCGGGACCTCAAAGGCTGACGGGACCCCCAGCGCCGACAGGGCCGACGGTCGCTCGTATCGGCCCGGCAGGCGCTCGTATCGGCCCGGCAGGCGCTCGTATCGGCCCTATGGCGGCTCGCCCCGTCTGATGGCCTCAGGGCCGGGCCGGAAGCGCCCGGCTCAGTCCGGCAGCACGGGCAGCAGTTCCGGGAGGTGGCCGTCGGACGCGGTGGCCGCCGCCACCCGTTCCTCGGGCACCTCGCCGTACAGCGTCGTACGCGGCTTCGCCGGGCGGCCGGCCAGTTCGGCGATGGCGACCAGGTCCTGGATCGACCGGTACGAGCCGTAACCCGACCCGGCCATACGGGAGATGGTTTCCTCCATCAGCGTGCCGCCGAGGTCGTTCGCGCCGGAGCGCAGCATCTCGGCCGCGCCCTCCGTGCCCAGCTTCACCCAACTGGTCTGGATGTTGGTGATGTGCGGGTGGAGCAGCAGCCGGGCCATGGCCGTGACGGCCCGGTTGTCGCGGTCGGTGGGGCCGGGGCGGGCGATGCCCGCCAGGTAGACCGGGGCGTTGGTGTGGATGAACGGGAGAGTGACGAATTCGGTGAACCCGCCGGTCTCCTGCTGGAGTTCGGCGAGGGTCCGCAGGTGGCCGAGCCAGTGCCGGGGCTGGTCGACGTGTCCGTACATCATGGTTGAGGAGGAGCGCAGGCCCACCTCGTGGGCGGTGCGGATGACCTCCAGCCAGGTGGCGGTGGGCAGCTTGCCCTTGGTGAGGACCCAACGGACCTCGTCGTCCAGGATCTCGGCCGCGGTGCCGGGGATCGAGCCGAGCCCGGCCTCCTTCGCGGCGATCAGCCAGTCGCGGATGGACATGCCGGTGCGGGTGGCCCCGTTGACGACCTCCATCGGGGAGAAGGCGTGCACGTGCATGCCGGGAACGCGTTCCCGCACCGCGCGGGCGATGTCGAAGTACGCGGTGCCGGGCAGGTCGGGATGGATGCCGCCCTGCATGCAGACCTCGACGGCGCCGACGTCCCACGCCTGCGCGGCCCGGTCCGCGACCTGGTCCAGGGAGAGGGTGTACGCGTCGGCGTCGGTGCGCCGCTGCGCGAAGGCGCAGAAACGGCAGCCGGTGTAGCAGACGTTGGTGAAGTTGATGTTCCTGGTGACGATGTACGTGACGTCGTCGCCGACGACGTCACGGCGTAGGGTGTCCGCGATCCGGCACAGTTCGTCGAGGGCCGGGCCGTCGGCGTGGAGCAGGGCGAGCGCCTGGTCGTCGGTGAGCCTCGTCGGGTCGGCGGCGGCCTGGCTCAGCGCCTCGCGCACGTCGGTGTCGATGCGGGACGGGACCATGCCGGGGGCTGCGGCCTCGCGCAGCGCGTCCCAGTCCCCGTACACCTCGTCGAAGTCCTCGCGACGGTCGCCGGTGCGGCCCTCGGTGTCGATGGTGCGGTGCAGGTCGGTGCGGCCGGTGGCGCCGAACTCCTCGTCGGGTTCCTGCCAGGGCAGTCCGGACGGGATCGCGCCCTCCTTCGCCAGCCCAGTCTCCGGGTCGGCGAGGGCGCGGACGTGCGGGAGCAGGCGCGGGTCGAGCCAGGGTTCGCCGCGCCGGATGAACTCCGGGTAGATGGTGAGACGTTCGCGCAGCGTGAAGCCCGACTCGGCGGTCCTGGCGGCGAGTTCGTCGATGTGCGGCCAGGGGCGTTCGGGGTTGACATGGTCGGGGGTGAGCGGGGAGACGCCGCCCCAGTCGTCGATGCCCGCGCCGATGAGCAGCGCGTACTCGGCGTCGACGAGATTGGGCGGGGCCTGGATGCGGGCGGACGGGCCGAGGATGTGCCGGGCGACGGCGATGGCCGCGGCGAGTTCCTCCAGCTCGGCGTCGGGCATGCCGCGCATCGCTGTGTCCGGCTTGGCGCGGAAGTTCTGGACGATGACTTCCTGGACGCCGTGGTAGGCGCGGGCGATCCGGCGGAGCTCGAAGAGGGCGCCGGCGCGTTCCTCGTACGTCTCGCCGATGCCGATCAGGACGCCGGTGGTGAACGGGACGTTGGAGCGGCCCGCGTCCTCCAGGACGCGCAGGCGCACGGCGGGTTCCTTGTCCGGGGAGCCGTGGTGCGGGCCGCCCGGCTCGGACCACAGGCGGGTCGCGGTCGTCTCCAGCATCATGCCCATGGAGGGGGCGACCGGCTTGAGGCGCTGGAGGTCGGTCCAGGTCAGCACGCCGGGGTTGAGGTGCGGCAGGAGGCCGGTCTCCTCCAGGACCCGGATCGCCATGGCACGTACGTAGGCGAGGGTGTCGTCGTATCCCTCGGCCTCCAGCCACTCCCGGGCCTCGGGCCAGCGGTCCTCGGGCCGGTCGCCGAGCGTGAACAGCGCTTCCTTGCAGCCCAGGGCCGCGCCCTCACGGGCGATGGCCAGCACCTCGTCGGGCGACAGGAACATCCCGTGGCCGGCGCGCCGGAGCTTGCCGGGGACGGTGACGAACGTGCAGTAGTGGCACCTGTCGCGGCAGAGCCGGGTCAGCGGGATGAAGACCTTGCGCGAGTACGTGATCACCCCGGGCCGTCCGGCGGCTTCGAGACCGGCGTCGCGCACCCGGGCCGCCGACGCGGCCAGATCCGTCAGGTCGTCGCCCCGTGCCTGGAGCAGCACCGCGGCCTCGGTGACGTCGAGGGCGACGCCGTCACGGGCGCGCTTCAGGGCGCGCCGCATGGCGTTGGTGGTCGGGCGTCCGCTCTGGGGATCGGTCATGGACCGAGCATACGAGCGAGAGCCGCGCCCCGGACCAGGGCCTCGGCGGGGCGGGTTCCCGGCCGGGCGGGCTCCCGACGGGGGTGGGCACCGGGGCCCGGCACCGTGAAGCACCCCGCGGAGCACACCGTAAAACCGGTGGCCCGGGAACCGGGCGCGTTGTTACCGTGCTCGGACCCGCCACGGTGTCGACCGTGGATGACCTGTGGGCGCTTGCCCTGGAAAGTAGTTGATGTATGCCCCGGCCAGTGGTTCCGAGCCTCCCTCGTCGCGCTCCCAGGGCGTCGGGGCGACCGGACCCGCGCGTGCCCGCGCTCCCGCGGCACCTCGCGGCATCCCACTGACACACGGCCTGACACACGGTCCCGCTGACGCGAGGTCCTCGGCACGAGGCCCCGCCGACACGCGGTGACGTCGGCACGCGATCCCACTGATACGTGGCTTCGCTTCTGCACGGTTTCGCTTCTGCGCGGTTTCGCTTCGCTCCCGTGCGCCGACACGTCCTGCCGTGCGGATGTCGTGGTTCTCCGGTTCCATGCCCCGCGAGGGCGACTCGGTCCTTCCCTGCTGCATTGCTCATCCTCTTCGGCAAGGAGAACACCGGGTGTCCACCAAGCATCCCCGCCACCGCTCGTCGACGTCTTCCACTTCCTCCACCTCCTCCTCGTCCACGCCCGTCCCGCACGGTCACGGCGCCGGTGCCGTCCTGAGAACCGGCACCTTCACCTGCCTGTGGTGCGGACTGACCATCGCCACGCTCGCCCCGGACGGCAACCGCCGCAACCACTGCCCCAGCTGCCTGCACTCGCAGCACTGCCTCGACCACGTCGAGGGCGGACCGTCCGACTGCGGGGGCCGCATGACCCCGATCTCCATCGCGGTACTGCGCACCGGCGACTGGATGGTCATCCACCGCTGCACCCGCTGCGACGAGCTGACCTCCAACCCGGTCTGCGGGGACGACAACCAGCTCATCCTGATGCGGATGGCCGTGCGCCCGCTGGCCCAACCGCCCTTCCCGCTCGAAGCGTTCGGTGACCTGTGACCGCCCGGCCGCTACCGAGGAGAGGACGGAGGTCCCGCCATGCCACGACGTAGACCGCGCCGATCGGCCCATCACCGGCCACAGCGCCGCAAGGACGTCCTGCACGGCCCGGACGGCGCCCGGGGCGACGCGTTCCGCTGCGTCGGCTGCCGGCTCGACGTGCCGCTGAGCGCACCGGGCACCGCCCACCGCAACCACTGCCCGCACTGCCTGACCAGCCTGCACGTCGACCGTCGGATACCGGGCGACCGGGCGTCGGAGTGCCGCGGCAGGATGGCGGCGCTGAGCCTGTCCGTCCGCCCGGACGGGGAGTGGGCGCTCATCCACGAGTGCCTGTCCTGCGGCGAGCTGAGCGCCAACCGCATCGCGGGGGACGACAACGCCCTCGCGCTGATGCGGATGGCGGTGCGCCCCCTGGCGGGCACCGCCGTCCCCGTACGGGCCCTGCTCGTGCTGTGACGCGGACCGGCCCCGGTCGCCGCCGCCCGACAGGGGACGGTGGCGGCGACCGGGGCCGGAGGGCACACCTCGCCACGACGGCCGCCCACGCGCCGGGCGATACGAGGCATCACGGAACCGCACCGCCCGGCCCCCAGTCACGTGATTCACCGGAAAGGCCCTGCGCCGATGCCGATCTCGGCCCCAAGGGCCGTCCCGTGATCCGTGGTGGGCAGGCGCGCGGCGTCGGACGTGGCGCATCGCGAGGCGGGGAGACGTCCGCATGCCGGGTGCATGCGGATGTTCCGACAACGCGGCGAGGTGTCGCAGCCAGCGGCCGGCGCCCGCCGGGAATTCACGGGACAGCCCTTGGCCGTTGTCGTTCTCGCGTCTATCGCGAGAACGAAATCGGTATACCCTCGGGGCCATTTCCCGACGAATCCCCCATCCCGACGAGGCACTGCAGCTTCGCACAGTCGACGGAGCCCCATGCCTTGCCGTCGTACAGATAGCCGGTGAAGGAGCTGTGCACGGTCACCTGCACTTCCAGATTTCCGCTCCCGTCCGCGGTCACCGGCGTGAACCCCGGCATGTCGCAGGCGAGCGAGCCGCCGTCCACCGAGGAACACTGACCCACGTTATAGGTCGTCCCGGGCTTCAGGCCGGTGGCCGTGACCTTGACGACGGCACCGTTCGAGAGTCCCGACGACGGCGTCACCACGGCTTTCGGGGCCGCCGCCGAAGCGGGCGTCTGGAGGCCGAGGGCCGCAGCCGCGGCCAGTACCGTGAGAGATCCCGTAGCTTGCACGAGCCTTTTCCGTAAAGACACCAGGAACACTCCTTGAGTGCTGACTTCAGGAATCTCCAATAAAACTAAGGAGCGCTCGACCGGTTGTCAATTTCCCCACGGCAATACAGAAGAAGCGCCTATCGGGCGAGGCGTGTTAATCCTCCACCGATTTCGACACGGAGAAATTCAGCCAATTTTCCGCACCCCTCGCCTCCTTGCCCCTCCGCTTCTGTTTCCCCGCCCCGTGGAAGCACCCTGCCGACCGCCTCTGATCTTCCGGTCGCGGTTCGCCGCCTCCTCCCTCTCAGACATGGGAGCGGACGCGGTACTCGATCAGACAAGGGCCTGCGGGCCTGCTCGGCCCGGGCTTCCTCGTGGGTGCGGGCCGGGGGTCGACGAGTCTCATCTCGAACCGGCGCACGAGCAGCGCGACGACCAGGCGCATCTCGATGTCGGCGAGGTGACCGCCGAGACAGGCGTGGCCCCCGCCGCCAAGGTTCAGCAACCGCCCCGCGGCACGCCCGTCGGGGTCGCGTTCCGAGGAGAAACGCTCCGGGTCGAAGGAGTCGGGATCGGGATAGAGGTCCGGTGAACGGTGTGTGACCGGCGGACAGAACAAGGTGTTCCATCCTTGAGGTATCTCGTAGCCACCGACCGTGAAGGGCTCCGCCACGAATCGGGTCAGCATGCTGGTGGCGGGACGCAGGCGCTGGGCTTCGAGCAGGCAGGCTCCCAGCAGCTCCAGCCTTCGCAGATCGGTGAGGGAGGGCAGTGCCCGGCGGTCGGGAAGAAGTGTGTGGACCTCGTCGAGCACCCGTTTGAGCCGGCCTGGGTGCTGAAGCAGCAGCACCAGCACCCAGGCCAGCTGCGCGGCGGTGGTCTCGTACGACGCGTAGCACAGGATGAGCGCGAGCCCAACGGCGGTGTCGTCGTCGAACGGAGCCCCGGAACGGTCGTGGCTCCCGGCGATACGGCCGAGGTATCCGCGCCGCTCCGGGTCCGGGTCGGTCCGCGCCGCCTCCAGCTCCGGCGACAGCATGGCGAAGAGCCGGCGCCGCGCACGGTTGCGGCGTATCAGGCGCGGCGCGGGAAAGTGTTCCGGCAGGAAGAAGTCCATGCCCGCGGCCACATCGAGGAAGAGGGAGCGGAACTCCTCGCCGCGGCGCGACCGGAAGTCCGTGCCCAGCACGAGCCCGATCGCGATGTCGAGTGTGAGGCGCTCCAGGTCCCGGTGGGCGTCGAACCGCCCGGCATGGCCCAGCGTCGTCGTCCAGGCATGGATGTCCTGGGCCACGGGGGCCACCCGGTCGGACACGTGCCGCCCTCGGAACACGGGCAGCAGCGCCGTGCGCTGCGTGAGGTAGTCCGTGTGGACGGCGGCCTGCATGACCTCACCGAACATCGGTCTCAGCCACTGGTAGACCGGCCGCACCGCGAGTGTGCTCTCCGGAAGCGCCAGGGTCGCCCGGCTCTCCTCGGGGCCCACCACGACAGCCGCCCGCTTCGGCCCCAGCCGGATGGAGAAGACCGGTCCGTGCGTCCGTCGGCCGGCGCTCATCACGGCGACGGGATCACTGAGGAACGACGCCGCGTGTCCCACCAGAGGCAGAGCACCCGGCGCGAGAGGAGGCTGCCCCGGCATCTTCCGTGTCATCCCTTCCGGGAGACCGCGTGCGTGAACCACAGGTTCCAGCGCACGGTCAGTCGTCCTTCCGCGTCGCGCACCTCGTCCATGCGCCGGTACGCGGCCTCCCGGGCGGCGTCGAGCCGGTCCGGCGGGACCGCCTCCAGCACCACCCGCCCTCCGGTCTGCCACAGCCAGTCCCACCACTGGCCGGGTGTGTCGAAGCCGAGGTCGAAGTCGGCCTCGTCCACCTTCACCCCCGTGAAACCCGCCGAGCCGACCAGGCGCGTCAGCGAGTCCCTGCTCCCGAACGGCGAGTTCCCCTGTCCGGGGATGTCCGGCGGCCCGTCCGGCAGGAAGCCCAGAAGCACGTCCGTGACGTGGAAGAAGCGAGGATCGACCGGTCCGAAGGAGCTCATCGTGAGCCGGCCGCCAGGCCGCAACAGTGTGGCGTAGTTGCGCAGCGCGGTCGCCGGATCGGGAAGCATGAAGACGACGAGGCCGGCGATCACGGCGTCGAAGGAGTCTGCGGGGAAGGTCGGGGACATGGCGTCCCCCTCCTCGACGGCGACCTGCCGCAACGAGCGCTCGGCCACCATGCGGGCCGTGGCACGGACCATGGCCGGTGAGGCGTCGATGGCCGTCACCCGCCCTTCGTCCCCCACCGCCTCGGCTGCGGGCAAGGTGCATGCACCACGCCCGCAGCCGACGTCCAGGACGTACTGACCGCGGCCGAGCCGTGCGCTCTCGACGAGGCGCCGACCGAGCGGCGCGAAGAACTCGACCCCGGTCCTGTCGTAGGCGGGCGCCGCGCGCTCGAACACCTCGGGAACCGCGGACCCCTCACCGGCCTCGGAGGTTCTCTGCTTCATGGAGCGGCACTTCCCTTCGCTCGGGCACGCCGTGACACGCATCCTTCCCCGCCACGGCCGACGCCGTCTTCTCCCGTATTGCTCGGTTGTACCGCGACCCGGCACGCAACCTGGAAGTAGTGGCCCGAGCGGTGCGCTTCCTATCGTCGAGGAGCACTCTCTCCATCCCCGGCGACAGGAGAAGACAGTGGGCGTGCTCGGCCTGCACAACGAATGTCCTCCGACCAACTACTCGACCGACGAGGCAGCGGAGATCTCCGAGGGGCTGGTCGCCGACGCCGTGGCGACCGCCGCGACCCTTCGGTCCGTACGCGACACGATGGACGCGCTGGCAGCGCTCGACGACACGGTCCGGTACGTCGTGGAGGCTTCCGGGACGGCCGTCTCACCGAGTGGCGAGGTGGACCCCGACAAGGTGACCTCGGCCATGAAGCAGGTCCGTTCGACCTATGACGCCTGCTTCCGGGCGCTGGACGGCACCGTGGGCCAGATCGACCTGGCCGTCGGCCACTACCAGAGCCTGCAGGCATACGCGGCCGCGGCGTTGGCCAAGGGGCGCGACGAGTGCTACGAGCAGACGCTGCGTCAGCTCGGCGAGGGCGGGTTCACCGGCATGGCCCAGGCGCGCATCTCTCGACTGCGCAAGCTGCGTGTCAGGGTGCAATTGCTGCAGGCCATGGAGGAAAACGGCCACACCATTCTGGCCAACTACGATTTCAACGCTTTCTTCATGATGTACATGCAGCCGATGCGCGACCTCGCGCTGGCCTCGCAGGACCTCTACAACGAAGTCGTCCGTGGCGCTCTGGTGGCCTATGACGTCCTGGTCCGGGTCTGTGATGTCAATCCGTCCGAGGCGGCAGCCGCCGGAATCGGCGAGTAACGGCGCCCGGCCGGCCGGGAACGGAGCGCGGCTCCCGCGGCGGAGGAATGAGGCCCATGACTCCCTGCCATGTACCGCCGCGGGATGCCGCCCGTATCGGTTAGCCTGACAGCGTCAAAAGCCGACTGCCCGACTTTCAGTTGGAGTTCACGCATGGGCATCCGCCACATCACGCTCCTTTCCGTCCCGGTGACCGATCAGGAGGTCGCAAAGGGCTTCTACGAAAAACTGGGATTCGCTGTCATCAACGACCACGAGATGACGCCTGAGGAAATGCCTCCGGAGCCCGGTCTGCGCTGGCTCCAGCTTGCCGCGCCGGGTGGCGGTTGCTCCATCGTCCTGGTCACCTGGGACGTCGGCGGAATGAAGCCCGGAATGCAGCAGTTCTCCGTGGCGGCCGACGATGTGTCGGCTCTCCACGCGGAAATCACCGGCAAGGGACTTCAGTCGAACGGGCCGCTGATGGAAGCGCCTTGGGGTTCGTTCTTCTCGATCAACGACCCCGACGGGAACCACCTTCTGATCGTCGAGGAGCCCGAGGCCCGCTGAGCGCGACCCGAGCGAGCGGTGCCCGGCCGGACGCCTTCCGGCCGGGCACCGCTCGTTCGTACGGCGGCGGGGTCCTTCGGCCGCCGGTGTCACGGTGCCCAGCGGTCGCCGTCCGCTTCGTGTTCGCCGTCCCCTCCCGCGGCAAGGGACCTCGACCGTGCTGCCGTCCAGCCGTAGACGGAGCGGGCCATGAAGGAGCCCGACGATTCCTCCAGTGCGGAAAAGACCCGGGCCCGGGTCGCGTGCACCTCGGCGTGGCCGGGGTCGTCCGCGGACACGCACAGCGCGGCCAACTCCGCCAGATGGCCGGCCAGTCGGTACTGCCCGCGGTCGACGAGGTCGCTCGCCCTGCGGGCCAGCACCAGAGCTCCTCCGGCCAGCCCTGCGATCTCACCGGCGAGTTCTTCCCTGGGAGCCGGTCGCAGCGCGGACGGGTCACCGTCGTACCAACCCCCGTAGCAGCGCCACAGGTTGCGGACGACGAACTCCGGGTCGTCATAGGTCGGGCGCAGATAGGGCCTGCTCAGCAGGGACTGGTCCGGCGTCACTCCGCGCAGCACCTCGTCCAGGGAGGCACCCCGGTTCATCAGCTCCAGCACCTGGTCGTGCAGCTGTTCCAGGAACGTGGCCGAGGCCGTGAGGGTCTCCTCGATCCGGTCGCCGCCGGCGATCGGCACGCCGTGCCCGGGCAGCAGGAGTTTTGCCCCGAGACCCGCCATCCAGCGCAGCGCCCGGGCCCACTCGGCGACATGGCGCTGGACCTTCTGCGGATTGCCGGCGTTCGGCGCGTTCCAGGCGTAGAAGTCGCCGCAGCACAGGATTCCGGCGTCGGGGAACCACGCCATCGTGGCGTCGTCCGTCTCTCCCCTGCCGTGTCTGAGGTGCACGTCCACCCCGCCGATCCGCAGGTCCGTCCGGTCGCTGTAGGTCCGGTCGGGGCTCCGGAACACCGTGGGCCACGTCATCCTCGGCGCACGGAACTGCCGACGGTTGATCACGGTGTTGTAGCCGGCGGTCAGCACATAGCGGTCGAATCTCCGCTGCACCGCCTCGTGCGCGATCACCCGGGGGCCCGCGCCGTCACCACCGGCCGCCTCCTCGTCGAACGGGGGCACTCCGAGGACGTGGTCGACGTGGCCGTGCGAGTAGACGATGCTGTGCACGGGGTCCTTCGTCAGCGCCCGGACCGCGGCGTGCAGGTCCCGCGCCGTACGGCGGTCGCCGGAGTCGAACAGGAGCAGGCCCTCGGACGAACGGAAGACATAGACGTTGCCGGTGGCGGGCCACATCCAGACGTCGTCGGCGACCGGCCGGAGCCCCTCCTTGCGCAGGGCTCCGCCGAAGTAGGCGGACAGGTCCTCCTCCCCCGTCCAGACTCGTTCGGCGTACTTCATCAGGTCGTTCACGTCTCCCCCTTCTCGGACGTGTCCAGTTGGTCGGTGCCGCCGGGCCTCATCCGTCGCCGGGGGACCGGCCCCTGCTCGCCGGACCGCGGAACGGCCGGGCGGCGATCTTCCGCAGCCCCCGCAGGACGTGGGAGCGGGTGAAGCGCTTCCAGGCACCGCGATCGTTCTCATGGGGAAAGGGCGCGTCCGGCACCGGGACACCGAGGAAAGCACAGAGGGGTTCCCATCCCTGTGTGACCTGATATTCCAGCAGTCGTTCTGCGGGAACATCCTTTCTCACCCTCTCCACGTGCTCCTGGAATACCGCGACCGCTGTGTCCCGGTCCCCGATGGGCCGACTGCCGAAATGCCGTCGGAAGAGGGCATCGAAGACCTGCCGGAAATTCCGGAGCCGCTTGTCCGCGGCCAGTAGCGGGATGCGCAGGAGAGGAAGGAGGATCCGCCACACGATTCCCCGGCGGTACGAGATGAAGATGGTGTTCCGGCAGCTCGCGTACCAGGTCTGGGGATTCCGGACGGTGAGGATGACCCGGGCCTGTGGATAGTACTCGGACAATTCCTTCCAGAACGCCGCCCCGGGCCAGTCCACCGTCGATCGGTAGCCGTCGAAGATCCGGCTCCAGTCCTGTGGGCCACCGTTCACGACGGATTCCCAGTCGGCAAGCCGCCGGGGATCTCGGAAGATCTCCTTGGTGTGATAGACGGGGCCGAATCCCAGGATGTCGAGGGCCTGCTGGAGCGATGTCGTTCCGGTGCGGCCGAGGCCGGCGCCGATGATGTCCACAAAGCTGCCTTCCTCTTCAGCGGAGGCGCGGCGTCAGGCGGCGACGGCGCGGCGGAAGAGCCGCGTCGCGAGCGGAACGAAGACGACCAGCAGCGCCGCCGACCACACCACGGACTGCCACCACTGGTCGCCCGGCGACGCGCCGTTGAACCAGGCCCGTGCCGCGTTGATCGTCAGCGTCACCGGGCTGTGGTCCGCCACCGTCCGCAGCCAGTCAGGCATCGCGGTGGTGGGGACGAAGGCCGAGCTGACGAAACCCAGGAGGAACAGCCAGGGCATCGCCGTGGTCTGGGCGCCCTCCGCGCTGGACGCGGTGATGCCGACACAAGCGAGGACCCAGGAGAGCGCGAAGCCGAAGAGCAGCAGGATGCCGGCGCCGGCGAGCGTGTCGGTGAACGATCCGTGGAAGCGGAACCCGAATGCGAGCCCCACGGCACCGGTCACGATCAGTGCGATCAGGTTGCGCACCGACTCCGCGATGGTCCTTCCGAACAGGACGGAGGCACTGTTGATGGGAAGGGAACGGAAGCGGTCCATCATGCCGTTGCGCATGTCCTCGGCGATGCCGACGCACATGCCGGCCAGCCCGCCGAAGACGATGACCTGGCCGAAGACCCCGGGCAGCAGGAACTGCTTGTACTCACCGCCCGGCACGGTGATCGCACCGCCGAAGATGTAGGCGAACAGGATGAAGAACATGATCGGCTGGAGAACCGCCGCCATGAGCTGGTCGGGGCGCCGCCGGATGTGCCGCATGTTCCGGCCGGCCAGCAGCCAGGCGTCGTTGAGGCCCCGCAGCATCCCCGGCCCCCCGGTGGACACGGGTGTGCTCATCGTCCTTCTCCTCTCGCCGGGCGGCCCGGCCCACGACGCGAGGTGCGCCCGCCGCCCGTGTCGTCGTGTGCTCCACCGCTGTCGGCGATGCCACTGCCCGTCAGGGCGAGGAAGACATCGTCCAGAGTCGGACTGCGGACCACGTGGGTGGACACCCCCACCCCGTCGTGGCGCAGGTCCCGAAGCATGGCGCCGACCGAGTCCTCACCGTCGGGCAGGCGCAACGTCACCCGGGCCAGTGTCCGGTCGAGCTGCGGCTCCTCGCCGACGTGGGACCGCAGGATGCCCGTGGCGCGGTCCAGGTCCGCGGGGTCCGCCAGCGCGAACTCGACGCGGTCGCCGCCGATCTGGTCCTTGAGCGCGGCCGGTGTCCCCTGGGCCACCGTCCGGCCCTGATCGAGGACGGTCACCGTACTGGCGAGCCGGTCCGCCTCCTCCAGATACTGCGTCGTCAGCAGCAGTGTGGTCCCGTCCCTGACAAGCTGCTCGATCTCCGACCACAGGCCCAGCCGGGATCGCAGGTCGAGCCCGGTCGTCGGTTCGTCGAGGAACAGCACCGCAGGCCTTGTCAGCAGGCTCGCGGCGAGGTCCAGACGTCGGCGCATACCGCCCGAGTACGTGCGCACCAGCCGGTCCGCCGCCTCGCCGAGCCCGAACCGGTCCAGCAGCTCCTCCGTTCTGGCCCGGGCCGGGGTCCTGCCCATCCGGTACAGCCGGGCGACCAGTTCGAGGTTCTCCCGGCCCGTCAGCACGTCGTCCACCGCGGCGAACTGGCCCGTCAGACCGATCATCGCGCGGATGCGCCGGGGATGGGCCACCACGTCGACTCCGCAGATCACCACCCGTCCGGCATCGGGCCGCAGCAGCGTCGAGAGCACCCTCACCATCGTCGTCTTGCCGGCACCGTTCGGCCCCAGCAGCGCGACCACCGACCCCGGGGGCGCCGACAGCGATATGCCCTCCAGGACCTGCTTCTTGCCGAGTCGCTTGCCGAGTCCTTCCACCGTGATCGAGTCCGCCACGGCCACCCCTTTCTGTCGCTCTTGCGTACCGGGCCCCATGTCACTCCGCGAGTCGCACCACGAGGGACGTGAAGTCCCTCAGCGGGATGGACCGACGGCGCCCGGGCGGGCCGTCCAGGGCGAGAGCCGGCAGCCTGCGCTGCATCCGTGGCAGTACGGCCGTCATCTCCAGGCGGGACAGTCCGGCCCCGAGGCAGTAGTGGATGCCGGCTCCGAAGCTCAGCGGGGCGGCGCCTTCGCGCCCCGGCAGGAATTCGTCAGGCTGCGGATAGGCGGCGGGGTCCCGGCTGGCGGCGCCGAGCATGAGCCGTACCTGTGTGCCCCGCGGAATGGTCACCCCGCTCAGAACCGTGTCCATGGCGGCAAACCGGATGCCTGGCGCGACCTGCACGGAGGGGTCGTGCCGCAGCGTCTCCTCCACGAAGGCGGCCGTGCCGGACTCGTCGCCGAGCAGCCACTTCCGCGTCTCCGGCCGCTCGATGAGGACCAGCAGCGCGTTGTCGATGCCCGTGGCGGTGGTCTCGAACCCCGCCGACCACAAGGTGAACAACAGCGTGCGCAACTCGTCGTCACCGAGCCGGTCGTGGTCCTCGTCGTGCACGAGGACCAGCGCGGACACGAGGTCGTCCCGCGGCGCCCTGCGTCGTTCGGCGATCAACCCGTCGAGATATTCGCCAAGTTCGCAAAAGGCGGCATCGGCGGCGCTCACCGCCTCGGGCGAGGCAGCGGGGTCGACCACGTTCATCATCGCCGGCACCAGCACCGCCAGCCGTGAGCGGTCGGCGGACGGGATGCCCAGCAGGTCGGAGATCACGTGCAGGGGCATGGGAAGGGACACCGCGGTGTGCAGGTCCACCGCCTCCCCGGCCCGCAGCCGTTCGGCGGCCTCGTCCACCAGGCGGTCCGCCAGGGAATCGACGGACGCCCGCAGTCCGCCCACGCGCCGGGAGGTGAACTCCCTGCCGATCAGCCCGCGGAGCCGGGTGTGCCTGGGGGGATTGCTGCCGACGAGCGACGTCACCAGCACCTCGTACGCCTCGTGCCCCACCGCCTGCGGGAACATCTGCGCCATGGCCTCCTCGGAAACCCCGGGGAAGATCTCGGGATGCTTCAGCACGAACTCCACGTCGGCGTACCTGCTGATGAGGAAGGCCCCGTACGCGCTCGCGCAGACCGGCGCGTTCTCCCGCAGCCACGCATAGACCGGGTAGGGGTCGAGGTGGGCCGGGGGCGACATCAGCAGTTGCAGCACGTCCCGGCCAGGGCCCGGCACCACCTTGGCGATGTCCTGCTCAGTCATGGCATACCTCTGTCGTCCGGACGGAGAGCGGATCAGGACCAGCCGTGCGGATGGGACGGGCTGGGCCGCGGGGCGACCAGCTGTTGTGCCCGCACCATGGAGTCGCGGAAGAACCGCGCGACGACCTGGCGCTCCTCCCGTTGCGCCGCGGCCGGTACGTTCTCCCAGTTGTCGACGAAGATCTGGAAGAGGCTGCGGTCGAGTCCGGCGGGCTCGATGTACAGCTTTCCGCCCAGCTCCACGGGCCAGGACGCGCGGCGAAGCCCGAATTCGAGCCAGGGCAGGTACGAGGGGAACTCCTGGTTCGGCTCGACGTGCCGGTGCACGGTCATCTCCACGATGCCGCTGGCGTCCCCCATGACCAGGACGAGCTTCGATCCCGTGGTGAAGTCGCCGCGACGCCGCTGGAGCCAGTACCGCAGCGCCTCGGGCTTCGACAGCACGTCCCAGGCGTCGTACGGGGCCGCCTCCAGTTCTATCTGCACGTAGGGGCCCATGCGTCGCCAGGGCCAGCGCCACGTCGTACCGGTGCGCAGATAGCCGGCGAGCTGGTCGAGGATGCCGGGCCAGCCGTTGCCGTTCCACGACCGCCAGTCGGAGGGCGGGTTGAACGCTTCCTCGGTCGCCGTGAGCCGGGTGCCCCCGTCCACGGGGTCGAGTTCCCAGATCACCCGGGTCGCCGGACCCACGCCGCCCCAGCGCCAGAGGTGGCGCAGGATCCCGCTCCCGTCGGCGGACGGTGCCGTCGCCGCCTCCGTACGGCACTGGAAGAACTCACCGTCCTCGAAGTCGAGGAGATACTCCCGGCCCTCGCGTGCGGGCACACCCCGGCACACCGCGAGCCAGTGGCGCACCTCGTCCGGAGCGGTCAGGGCCGCCCATACCCGCTCCGGCGGCTCCGGGACGACGGTACGCGCGACGAGCCGCTCCCAGCGGTCCTGGACGATGGAGCGGGCGGGTGCGGTGTCGAGCGGCGGGAACGCCTTGACCGCCTCGCCCGGGGCGAGGCCGGGGAACCGGGGCCAGTCGGGGGCGGCGGCGGGATCGTGTGCGGCGAACTCTGTGGGCACGGGCAACCCCCGAAGCGGTCGTGGACGCCGGTCAGTGACGCTTGATCACGCTAGGGGGTGTCTTCCGCGCGAAGCTTCTCGCAGGTTGCCCTGAACCCGCGGTCCGCAGGCACCCGTCGCGCTGCCTCAGCCCTTCAGAGCGCGCCCCTCCGCGAGCAGGTCCAGGGCCTTCGCGAGCCTGCGTTGTCTGGTCTCGGGCCGCTTCGCCGCCTCCAGCCACGTGACGTACTCCTTCTGGCGCGAGTACGACAGGCCCTCGTAGGTCCTCCGTGCGGCAGGGACGCCCGCCAGCGCCTCGGTCAGGTCGTCGGGGGCCTCGACCCGGCGCTCGGCCGTGTCGACGCGCAACCGCACGGAGACGGTGTCCCCTTCGGCGACGCCGGCCTGGTCCCGTACGGACCGGTTGACCACCAGATACCGCGACTGCTCCCGTCCCGTCATCACCGAACCGGTGAAGGAAACGCCCTCCACCTCGGCCACCACCGGGATGCGCGCCGCAGTACCCAGGCGTGCCGCCGTCTCCGGGGGCACGGCCACATAGGTCCACGTTCCGACACCGGCCTCACGGACCAGTGTGGCGCGGAAGGTCTCGCTCACGAACGGCTCCTCTCACTCGACACGGCCGCCCGTGCCGGGCGGCTCGGAAGGAGGCGGACTCTACCGGCCCGGCGGCCGCGGGCGACGGTTTTCGCCACTCCGGCTCAGAGCCTGCCGGGTGACCTCCGACCGGGCGGCCACGCCCTGGCACGCACGCTTCCGGCGTTGCCGAAATCCCATGGCAGCGCCTTCCCCGAGCTCTCGGCTTCGCTGGAACAGGGGGACCCGTCCAGGCCATCCCGCCGCCTCGGAATCGCGCGCACCACGCCGCGTCCGCTTTCGGTCGAAGGTCGCCCGGCAGGCCGTCACAGCAGGCCCAGCAACTTGCAGCAGCGCAGGATCGCCTCCCGGTCCCCGCCGAGGGTGAGTTCCCCGGCCGCGACGGCCTCGAAGGGGCTGATCAGCCCTCCCCCGATCTTGACGAAGGTCTGTGAGCACGACACGGCCGTCATCGTGGGCTCCTGTGCCGGCCCCCGCCGCACCGACGCCGTCCCGTCGGCCACCGCAATGTGGAACACCAGGTCGTCGATGTGGAACTCGTAGGCCTCGTCGCGGTCGGCGACTTCCTGACCGCGCGTCATCGCCTCCACGGCCAGCACGCCCCACTCGGCACGGGTGTGGGCGTGTTCGTCGGGCTCCAGCATGGCCATGCCCCAGCGGCCGAGCAGGAGGACCGGTTCGCGCAGCCGCTCGCCGAGCGCGGTGAGCCGGTACAGCCGCGCGCGCTTGTCATCCGCCACCCGCTGGGCCTCGACGACGCCTCGTCCGGTGAGCGACTGCAACCGTTCGGAGAGCAGGTTGGGGCCCATGCCGGGCAGCCCGGCGAGCAGTTCGTTGAACCGCTGAGGGCCGATCAGCAACTCGCGGACGAGGAGCAGTGTCCACCGCTCACCGAGAACGTCCAGGGCGACGGCTATCCCGCACATCTGCCCGTACGTACGTTGCGCCACGCTGCCTCACCTCGGCCAGATACTATACGTTTGAATAGTAACATCTCGGGATGTGAGAGACGCCATACGGCGCCCCGGCTGACGTGATCCCGGCAACTGCCAACACCCTAGGAGTAACACCGAAGGTGAGAACCCGAGTTCCGTGAACGGCTTACAGCTATAAAAACTCACACTGAACGAGTAGTTTCAGTCAGAAACCTTCGGGCTCTTCAACGACTCCGGCCGTAGCCGCAAGAATGTGGGCCGAGTTCCTGCCGCGAACCACTTGTGCCCCGTGCAGGGGAACCCACCCCCTGGGCCACATCCGACTTTTGGGAGAGTCCGTGCCCGCGGTCCACTGCTTCTCCTCCAGGCTCCTGCTGCGACTCCGCGGCCTTCTCATCACTCCTCCGCCCGGCGCCACCACGTTCGCCCGAAGGGGCTTCCATCAGGGAACGGAGAGGGACCGACGCCGCCTGGAGACCGTCGGGCTCGCCTTTCTGTCCGGGCTGCGCACGGCCACCTCCGGCACCGACGTCGAGCGGCTCGGTCACGTCCTCGGCGCGGGCGTTCCGCGCGCGCACCAGGGCTTCGCCTACGAGGGTGCCGCGATGGGGCTGGCCATGCTGGACGCCGTCGGTCCGCGGCGGCGCGACCGGGTGGCCCGTCTCCTCGGCTCCTCGGGCACCGCCCATCGGTACATGGTGCACGTGGGCGCGGGATGGGCCCTCGCCCGTCTTCCCCCACCCCTGTGGCGGCACGTCGTACCGGACGATCCGCTGCTGCGCTGGCTGGCACTGGACGGATACGGGTTCCACGAAGCCTACTTCCGCACGGGAACACGGGCCGACGGACGCTGGGCGGCGAGGCTGCCGGCCTGGCCCGGCCCGCAGTCGGCGGTGGCCCATGTGGTCGACCAGGGGATCGGCCGGGCGATGTGGTTCGTCGAGTGCGCCGACCCCGGCCGCCTGGCCGGCCGTATCCGGCGCTACGCCCCGGACCGCCACCCCGACCTGTGGGCCGGGGCGGGGCTGGCCGCCGTCTACTCCGAGGCCGGAACCCCGCAGGCGCTGCGTCAGCTGACGGAGTACGCGGGCAGGCATCTGCCCGAACTGCGCCAGGGCGCCGCGTTCGCCGCGGAGGCACGGCTCGGTGCCGGACTCGCCACCGACTGGACCGAGCAGGCGGTACGGCTCGTGTGCGGCGTCGGAGCCGCGGAGGCCGCCGAGGTCACCCACACGGCCCGGCAGGAACTGCCACCGGACGGATCGCGGCCCGCCTACCAGGAGTGGCGCGGCCGGATACAGCGCCACTTCAGTGATTGACCCTCTGATTGGAGGCACATGCCGGGAGACCGTTCCTACCGTCTGCGCAAGGGAATACCCGTCCTGGTCGCCATCGCGCTCATGGCCACCGTTCTGACGGCGGCCCGCAAGCCCGGTCCGTCGTCCGAGGCGGTCGACAGGGCGGCCTCCCGCTACGCGTTCACCGAACTGCCCATCGCCTTTCCACCCGGCTACGACGCGGGCGACCGGAAGGTCCGCACGGTCAACCCCGCGTATCAGGGGATTCAGTCGTGGATCTCGTCCGTGGGTGCCGGGATCGCTGTCAACGACCTCGACGGCACCGGCACTTCGTCGGACCTCTGCGTCGTGGACTCCCGGACGGACGAGGTCGTCGTCACCCCCGTTCCGGGAACCGGCCGGAGGTACACGCCCTTCGTCCTCGACCCGGCACCGCTGCCGACGGACACCGAGATGGCGCCCATGGGCTGCGTGCCCGGTGACTACGACGAGGACGGTCGCGTGGACCTCCTCGTGTACTACTGGGGGCGCACCCCCGTCCTGTTCCTGCACCGCGGCGCCACCGGCCGGCTGTCGGACGACTCGTACCTCCCGCAGGAGCTGGTTCCGGCCGACGGTCCCGACGACGGCCGCTACCACGGCGCACGCTGGAACTCCAACGCGGTCTCCGTGGCGGACTTCGACGGCGACGGCCACGCGGACGTCCTTGTCACCACCTACTTCCCGGACTCGGGCGTCCTGAGCACGCGAGACGACGACCGCGTCGTCATGCAGCACTCCATGTCCCACGCGAAGAACGCCGGCGGCGGACACGTCCTGCGCCGCGAACCCGACGCGGGACGCGCCGTGTACAAGGAGGTCGAGAACGCCCTGCCCGCGGGCGACGCCACGGGCTGGACCCTGGCGGCGGCCGCGGCCGACCTGGACGGGGACCTGCTGCCTGAGCTGTACATCGCCAACGACTTCGGCCCCGACCACCTGCTGCACAACGTCTCCTCGCCGGGACGCGTGCGGTTCACGACGATGCGCGGACGGCTGGGCCCCACCACCCCCAAGTCCAAGGCGCTGGGCAACGACTCCTTCAAGGGCATGGGGGTCGACTTCGCAGATCTGCGCGGCAACGGCCGCCTGGACATCTTCGTCTCGAACATCACGACGTCCTTCGGCCTGCAGGAGAGCAACTTCGCCTTCATGAACGACGCCTCCGACCCCGCGGACGCCCGCCGGAAACTGCGGGACGGTGTGGCGCCGTTCACCGATCGCAGCGCGGACCTCGGGCTCGCGTGGAGCGGCTGGAGCTGGGACGCCAAGGCCGCCGACTTCAACGGCTCCGGCCTGCCCGCCATCGTGCAGACCACCGGATTCGTCCAGGGCGACACCAACCGGTGGCCCGAACTCCAGGAACTGGCCATGGCCAACGACGAACTGCTCAAGCACCCCGGGGTATGGCCGAATTTCAAGCCCGGCGACGACCTGTCGGGCCATCAGCACCTGGCGCTGTACGCCCCGGCGGACGACGGGTCGTACATCGACATCGCCCGGCGGCTGGAGGTCGGCGACACCACCCCGAGCCGCGGCATCGCCATCGGGGACGGCGACGGAGACGGCGCGCCTGACCTGGCCATCGCCCGGCAGTGGGCGCCGCCGCTCTACTACCGCAACGACTCGCCGTCCGTGAACCGGCGGCTGACGCTCGACCTCGTCAGACCCGCCTCCGCGGCGCCGGTCGACTCCGGCGCCACCGTCGCGGCCATCGGCGCCCAGGCACGGGTGACGGTCGGCGGAAAAACGTCTCTGCAACAGGTGGACGGCGGCAGCGGACATTCCGGCAAACGCGACTTCACCCTCTCCTTCGGACTCGGCACGGCCGAGGACACCCCGGTACGGGTCGAGGTGCGCTGGCTCGACACAACGGGCGGCACGCACCAGGAGACGGTCACGCTGCGGCCGGGGCACCACACCCTGCTGCTCGACGATCGCGCCACGGAGGTGACGGCACCATGACCGATCTCGCCAGACACCGGCCGGACGCCACACGGACGGCGCAGCGCGACGCCGGCCCGGCGACACCGGAAGCGCCCCAAAAGCCCCGGCCCCCCGATCCGCGCTACCTGGCCCTGCGCAACTTCGCCCTCTCCATCTCGGTGCTCAACATCCTGGGCTACACCCTGCTGGGCTTCGAGCAACCCTGGCTCTGGCCCCTGGCGGCCGTCGCCACCGCCTACGCGACAGAACTCCTGCTGGAGGCCCTCAGCGCATGGAGCGAGCGGCGGCCGGTCCGTTTCGCCGGTGGCCCGCGGGCCGTCTACGAATTCCTGCTGCCGGCCCACATCACCGGACTCGCCTGCAACATGCTCCTCTACGCCAACGACCACATCCTGCCCATGCTATGCGCCGTGGTCGTCGGGGTGGGGCAGAAGACCGTGCTGCGCGCGCCGGTGCACGGGCGCATGCGGCACTTCATGAACCCCTCGAACTTCGGCATCACCGTCGTCCTGCTGACCTACAGCTGGGTCGCGATCGCTCCGCCGTACCACTTCACTGAGCACCTGAACGCGTACGGGAGCTGGGCCCTGCCCGCGGTGATCCTGGCGGCCGGAACGCTGCTCAACGGCAAGCTGACACGCAAGCTGCCGCTGATCGCCGGGTGGGTCGGGGCCTTCGTGCTCCAGGCGGTGGCCCGCTGGGCCTTCCTCGGCGACAGTCTCGTCTCGGCCCTGTCGGTGATGACGGGGGTGGCCTTCATCCTGTTCACCAACTACATGATCACCGATCCTGGTACGACACCGTTCCGCCCCCGGGACCAGGTCCTCTTCGGCGCGGCGGTCGGCCTCGTCTACGGCGTGCTGATGGCGCTGCACGTCGCCTACACCCTCTTCTTCGCCGTCACCGCGGTCTGCCTCGCACGGGGCATCGGCTGGTGGATCAGGCACGCGATGGCCGCGGCCGGACACCCCCGCCCGGCTCCCGCCGTCCACTCCACGGGAGGTTCCGCATGAGCGCCGTCCCGGTCCGCGTGGCGGTGGTGGGCATGGCCTGCCGCTACCCGGACGCCGACAGTCCGGGCCGGCTGTGGGAGAACGTCCTCGCCGGACGCCGTGCCTTCCGGCCCATCCCGCGCGAGCGGCTGAACACGGAGGACTACCTCCCCCGGGCGGCCGGAGCCGATTCCTTCGGCGTGACCCACGCCGCCCTGCTGGACGGGTTCACGTTCGACCGAGGCACCTTCGGCGTCGCGGGGTCGACGTTCCGTGCCACGGACACCGTGCACTGGCTCGCGCTCGACACGGCCCACCGCGCGCTGCTGGACGCGAACCTGCCCCGGGGCGACGGCCTGCCCCGCGGCTCGACGGCGGTGGTCCTGGGCAACTCCCTCACCGGCGACCGCAGCAGGTCGCTGGCCCTGAGACTCCGCTACCCCTACGTCCGACGGGTCCTCGCCGGACTGCTCGACGAGCGGGGCATGGACCGGCACGCCGCGGCGGAACTGCTGGCGGAGCTGGAGAAGCGGTTCAAGGCGCCGTTCCCCGAGCCCGACGAGGACAGCCTCGCCGGAGGTCTGGCCAACACCGTCGCCGGGCGGGTCAGCAACCACTTCGACCTCCACGGCGGAGCCTTCACCGTGGACGGCGCGTGCGCGTCCTCGCTCCTCGCGGTCGCCGACGGGTGCCGCATGCTGGCCACCGGGGAAGCCGACGCGGCCCTCGTCGGCGGCGTCGACCTCAGCATCGATCCTTTCGAACTCATCGGCTTCGCCCGGACCGGAGCACTCGCCAAGGACGACATGCTGGTCTACGACCAGGCCTCCCAGGGCTTCCTGCCGGGCGAGGGCTGCGGCGTCGTGGTCCTCATGCGCGAGCACGACGCACGCGCCGCCGGGCTCGACGTCCGGGCCGTACTCACCGGGTGGGGGATCTCCACCGACGGTTCCGGCAGCATCACCCGACCGGCCGCCGAAGGGCATCTGCTGGCAGTCCGGCGTGCCTACGCGATGGCAGGGTACTCACCCGCGTCGGTGGGCTACTTCGAAGGACACGGCACGGGCACGCCGGTGGGTGACGCGACCGAGCTCAACGCCCTTTCCTCCGCCCACGGCACCTCGACGCCCCCCGCGGTCATCGGCTCCGTGAAGGCGAACATCGGCCACACCAAGGCCGCGGCAGGCATCGCGGGACTCGTCAAGACCGTCGAGGCCGTCAGGCACCGTGTGCTGCCCCCCGCCACGGGGGTGCGGCAGCCCCGTCAGCAGCTGACGGGGGCCGGCCGGGCGCTGCGGCTCGCCGAGCGGCCCGAGGCCTTCCCGGATGGACGCGCCGTACGGGCGGGCGTCTCCGCCATGGGATTCGGCGGCATCAACACGCACATCGCCGTGGAGGCCGCCGACGGACGGGCCTTTGACACGACCCTCCTGCCGCTGGCGGCCCGCACGCGGCAGGACACCGAACTGCTCCTCGTGGAGGCCGCGGACGGGCCCGCGCTCGACGCCCGGTGCACACACCTGGCCGCCCTCGCCGACCGTATCTCCTACGCCGAACTCACCGACCTGGCGGCCGCCCTGGCCCGGGAATCGGACGCCCGCGGAGAGACGGGGCCAGGCGTACGGGGCGCGGTGGTCGCCGCGACCCCGCGACAGGCTGCCGCGCGTCTGCGGCGCCTGGCCCGCCTGGCCGCGTCCGGGGCCGATCGGACGATCGACCCGGCGGCCGGTGTCTGGCTCGGCCGGAGGAACCGGCGGCCGAGGATCACCTTCCTCTTCCCCGGCCAGGGATCGGGGGGCGTCGGACCGGCCATGCGCACCCGCTTCGACCGCGCCCACCGCGAGGTCACGGCCATCGAGGGGGCGGGACTGCGGGACGGCACGGACACCCGGCTCGCCCAACCACGCGTCGTGTGCGCGTCGTTGCTGGCGCTGAAGGTACTGGACGAGACGGGCGTCCGCGGGAACACCGCCGTCGGTCACAGTCTGGGGGAGCTGACCGCGCTGCACTGGGCCGGCTGCATGGACGAGGACGCGCTGTTGCGCATGGTCGACCGGCGTGCCGCTCTGATGGGCAGGGTGCCGCAGGGCGAGGGCGCCATGGCCGCGCTCGCGGCGGGCCCGGAGGCGGCGGCCCGCTGGACCAGCGGAACGAACTGTGTGCCGGCCGGGCTGAACGGGCCGAGGCAGACCGTCGTCGCCGGGCCGCGGGCCGACGTGGCCGCCGTGACGCGGGCGGCGCGCGAGGCCGGGGTGAACGTCACCGCGCTCGACGTCTCGCACGCCTTCCACTCGCCGCAGATGGCCTGCGCCGCCCAGGCCCTGCCGGCCGCGCTGGCGGCCGAACCGGTCAAGGCCCCGCAACGCCCGGTCGTCTCCACCGTCACCGGCCGCCGCATCGGCCCCGAGGCCGACCTGGCCGCGCTGCTCGGACAGCAGCTCATCAGCCCGGTGCGGTTCTCGGAGGCCGTACAAGAGGTCGCCGCAAGCACCGACCTGTTCGTCGAGGTCGGTCCGGGTCGCGCACTTGCGACGATCACCAGGGACTGCGCGGACGCTGTTCCCGTGGTCAGCACGGCCACCGACAGCCCCCTCCTGCGAGGGCTGCTGGAGGTCATGGCCGCCGCCTACGTGCTGGGCTCACCGCTGCGGCCGGAGAAGCTGTTCTCCGACCGGTTCACCCGCCCCTTCTCCCTCGACGCCCCGCCGCGGTTCCTCGCCAACCCCTGCGAAGAGGCCCCGCCCGGTCCGCTCGCGGAAGCGCCGCCCTCCGGCGAGCCCGTACCCACCACACCCGCGCCGCGCGCCACCCCCCCCGACGACGACCCCGCCGGTGCGGACGCGGAACCCCCATCGGACGCGCTCACGGCGCTCCGCGTCCGTATCGCCGAACGGGCGGAACTGCCCGCAGAGGCCATCGGCCCCGGCACCCGGCTGCTGGACGAACTGCACCTCAGCTCGATCACCGTGGGCCACATCGTCGCGCGGGCCGCCGCCGACGTCGGGGTCGAACCGCCCCTGGACATCCTGTCGATCGCCACGGCCACGGTCGGCGACATCGCCGCGCTGCTCGACGGCGGCTCCGGCGCCTCGGACGACCCGTGTCCGACGCGGGTGCCCGGTGCGGGGTCATGGGTACGCGCCTACCGCGTGGACTGGGCTCCCGCACCCCTGCCCCCGTACCCGCCGGCCTCCGACGGGTCCTCGTCCGTCGCCGGTACCGCGAGCTGGAACGTGCATTCGGTGCCGGAGGACCCCGTGGCCGGTCCCCTCGCGAACACGCTCGCCCGTGAAGCGCCCACGCCCGGAACACTTCTGTGCCTGCCGGAACGGGCCACCGCCGACATCCCCGGTCTGCTGCTCACCGCGGCCGACGCGGTCGGGCACCACGGCACGCTGGCCGTCGTCCAGCGGGGACCGGTCGGCGGCGGCTTCGTCAAGTCGCTGCACCTCGAACGGCCGGACGTCGCCGTGTGCCTGATCACGCTTCCCGGGTCGAGCGACCAGGACCTGTGCTCCCCGCCGTGGCTCGCCCGCGTCGCGGCCGAGATCCGCGCCACCAGGAAGGGCTTCACCGAGGTGCGTTACCGCGCCGACGGTACGCGGCTCACGCCCGCCCTCTCGCTGGTCCGGCTGCCCACGGCCCCGTGGCCGGGGCTGCGCCCCGACGACGTGGTCCTGGTCACCGGCGGGGGCAAGGGCATCAGCACCGAGTGCGCCGGAGCCCTCGTCGGCGACAGCGGTGCGCGGATCGCGGTGCTCGGGCGCACGCGCGTCGAGGACGACTCGCTGCTCGCCGAGAACCTCGCGCGGTTCGGTCCCCGGGTGAGTTACTTCCCCGCGGACATCACGGATCCCGAGGCCGTCGAGTCCGCCGTGCGCCGCGTCCGGTCCGAGCTCGGTCCCGTCACGGTGGTGCTGCACGGTGCGGGCAGGAACTCCCCCACGTCCCTGGAGCACCTCGACGAGGAGGAGTTCGAGGCCACCGGCAGGCCGAAGCTCGACGGCCTACGGCTGCTGCTCCACGCCCTGGACGACCACCCGCCCCGGCTGCTCCTGGCGTTCGGCAGCATCATCGGCCGCTCCGGCCTCCGGGGCGAGGCCCACTACGCCGCCGCGAACGAATGGCTCGCCGCCTACGTGGACGACTACTGCCGCGCCCGTCCCTCGTGCCGGGGTCTCACCCTGGAGTGGTCCGTCTGGGCGGGTATCGGCATGGGCGACCGCCTGGGCGTGCTCGACTCCCTCACCCGGCAGGGCATCAGCCCGGTCACCGTCGACGACGGCCTGGAGATCCTGGGCCGGGTGCTCGCCGACGACGAGCTGCGCGGGCCGCTGGTGCTCGCCTCCCGCACCGGCACACTGCCGACCCTCGCCCACCGGGGGACGACCGCCCCCCACGGGCGGTTCCTGGAGCGGGTGCTCATCGACTACCCCGGGGTCGAACTCGTCACCGAGGCCGAGCTCTCCCTGGGTGCGGATCCCTACCTCGCGGACCACGTACTGGACGGCGAGGCCCTGCTCCCCGGCGTCATCGGCATGGAGGCGATGGCACAGACCGCGGCCGCGGTCACCGGTGTGTGGCCCGTCGCCGCGCTGAGCGATGTCCGGTTCCTCAGACCCATCACGGTTCCCGAGCGCGGCACCACGGCCGTGCGCACGGCCGCCCTGGTACGGGCGGACGGAAGCGTCGCCGTGGTGATGCGCAGCCAGGAGACGGATTTCGCGGTCGACCACTTCGTCGCCACCGTGCACGTCGGCGAGGCGACCGGCCCCCGCGCACGGGCCGCGGCGCCCGTCGCGGCACCCGTCGGCAACGCGACCGCCGCCCGGCTGGTCCCCGCCCGCGACCTCTACGGGAGCCTGCTGTTCCAGAGCGGGCGCTTCCAGCGGGTGACGGGCTACCGGCACATCGGCGCACACGCGTGCCGGGCCGTCATCGCGCCGGGCGACGACAAGGGGTGGTTCGGGATGTTCCACGTCCCGGCCCTCGCCCTGCCCGACCCGGGCGCGCGCGACGCCTTCCTGCACGCCGTGCAGGTCTGTGTCCCGCACCGGACACTGCTGCCGGTCTCCGTCGGTCAGGTGACGGTGCGCCCGGCTGCCGCGCCGGTCGGCGACCTGCTCCTCACCGCCCAGGAGACCGCGCACACGGGTGATGCGTTCACCTATCGCCTCACCGTCACCGACGGGTCCGGCCGCATCGTCGAGCACTGGAACGACGTGGTCTTCCGGGCCACCGGTGACCGCCGCCACCGGCCGCGCCACTGGCCCGTGCCGCTGCTGGCCCCGCTCCTCGTCCGGACGGCGGGGACGACGGAGCACGGGCCGCGGCTGCGGGCCGTCGTCGAGGAAGGGGGCGTCAAACGACGAGGAGCCTCCCAGGAAGCGCTCGCCCGGCTCGCCGGGGCGGGCCGTCCGTGCGTCGTCCGCCGCGCCGACGGCAGACCCGGCCGGACACCCGACGGCTGGTACCTGAGCGCGTCACACGGCGCCGGGGTCACCCTCGCCGTCGCCGCGGACGGACCCGTGGGCTGTGACATCGAGGCAGTGGTCCACCGGGCCGAGGCCGACTGGCAGCGGCTGCTGGGGACCGACGGCGAGTCCCTGGCCGCCGCCGTCATGGAAGCGGGCTGGCCGGCCGGCCATGCCAGAACCGCCGTATGGAGTGTGGCCGAAGCCGTGCGGAAGGCCGGTGGCGGCCAGGCCGACCGGGCCCACTTGCGGACCCTTCGCGACGACGGGGGCGCCGAGTTCGCGGCGGGACGCTTCACGGCCGTCGCCCACATGACCACTGTTGGGAGCGCACCCGACGCAGCCGTGCCCGCCGTGTCCGCGATCGCCCGGCACGAAAGGGAGACGCATGCCTGACCACTTCGCGTACCGGCACGTCGTCGGCTTCGAGGAGACCAATCTCGTCGGCAATGTCTACTTCACCAACTACGTGCGATGGCAGGGGCGTTGCCGCGAGATGTTCCTGTACCGGCACGCACCGGAGGTGGTGGACGAACTGCGGACGGGCCTGAAACTCTTCACCGTGAACTGCAGTTGCGAGTACTTCATGGAGCTGCGGGCGTTCGACGTGGTCTCCGTCCGCATGCGTCTGCGGGAAGTGCTCAGCACCCAGGTCGAGTTCACCTTCGACTACGTCCATCTGCACGCCACGGGCGAACGCCTGGCGGCCCGCGGCACCCAGCGCGTCGCCTGCATGCGCGGCGACGGACCGGACACGGTCCCGGTCACCGTCCCGGAGTCCCTGGTGCGCGCCCTGGAACCCTTCCGAGGAGCAGCCACGTGAGCGCGGACGGCCGCAGGGAGGGCGCCATCACGTTCCGGCGGCCCGCCGTCTTCTGGGCGGGCACGGCACTGGGCACGACCGGCGCCGCGCTGCACCTGCCCATGTTCTTCGAGGCGCGGTCGATGGGCTACCACATGGCCCATATGCGGCCGGACGCCGCCATGACCGCCGGCATGGCGGCGGTCATGGCGGGCTGCGCGCTGGCCTTCTGGGGGCTCCTTCCGCCCCAGCGCCGCGACGAGCGTCCGGTGGACCTCCGCGTCCGCGCTCTCGACGACGCCCCCCTGCGCCGCTCCCACGCCGGGCTGGTCCTGGTGCTCACCCTCGTCGTGACCATCGACGTCATGAAGCCGACCACGCTGTCCTTCGTCGCGCCCGGCGTGGCGGCGGAGTACGGCCTCAGCTCGCCCCTGCGCCCGGACGGCGGTCTGCCGGTGTCCCTGCTGCCGCTGTCCGGGCTGCTGGGGACGGTGCTGGGCTCCGTCGTGTGGGGAGTCCTCGCCGACCGCGTGGGGCGACGTCCCGCGATCCTCTTCGCCGGCGTTCTCTTCACCACGACGTCGGTCTGCGGTGCGATGCCCACCTTCACCGCGAACCTGGTGATGTGCTTCCTCATGGGCATCGGTGCGGGCGGCATGCTGCCCGTGGCGTTCGCGCTGCTCGCGGAGACGGTCCCCGCCCGCCACCGCGGCTGGCTCCTCGTGCTGATCGGAGGTAACGCCGCCCTCGCCTACGCCCTCACCAGCCAGCTGGCCGAGAGCCTGGTCCCGCACTACGGATGGCGCGTCCTCTGGCTGATCGGCATGCCCACCGGCCTGCTCGTCCTGCTGCTGAACCGGTGGATACCGGAGTCCCCGCGCTACCTCGTCCTGGCCGGCCGCGCCCACGAGGCGCGTGCCGTGATGGAACGGTACGGGTCGGGCCCGGTCCCGTCCCCCCGGTCCGTGACAACGCCTGCCGCCACCACCGCACGCTCCGAGGCACCGGTCCGGGGAGGTCCCCTCCTCCTCACCGGGCTGCTTCTGCTGGCCCTGAGCGTCGGCATCGTGACGTACGGGTTCCAGTTGTGGATTCCGACAGATCTGCAGCGCATGGGCATCGAGGGCCTGGACGCCGACCGCATTCTGCGCAATGCCGCCCTGTTCGGCCTGCCGATCAACGTGGTGGCCGCCTTCGCCTACGGCTTCTGGAGCTCGAAGTGGACGACGGTTCTGCTCGGCGGCCTGACCGTCGCACCGCTCTTCTGCTTCATGGCGCTGGGCGACGGAGTCGCGGAACACCGCACCCTGCTGATGGCCCTGCTGGCCGCTCCGGTCGTCAGCGTGTACTCGCTGGGCGCCATCACCATCGCGTATTGCGCCGAGATCTACCCCACGGCCCTGCGGGGGCGGGCCACGGGCCGGGTCGCCGGACTCACCAAGTTCGGCGGGGTCGCCATGCTGATCCTCACCCTGCTGTCACTGGCGACCCCGGAACTGCGGGTCACGGCCGCGACGGGCGCGGTGCCCCTGGCCTGCGCCGTGGTAGTGCTCGCGGTCGCGGGCGTCGAGACCCGTCGCCGGGCGATCGACACCCCGCTGGAGGCGGAGCCCCAGCCCGCTCGCGCCGTCTGAGCCGGGGCCGGCGGGCTTCTCGGCCCGCTCACCGGCCCCCGGCACCGGACGCCGACCGGTCCGCGCTCACCTCGGCGAGCAACAGGGGCAGGGCGTAGACCAGCGGAGGATCGCTGGGAACCGTCCTGCGCAGACATACACGGAAGGCGCCGCAGTCGGACGCACCGAGCGACACCGCGGTCGCGCCCACGCGTCGGCTGGTGCCTGCCGAATCCAGCAGGGCGTCCACGACGCTCAGCCACGCGGGGAACCAGACCGACAGGATCTGCCGCACCTCGCTCCGGACCGGGGGCGAGGGCAGCGGCAGCTCGACGCGCCCCGGCCGCGTCCCCCAGGTACAGCTCACCGGCGCCTCCTGCGGGACGCCGTGCCGGAACATGCCCGTGCACAACAGCCCCTCGGCCGCCGCGATGTCGCCCGGGGCCGGCAGTACCTCACCGGACAGAACGCCGCCCGCAGGCGCCGCGGGCACGGGCGGGGCCGAGGGCGCATGGCCGGTCAACGCGCCCATCCGCTGTCGGCCATGGCGCTCGACCAGAGTGAGATAGCGCCGGGGGGACACCCCGACGAGCCGGGTGAACTGGGTGGTGAAGGTGCCCAAGCTCGAATACCCGACAGCGGTGCACACGTCGATGATGCGAGGAGAGTCCCGGATGATCAGGCGCTGGGCGGCGGCCATCCGCAGGGCGGCGAGGAACCTGGCCGGCGTCACGGAGGTGACCGAGCGGAAGACGCGGTGGAAGTGGAACGGGCTGAACAGCCCGGCCCGCGCGTGGTCGGACAGGTACTGCGGATCGGCGAGGTTGCACGTCATCCGCGCGATCGCGCGTTCCACCGCGGCCCGGCGCGCGACGTCCGCGGCGGCGGGCGACGGGCAGTGCGCGGCGCGCGCCTCGTCCGCCGGGCAGTCGGCGCAGGCCGCTCGGCCGTGGGTCGTGTGCGGATGACTCGTCATGGTGCGTCCTTTCCGACGGGGGCGGCCGCCGACAGGTCGCGGACGGCGTCCAGCGACGCGAGCCAGGTGGCGGTGAAGCGCCGGCGCAGAGTCAGGGACTGGCGCGCCGGGACGCCGAGCCCGCTCCAGCCGTCGTGCCGGATCCGCAGCCGCGCACCGTCGACCGCCGTCTCCAGTTCCACGACGCAGCGGGTCGGCGCTCCGGCGGGGTGTACGGCGATCTCACAGGCGACACGGTGCCCGGGCACGGTCTCCCAACGGGCGATGCCGAACCGGCGCGGCCCCTCGCCGTCCACGATGAAGAACCAGCGGGGGGCGAAACCGTCCGTGGCGATCGGCATCCAGCGGTACAGGTCGGGTTCGTGCAGCGGCCGGAACCGGCTGCGGGGCAGCCGCACGGACCCGTCGACGCGATCGCGGAACGTGTAGCGGGTGGACCCGCCGTGACGCAGGTGGCCCGCCAGCCGGTCCAGGAAGTCCCGCCATTCTTCACGGAGTTCCGCGGCCTCGGCCGGCCACAGGCCCGGACCGCGCTGCCGCACGTCCACCGTGGTGACGCCGTCGTGCTCACGCAGTGTCCAAGTGACGACGGAGGGCTCCTCCACGCCGAGGAAGCGCCACGCGTACCGAAGGACGTGCGGACGGCGCAGTTCCGGCCCGTCGAGCGCGAAGAAGTCCCCGTCCCCGAGGTCGAGGCGGTTCGGGCGGCCCGGGCGCAGGGGTTCACGGAGGTCACCGAACCAGCACGCCACCCTGTCCGGGTCCGTGAGCGCGTCCCACACCTGTTCGGCAGGGGCCGCGATGCCGATGTCCGCCTGAGCTTCGTTGGTGCGGATCACGCCGACCTCCGTGAGGCTTCGGACCGGCCGGGCACCTGACAGCCCATCAATAAAGCTATATGATTGTTAATCATTCTCCGCATGTCAACACTCCACTCGGACGGACGGACGTCTCGCGGGTGTCCGGTGCCGCCGGGACGCACACCTGCCGTCGGCGCACCCAGGAGGCGTGATGGTCGCACCACCCCCGCCCGCCCTGCACCCACTGACCGGCTCCCCGGTGACCGCGCGGGTCGGGCTGCCGGACAGATGTCACCGCATCGTGTCGCTGGCCGCAGTGACCTCCCGTCACCTCGTTGCCGGAGCGGCCGACCGGCTGGCCGCGCGAGCCGGCCGCGGGCCTCTCCCCGACCGGTGGTCGCGGCTGCTGAGCGACCTCGGTCCCACCTACATCAAGGGCGCCCAACTGCTCAGCACACGCGGCGACCTGCTGCCTCCCCACCTCTGCTCCCTCCTGTCCCGCCTCCACGACCGGGTCCCGGCGATGAGCGCGGCACAGCTCGACCGGGCCCTGGCACACGCATACCCCGACCCCGCCCACTGGCCGTTCACCGCCTTCGACAGGTCGGCGGTCGCGGGCGGCAGCATCGCCTGCGTGTACCGCGCGACCCTGACGGACGGCACGCCGGTGGCGGTCAAGCTCCGGCGCCCCGGCCTGCGGCACAGCATGGAGGCCGACTTCGCCCTGCTGGACGCCTGGGCTCGTTGGCTCGAACGCCTCCCCCCGCTGCGCGAGGTGCCCGCCCGTCGCATCGTGCGGCAGCTCGGCGACGCCCTCCTGCGCCAGCTCGACCTCGCCCAGGAGTGCGCGGCACTGGCCGCTCTCCGGGCGAACCTCGCCGATTTCCGGTTCCTGCGCATTCCCGCCCCGGTGCCCGGCGCCTCGGGCCCGGGCGCGCTGGTGATGGAGTTCATCGAGCCTCTCGGACGTTTCGCTCCCGGCGACTTCACCAACGAGGAACGCCGACAGATCGTCAGGAACGTTCTCCAGTGCGTGTACCGGATGCTCTTCATCGACGGACTCGTCCACTGCGACATGCATCCGGGCAACCTGTACCTGGGAACGGACGGGTCCGTCGTCCTCCTCGACGCCGGATTCGTCGTCCCCCTCGAACCCGAGGTACGGCTGCTGTTCGCGCGCTTCTTCATGCACCTCTCGCTCGGCCGTGCCGCCGAGGCCGCCGAGACGGTGCTCGAAAGCGCGGAACACATACCGCCGGGGTGCGACACCGACGGCTTCCGCGCGGAGATACGTGCCCTGGTGACGGAGACCTCGGGCAGGACCGCCGGTCAGTTCCGGCTGGCGCCCTTCGCGACCCGCCTGTTCGACGTGCAGCGCAGGCACGGCGTCGCGGCGGCCCCGGCGTTCGTCTTCCCGCTGATGTCCCTGCTGGTCCTCGAAGGGTTGATCAACGACTTCGACGTGGACGTCGACTTCCAGGGCGAGGCGATCCCCACGCTCCTGGTCGCTCTCAACCGCTACTGACGCGGCCCCGTGCCACTTCGCCCACTGGGAGGCCCAACCGTGCACGACATCGCCGCACACCGGTACGCGCCGGGCGCACCGGTGCCCCTGCGAACCGCGGAGCCCCGCTCGTGGACACTGCTCGGCGAGCGCCTGAGCGCGGCGGCGGACCTCCGCGGCACGGCCCCGGCGACCGCCGCGCCGGCTGTCGCCGTCGTCCTGGGCGAGACCCACGGCCGCCGGGCGGACGTGGCCCTGCTGGACGGGCTCGCCCTGCGCAGGTCGCGCGGGTGGCCGCTCCTCCTCGTGCACCGGGGAGCCGGCGGGGCGAGCCTGCTGCGCGCCGCGGCCCTGGAGGAACCGGGCTCTCCGGTCGCCGCCGTGGAACTCACCGGTCCCGTCCCGGCATCGGCGCTGCGCCGTGCCGCCCACGCGGTCCTGGACCCCGCGTTCGCGTGGCCCGATCCGCCGGGCAGGCGCCGCGAGCTGCACCTGGGCGCGGACGGCCTGGCCCGCTTCCACCAGTGGCGGCCCGCAACGCTGCCGACGGGTGCGGTACCGGCGGGACCGGGGCTGGTCACGGGCGGGCTCGGCGGCCTGGGGCTGCGCGCCGCCACCGTGCTCGCGGTCGGCGGCGTCACGGACATCACCCTGCTCGACGTACGCACGGAAGACCAACTGCCCTACGGTGACGCCGAGATACTCCGACGCCTTCGAGCCCGTGTTCCCCGCCTGCGCGTTGTGACCGCCGACGTCACCCGGCGCGCCGATGTCGCCCGTGTGCTCGCCGGATGCGCACCCGCCACCCTCGTGCACTGTTCCGGGCTGGTCGCGGGCGGCCCCGTCGGCACCTCCACGGCCGACGACCTGGCCGCACTGCGCGCCCCGAAGACCACGGGACTGGGCCATGTCCTCGCCGCCGTCCCCCGGGAGTCCCTGCGGGTGCTGGTCGGCTTCGGATCGATCACCGCGCACCGGGCGCACCGCATGATGGGCGGCTACGCGCTCGCCAACGAACTCCTGCGCCGGCAGGCCCTGACCGTCGCGGCACGGCTGCCCGGGTGCGCCGTCGTCGTGGCCGAGTGGTCGCTGTGGAGCGGCGCCGGGCAGGCGCACCGCATGGGCGTGGTGGCTGGCGCGGCGTCTCAGGGCATGCCCCCGGTGCCGCTGCGCTCCGGCATGGCCGCCCTGCGCCGGCTGCTGGCCTGGCCCCGGGGCCCCGAGCAGGCCGCCGCCGTCCTGCTCACCCCCACAACCGACCCCGACTTCCCGCTGCGCCGGTTCGCGTACGGGGCCGAGGCGCCGCCTCCGGCGGGCGTGCCAATCTCTGAGAAGTGAGCCGCGGCCCCTCTCACTTAAGTTATGGATAACGACCAGCCGACTACATGGTAGGGAAGGACTGGTATGGCTATCGATTTGTGCCGGAAGTCGCCGGCGGATCTGACGGAGGGCCGGGCGGACGGCTGGGATGACTCGGTGCGGCTGGAGGACCTCGCCACCGAGCAGCGCGAGGCACTGAACTTCGCGTATCGCACGACTCTCAGCAACGTGGACCCGAGGTTCGTCGCCGGCGACCCGGCCGCCTGGGCGAGCGACTTCGGCTACGCCCTGGACCGGGTGGCGATCCGGCTGGACAACCGCAGCAACGAGGATCTCCGCACGGCGGCGCTCCAGCACCCCGACCCCGCCATGCGCGAACAGGCCCTGTTCGAGTACGCGGACCGCGACCACGAGGACTCCATCGAGTTCCTTGCCCAGGCGATACGGCAGGACACCGACCGCCAGGTGCGGTGGGACGCGCTGTGGGCCATCGAGAAGCTCGGCGGCCCCGAGGCCATCACGACGCTCCGGCAGTTCCTCGACGACCCGGACCCCGAGATAGCCGAGTGGTCGAAGCTGTTCATCAGCGAACTTCAGACGGGAGACCCGGCCTTCGACGACCGCGAGGGCCACTACACCCCGGGCCGGACGTTCGACGAGACCATCTTCCTGCTGATCCACTGCGATCTGTACGTGCGGCTGGACTCCTCGAACCAGCACTGGGGCAAGATCTCGCTGGCGCCGCAGGGGCTGGCCCGCATTTACGGCCAGGCGCACGCGTGCCCGAACGTGGCCACGCGGGAACGTCAGCTCGTCATCGCCAAGACGATCGAGGGGCTGCACGCCGACGGCTCGCCGCACGTGGACAACTACCTGTTCCGGGGCTTCACGGACCGCAGCCGCCGCGACCGGGGGAACTTCTTCTTCGAATCGCTCGTGCCCCGGCCGTTCTTCAAGTCCGGTCGCGCCGACGATCCGTCGGCGGGCGTCCGCGAGGCCGACATCGGCTTCGCCCGCTACGGCACCTGGCACCTCGAACCCAAGTTCCAGGTGCACGGCGAGGCGGCCATCCGCTACGTGCGCGGCCGCTTCCAGGGCTGGGGCCATGTCAACCTCTCGCGGGTCGCGGGCCGTTCGGTCGAAGAGATCCTGGTCCCCGGGAACGGCGTCCTGTCGACCCTGCACGACCCCGAGGTCGGCCCCATGACCAACGCCTTCATCCTCGGCACCTTCAAGGGAAAGCTGAACGACTGGGACGGCGACGGCGTGATCGACCTCAACTCCCGCGACGTGTACTCGACCGTGGACGGCGAGATCGACTCCGACCAGGACGGCGTCCCGGACCAGCCCGGACTCACGTGCTGCGACTGGACCTCCCAGCAGATCCCGTGACGGGATATGCCTTCCCTCGCACTCAGACGAAAGGCAATACGATGACTGCTTCGTCGTCCGGGCCCACGACCGTCTACGGCCGCCCGGTCACCACAGAAGGCGTACCCAACCTCTACGAGGGCACGGCGGTGTCCCCCTGGACTCCTCCGGTCCCGGGAATCGACAATCTCGGCATCAGCTCGGTGGACACCTTCGCCGTCCCGGGGGTCGGCGAATACACCGTCGACTTCGACGGCTACGTCCGCGTCGTCCGGTCGGAGCCCACGTCGGACGAGTGGTCCAGGGCCGAGGTCTACACGAACCTCATCGAGATGAAGATGGTCGGCGAGTGCGACGAACTCGGACGGATCACCGTCACGCTCAATCCCGACTGTCTCTCGGCCGGTCAGATCCGCACGCCTTTCGACCCCTATGCGGGCGAGGGGCCGGCGGCCAAGGCCTGCCGCATGGCAGTGGGTGCGATCTTCGACATGCCGAAGCTGGGCATGAAGCTGGTCAACAAGGAGCCCATCATCCTCACCATCGATGACGTCCGGCAGATACCGCCCGCGGGCTCCCCCGGGAAGGGGCAGATCTACCGGATGCTGCCACTGCACGACAGTCGGCGGCTCGACGACGCCCCGGTGGCCTACGTCACCAGCCTTCGCTTCACGATGGGTGGCTACACGACCCTGGAAGCAATGGCCCGTCGCTGAGTACCGGGACCGCCGCCGCCCGGCGCCGTCCGGACGGCAGCGGTTCACCGGCGGACTCCTGGCCACGCCGCGTCATGGCGGCGGCCGGGAGCGCCGTACGGACCGCTACAGGTACTCCGCGTACGCGTCCAGCGCCCGGAGCACCTCCGCCTCCCCCGCGGGCGGCAGTTGCAGCACGACCTCCTCGATGCCGAGGTCCGCGTAGTGCGCCAGCTTCCCCCGGTTCGGGACCACCGCGTACGGGACCACGTGGAGCTGCTTCGGGTCGCGGCCGGCCGCCTCCCAGGCGGTGCGCAGCCTCGGCAGCGACTCCGTCAGGCCGCCTCCGCCGATCGGGAGCCAGCCGTCGGCGTGCCGAGCGATGTGGTCGAACAGCTTCGGGCCCGCCGCGCCGCCGAACAGCGTGCGGGGACCGTTCACGGGGCCGCGCGGACGCTGCACCGGCTTGGGGTACGCGTGACTCGCCCGGACCGAGCCGAACTCGCCCTCGTAAGCGGTCGGTTCGTCCTCCCACAGGGCGTGCATCAGGGCCAGGCGGTCGTGGGTGAGCGCGCGGCGGGCCGGCCAGTGCACCCCGTGGTCGGCGGCCTCCTCGACGTTCCAGCCGTAGCCGACGCCCAGCGTGAACCGGCCGCCGGAGAGGTGGTCGAGGGTGGCGATCCGCTTCGCCAGGTCGATCGGGTCGTGCTGGGCGACGAGCGTGATGCCGGTGCCGAGGTCGAGGTGCTCGGTGACGGCCGCGGCCTGGGCGAGGGCGACGAAGGGGTCCAGGGTGCGGCCGTACTCGGGCGGGAGGTCGCCGCCCATGGGGGCGGGGGTCTCCCTGCTCACCGGGATGTGGGTGTGCTCGGGCAGGTAGAGCCCGGAGAACCCGCGCTGTTCGAGCTCACGGGCTAGCCTCAGCGGTGTGATCGTCTCATCGGTGAGGAAGATCGTCGTGGCGATCCGCATGGGAAAGGACACCTCCGTCGTGGTCGGTCCGGTGACGGCCCCAACGTATGCCGTACGACGCGCGAAACCGAGCGCCCCCGTCGGCTCATGACGGCCTTTCAGCCCCTCACGGCCTCGACGAGGCAGGTGACCGCCCCCACGCCCGCCCCGTAGCCGGGAACCGCGAGCAGCGGCCACGGCACCGGCCGGGGGACGAGGACGCGTACGTGGAAGGCGAAGTCGCGGTACTGGGGCATGTCTTCGGTGCCGGGCAGCACCATGAAGCGCGGCTGCACCAGACAGAACAGCCACCAGTCCAGGACCAGCAGGTCGAAGAGCACGAGGGCGAGGAAGCAGAACGCGCCGAGGGCGAAGGGCGGCCAGAAGCCCAGCGGACCGTCCGCCCGACCATGCAGCGCGAGCACGCCGCCCACGGGCACCGCGACGAACACCAGCGCGTTCAGCAGCCCGGCCGCGGCGGCGACGCGCCTTCCGCGCTCGCTCCGGCTCCCGTACCTGGCCCGGATCGCCGGTGGATAGTCCGCGAGCAGGGCGTCACGGGCCACGAGGAGCGCCCCGACGACGACCACGGTGAACAGTGCGACCAGAACGAGCGCGGAGGTGAGGGCGACACCCACCAGATCCCAGCGGTCCATGAGGGACACCGTAGGGGAATTTAGGTGTGCCTACCCTAAGTTTTCCTTATCCGGTGTGCCTCGCCCTCCCGTGCACGGTGCGCCGCTTCCCGCGTCCGGCTGCGCGCCGCTTCCCACGCCCGGTGCACCCCGCTTCCCGCATCCGGTGCGCCTCGCCGCCAGGAGGGTCACAGTGGAAGAAGGGGCACCGGGGGCTTCCGGAGGAGGTGTCGGGATGAACACGACCGGCGCGGGAGACGAACGGCTCCGACCCCCCGACGGACGCTCCGGGGACGACGCACGGCGCTCCGAGGACGATGCACGGCGCTCCGGGGCGTCGGCGGCGTCCGCGCCCTGTTTCGTCGTGCAGATCCACCAGGCGCGGCGCATGCACTTCGACTTCCGGCTGGAGGTCGGCGGGGTGCTGAAGTCGTGGGCGGTGCCCCGCGGCCCCTCGGAGAATCCGCGCGAGCGGCGGCTGGCCGTCGCCACGCAGGACCATCCGCTGGAGTACCGCACCTTCGAGGGCGTCATCACGAAGGGCCGGTACGGCGGCGGCACGGTGATCGTCTGGGACCAGGGCATCTACCACCCGCTCAGCCACGACCGATGGGGCACCCCCGTGCCGTTCGAGCAGGCGCTGGAGGACGGGCACGCCACCTTCTGGCTGGACGGCACCAAGCTGCACGGCGAGTTCGCCCTGACCCGTTTCAAGGGCGGCAGCGGGCACGACGTTCCGGGCGAGGAGGTGTGGCTGCTGATCAAGGCCAGGGACGGGCAGGCCACGCACGACGGACCGGACGCCCCCGACCCGTACCTGGCACGCTCCGCCCGTACCGGCCGCACCCTGGCGCAGGTCGCCGCCGAGGAAGGAGGCGGGGCCCCGTGACCGCGCGCGACACCCCGACCGCCCGCGAGACCGTGGAAGCCCTGCTCGACCGCCACGGGACCACCTACGCGGCCGAGGCCGGCATCCGGCTGCGGAACACCCCGCAGCCGCTGTACCAGCTCCTGGTGCTCAGCGATCTGCTCAGCGCCCGCATCCGGGCGTCGGTGGCGGTGGCGGCGGCCCGCGCGCTGTTCGCCCACGGCCTGCGCTCCCCGGACCGGATGCGGAACGCGACCTGGCAGGAGCGGGTCGACGCGCTGGGCGAGGGCGGCTACCGGCGCTACGACGAGCGGACCGCCACCCAGCTCGGCGAGGGCGCGGAGCGCCTGCTCGACGACTACGGGGGCGATCTGCGGCGGCTGCGCGCGGAGGCCGACGGGAATCTGGACGTGCTGCGGGCAGGGCTGCGCCGGACCCCGGGCATCGGCCCGTCCGGGGCGGACATCTTCCTGCGCGAGGTGCAGGCCGTATGGCCGGAGACGGCGCCCTTCGTGGACGGGAAGGCCCTCCAGGGCGCGGAGAAGCTCGGGCTCCCCACCTCACCGGCGGAGCTCGCGCGGCTGGCCGAGGAGGCGGAGCACGGCGGGCGGGCCGGGCGGGACCGCCGGGGCGGGCAGGCGTCGCGGGACGCCACCGGGACCGGGCCCGAGGACGGGACCGCGGTGCTCGCGGCGGCCCTGGTGCGGGCCGCTCTGGACAAGCACGTCGTGGAGGACGTCATCGAGCACGCCGCGTGAGACGGGCCCCGGGAACGGCCGGGGACGCCGGCCCGGAATGGTCGTCCGGGAAAGGTCGGCCGGGGACGCCGACCCGAGCAGCGCCGGGCCGGGTGACGCCGACCCGGAAAGGTCGAAAGGTCGGCCGAGGACATCGGTCCGAGCAGCACCGGCCGGACAACGACGGCCCGGGAAACGCTCGCGCCCAGGGACCTCAGTCCGCCACGACCAGCGCCGGGGTCTCCTTGGTCAGCACCTCGCCGCGGAAGAAGGCCGGGCTGTGGCGCTGCATCGCGATCATCAGCACCAGGCCGAGCAGCAGCAGTCCGACACCGATCACGAACACCGAACCGACTCCGAAGACGGACGAGCCGGAGCCGTACGCCGGGTTCCACATGTCGCACAGGGTCTTGACGAAGACCGCGCTGAGCAGGATGCCGCCGACGACCGGGAACAGCCCCTTGAAGGCCAGGTCGCGGAACGAACGGGTCAGTTCGGCGCGGAAGTACCAGGCGCAGGCGAAGGCCGTCAGCGCGTAGTAGAAGCAGATCATGAGGCCGAGCGCGTAGATCGTGTCGACCAGGACGTGCTCGCTGACCAGGGTCATGACCGCGTAGAAGACGCCGGTCGCCACGCCCGCCGTGATCGTGGCCCTGCCCGGGGTGCGGAAGCGCGGGTGGACGCGGGCGTAGGAGGCGGGCAGGGCCTCGTACGTGGACATCGCCAGGACCGTACGGGCCACCGGGATGAAGGTGGTCTGGAGGCTCGCGGCGGCGGAGGCCAGGACGGCGACGAACAGCAGGATCCCGAGGCCGGTGCCCATCACCGGCCCGGCGAGCGCGGCGAAGACGTTGTCGGAGGTCTCCGGGTTGGCCAGGCCCAGGCCGGAGCTGCCGGAACCGACGGCCATCTGGGCGGCGATACCCGTCGCCAGGTAGGAGCCGACGAGGACCACCATCGCGATGAGGGCGGCGCGCCCGGGAGTCTTCTCGCTGCCGACGGTCTCCTCGTTGGCGGTCAGACAGGCGTCCCACCCCCAGAACATGAAGATCGACAGCGACAGACCCGCCGTGAATGTCGCGAACGACTCCACCGCGAACGGGTTCAGCCAGGACCAGGAGAACTCCAGCGAGGTGGCGAACTCCCCACTGCGTGCCTTCTGCACCGCCATCACCACGAACACCGCGAGGACGACGAGCTGGAGACCGACCAGGGCGTACTGGAGGCCCTTGGTGGCGGTCATGCCCCGGTAGCTGACCGCCGTGGCGACCGCGATCAGGATGAGACAGGTGAGGATGTGGACGGGCTTGTTGTCGTCCAGGGCGGCGATCGAGGGGTTGCCCGTGATCTCACCCGCGAGAAGCCAGAAGAACGAGGTCGCGACGCCCGCCAGGTTCGACAGGACGATGATCGTCGCGATGACCAGGCCCCAGCCGCACATCCAGCCGACGCGCGGTCCGAACGCCTTCACCGTCCAGGTGAAGGAGGTGCCGCAGTCGGGCACGGCCTTGTTCAGCTCGCGGTACGCGAAGGCGACGAGCAGCATCGGCAGGAAACCGGCCAGGAAGACGGCGGGCATCTGCACCCCGACCTCGCCCGCGGTGGAACCGAGGGTGGAGGTGAGGCAGTAGACGGGTGCGACGGTGGAGACGCCGATGACGGCGCTTCCCATCAGGCCGACGGAGTTCCCGCCCAGGCCCTTGCCGCGTACTCCGTCGCCGCGCGCACCGCCGTCCGCCGGGGCGGCTTCCCGTACCGTGTCTCCGGCCCGCGGCCGCACGTCCAGCTGTGTCATGGAAGGGACGTTAAGCCCTGCGATTTCCACATCCGAATTATGAGACTCCGCCGTCTCATCCTTGAATTTTTCGTTACAGACAGGCGAAGTTGGCCTCAATCGAAGGCGAATGACCCGCAACGCCTTCTGATACGAAGGTCGACTCGACTGACGACACCGTACGGGAATCGCAGTACTGCCCGTTTTGTGTGCATTCAAAAATTTCCCATGGGTGTCCGCTCAGCGGACACCCATGGCGGTACGGGGCCTCAGCCGGGCCAGACGATCGCCTGGAGTTCGCTGTACGCGTGCAGTGCGTACGAGCCGACGTCGCGGCCCACCCCGCTCTTCTTGAACCCTCCGAACGGGGCCTCCATGTTCCGTCCGACGGTGTTCACTCCGACCCCTCCGGCGCGCAGCCGGCGGGCGATCCGGAAGGCCCGGGCCACGTCCGAGGACCAGACGTAGTCGATCAGTCCGTAGTCGCTGTCGTTGGCCAGCGCGATGCCCTCCTCCTCGTCGTCGAAGGGAACGACCACGACGACCGGACCGAAGATCTCCTCGCGGACGACGCGCATGTCGTTGGTGCAGTCGGCGAGGAGGGTGGGGGCGACGTAGAAGCCCCGCTCGAATCCGCGGCCGGAGGGCCGCTCACCCCCGGTGACGATGCGCGCGCCCTCCTTGCGGCCGAGTTCGACGTACGACTCGACGCGGTCGCGGTGGGCGGCGGAGACGACCGGGCCGACGACCGTGCCCCGGTCCGTGGGATCGCCCACCGTCAGCCGGTCCGCGTACGCGGCGAGCCTGCCGAGCAGGGCGTCGTGGACGCCGCGCTGGACGAGCACCCGGGTCGGCGCGGTGCAGATCTGGCCGCTGTAGAAGGAGAAGGTGGTGCCGATGCCCGCCGCGGCGGAGTCGAGGTCGGCGTCGTCCAGCACGACGGCGGCCCCCTTCCCGCCCAGTTCCATCAGCTGCCGCTTCATGGCGCGCCCGCAGACCTCGCCGATGCGCCGGCCGACGGCGGTGGAACCGGTGAAGCTGACCATGTCGACGTCCGGCGCGTCGACGGCGGCCTCGCCCGCCTCGGGGCCGGAACCGGTGACGACGTTGACGACGCCCGCCGGGACGCCCGCCGCCTCCAGTGCCTCGGTCATCCGGTAGACGGAGAGCGGGTCCTGCGGCGCGGGCTTCACGACGACCGTGTTGCCCATGGCCAGCGCGGGGGCGATCTTCCCGGCCGGGTTGGCCCAGGGGTTGTTGTACGAGGTGATACAGGTGACGACGCCCACCGGCTGACGCACCGCGAGCGCTCCGAAGACGCCCGCCCGGCCCATCGGCCCGGCCTCGTTGATCTGCGGCACGACCGGCTCCTCGGCCGGTTCCAGGGCGCCCCTGGCGTACCGGCGGAAGCGGGCGGCGCCGACGGCGACCTGCATGCCCCGGGCGGTTCCCGTCGTGGCGCCGCTCTCCGCCTGGGCGAGCGCGGCGTGGGCGGGGAGGTCGCGCAGCATCAGGTCGGCGGCCCGGTCCAGGATCGCGGCCCGCTCCTCGGGGCGGGTGCGCGACCAGCCGTCCAGCGCCTCGCGCGCGGCGGCGGCGGCCGCGTGCACCTGCTCGCGGCTCGCCTCGGGGGCGAGGCCGACGACCTCCTCGGTGGCCGGGTTCACGATCTCGTAGTGCCCGTGGTCCGGTTCGGTCCACCGGCCGCCGATGAAGAGGCGCCGCTCCGTCCTGTTTCCGTCGCTCATGCGGTGCTCACCGTCCGGGTGTCGCGGCCGGAGCGGAGCACCGTACCGGGGACCGCGCCGGTCACCTTGTCGTCGCGCAGGGTCTCGACCCCGTTGACGCGGACCGACACGATGCCGATGGCCCTGGAGTCGAGGCGGGGGCTGTCGCCGGGCAGGTCGTGGACGAGGGTGGCGGGTCCGGCGTCGACGCGTTCGGGGTCGAAGAGGACGAGGTCGGCGTGGAAGCCCTCCTCGATCCGCCCCCGCTCGCGCAGCCCGAACAGCCGGGCCGGGTCGTCCGTGAGCATCCTGACCGCCTGTTCCAGGGGCACGAGCCCGCGTCGGCGCAGGCAGTCCCCGAGGAACCGGGTGGTGTACGGGGCGCCGCACATGCGGTCGAGGTGGGCGCCCGCGTCGGAGCCGCCGAGCAGGACGTCCTCGTGCTCCCAGGTCTGCCGGCGCAGCTCCCAGGAGGCGGGGTCGTTGTCCGTGGGCATCGGCCACAGCACGGTGCGCAGGTCGTCTTCGGCGCAGATCTCGACCAGGCAGTGGAAGGGGTCCTGACCGCGTTCGGCGGCGATGTCGCCGACGACCCGGCCGGTCAGCCCTTCGTTGGCGGCGCTGTAGGTGTCCCCGATGACGTACCGGCCGAAGTCGGCGAGGCGGCGGAAGACCCCGGCCTCCTTGCTGTCGGCGCGGCGCAGCATCTCGGCGCGGGTGGCGGGGTCGCGGAGCCGCCCGACGCGTTCGGGGACGGGCAGGGCGAGGATCTCGCCCCAGCCGGGTATGAGGTTGAGTGCGCAGAACGTGCCGAGCGACATGTTCATGGGCGTGAGGATCGGCATGGTGAGCGCGACGATCCGGCCCCCGGCCCGGCGGGCGCGTTCGCTGGGGACGAGCTGGCGGGGCACTCGTTCGGGGACGGCGGCGTCGATGGTGAGGACGTTCCAGTTCAGCGGGCGCCCGGCGGCGGCCGTCAGGTCGACGAGGAGGTCGATCTCCTCGTCGGAGAACTGGTCGAGGCAGCCCGCCACGATCGCTTCCAGCTGGGTGCCCTCGTGTTCGCCGACCGCGCGGGCGAGGGAGAGGAGTTCCTCGGGGAGGGCGTGCCGGGAGGCGACCGGCTTCCCGTCGCCGTCGGAGTGGGTGGAGGACCGGGTGGTGGACAGCCCCCAGGCCCCGGCGTCCATGGCGTCGTGGAACAGCGCGAGCATGGCGTCGAGCTGTTCGGGCGTGGGCTGTCCGCCGATCGCGTCGGCGCCCATGACGTGCCTGCGCAGGGCGCAGTGGCCGACCATGAACCCGGCGTTGACGGCGATCCGTCCTTCGAGTGCGTCGAGGTACTCGCGGAAGCTGGACCAGGACCAGTCGACGCCCTCCTCCAGTGCCGCCAGGGCCATGCCCTCCACCCGCGCCATCATGCGGCGGGTGTAGTCGGCGTCCTCCGGGCGCCCGGGGTGGAGCGGGGCGAGGGTGAACCCGCAGTTGCCGCCGACGACGGTGGTGACGCCGTGGTTCATGGACGGGGTGGCGTACGGGTCCCAGAACAGCTGGGCGTCGTAGTGGGTGTGCGGGTCGACGAAACCGGGGGCGAGGACGAGTCCGGTGGCGTCCTCGCTGGTGACGGCCTCCTCGGTGAGGGTGTCCGGTTCGGCGACGACGGCGATGCGGCCGTCGCGGATGCCGACGTCGGCGCGGTACGAGGGGCCGCCGGTGCCGTCCACGACGGTCGCTCCGCGGATGAGGTGGTCGAGCATGACGGGGTTCCCTTCCGTGTTTCCAACCGCGGGTACGGAGGTTCCAACGCAGGTACGGATGCGTGGACGGGCGGCGCGACGCCCGGGGCGCGGCGGAGCGTGCGGCCGGGTGTGCGGCCGGGGTGCGCACGGCCGCGGTACGCACCCCGGCTCCACGCAGCGGCGGTCCGGGAAGACGCCGCCGTTCTCGTCGGCCCCTCCGGCGATCGAGCACCGGGGGCCGGGGCGGGAGCCCGGTCACGGGCCGGGGCGGGCAGGGGCGCGGACCCGCCGGGCGCACCCGCGCCCCGCCTCCGGCCCGCGCCCCTGCCGTGCCTCGCCCGGGGTCTACTTCCCCGCCGCGGCCCGGAACCGTGAGGTCCGGTGCACCGGGTCCGTGTCGATCTTCGGGATCACGTGCTCACCGATCAGCCGGATCGAGTTCAGCGTGTCCTCGCGACCGATCCCGATCGGCAGCCCGAAACTCAACTGGTCCGCGCCCGCCTGCTCCCACCGCTTGCACTGGCGCAGCACCTCGTCCGGGTCGCCGCAGATCATCAGCTCCTCGGCGATCAGCAGCTCGATGATCTCCTCGGTGTACTCCGGCAGCAGCTCGGGCCACTCCGGAATGCCCTCGGGCCGGGGGAAGGTGTCGTGGTAGCGGAACAGCAGCGACTGGAGGTAGTTGAGCCCGCCGCCCACCGCGATCTCGACGGCCTCGGCGTGCGTCTCGGCGCAGATGGCCGTGGAGGTGACCATGACGTTGTCGTTGACGAAGTCCCCGACGGGCTCGGCCTCCTTGACGGCCGTCTTGTAGGACTCGACCACCCACTCCATGTCGGAGACCTTCTGCACGCTGAAGCCCAGCACGCCGAGCCCCTTCTTGCCCGCCATGGCGTACGAGGACGGCGACCCGGCCGCGTACCACATCGCCGGGTGCGAGGTCCCGTACGGCTTGGGCAGGATCTTGCGCGGCGGCAGCGACCAGTGCTTGCCCTGGAAGCCGGCGTACTCGTCCTGGAGCCACATCTTGGGGAACTCCGCGATGGTCTCCTCCCAGAGTTCCTTGGTGTGGTTCATGTCGGTGACGCCCGGCATGAAGCCCAGGATCTCGTGGCTGCCCGCCCCGCGTCCGGAGCCGAACTCGAAGCGCCCCTCGGACAGGTGGTCGAGCATGGCGACCTTCTCCGCCACCTTGACCGGGTGGTTGACGGGGGCGAGCGGGTTGAAGATGCCGGAGCCGAGGTGGATGCGGTCGGTGGCGTGCGCGAGGTAGCCCAGGTACACGTCGTTGGCCGAGAGGTGCGAGTACTCCTCCAGGAAGTGGTGCTCGGAGGCCCAGGCGTACTTGAAGCCGGACTTGTCCGCCTGGATGACGTACTCGGTCTCCTCGATCAGCGCCTTGTGCTCTGCCTCGGGGTCGGTCCTGGCCCGCGCGGCGGGCACGTACCCCTGTACAAAGAGCCCGAATTCCAAGGGGGTTCACCGTCCTCAGTCGCCCTGACTGTTCTGACGCACCGTCAGATCGTGATGCGTCCGACTGTTCCACCGCCACCCGCACCCGTCAATACCTGACGCACCGTCAGATACCTTCGTGGGGGCCCGCTCAGAAGGGGCTGACGCCCGCCAGCCACCCGCCGTCGATGACGAACGGCTGCCCGGTGATGTACGAGGAGTCGTCCGAGGTCAGGAAGAGCGCCAGCGCCGCCACCTCCTGCGGCCTGCCGATCCGCCCCATCGGTACCAGCTTCCGGTACAGCTCGGCCACCGCCGCCGCGGTCTCCTCCGGGTCGGCGTCCGGGTCCAGGGCCGCCGGATTGGTCATGGCGGTGTCCACGGCACCGGGGCAGACGGCGTTGACCCGTATGTTCTTGGCGGCCAGCTCCATCGCCGCCACCCGGGTCAGCCCGAGGACCGCGTGCTTGGTGGCGGCGTAGGCGCCCACGAACGCCATGCCGGTGAGTCCCGTGTACGACGCGGTGTTGACGACGGTCCCGCCGCCCGCGGCCTCGATCTCGGGCACGACGTGCTTGATCCCGAGGAACGCGCCGATCTGGTTGACCTGGACGACCTGCTGGAACTCCTCCAGCGGTGTGCTCACCAGTTCGTTGAACCTGAGGATGCCCGCGTTGTTGACCAGCCCGTCGATCCTCCCGTACACGTCCTTCGCGGCGGCGACGGCGGCCCGCCACTCGTCCTCCACGCCCACGTCCAGGTGGACGAAGCGCGCGGCGTCCTTCCCGTGCTTCTCGCGCAGCTCCCCGGCCAGCACCTCGCCCTGTTCGTCGAGCACGTCGCCGATCACCACCCGCGCGCCCTCCGCCACGAACAGCCGAGCCTCCTGTTCACCCTGCCCGCGTGCCGCGCCGCTGATCAGTACGGTCCGCCCGTCCAGCTTGCCCATGTCCGATTCCTCCTGCCTGTCGCGCTACCGGTCGAGGTGGGGTGCGACCTCGGCGGCGAACGCCGCCATCTGGTCGGTCAGTTCGTCGCGGCTCCGGCTGCGGAACCGGACCTGGATCTGGTGGACGCCCATGGCCGCGTACGCGCGCAGCGACTCGGCGAGGGCCTGCGGGCTCCCGGTGAGGGTGCGCCGCCCGACGGACCACCCCGGGTCGCCGACGTACAGCGGCTCGGTGATCGCCCCGACGACGATCGGCTCCTCGATCGCCGCGGCCTCGCGCAGCTCCTTCAGCCGGGCGATCTGCGCGGGCAGCCGGTCCCGGGGGTCGCCCTGCGGCAGCCAGCCGTCGCCCCGCACCGCGGCCCGGCGCACGGCGGCGGGCGAGGAGCCGCCCACCCAGACGGGCACCCGCCCCTGTGCCGGACGCGGCAGCTGGCCCAGCCCGGAGAAGGCGTAGCGCTCCCCCGCGAACTCCGGGTACTCCTCCGGCCCGAGCGCCGCCCTGAGCGCGTCGACGGTCTCGTCGAGCAGCCCGCCCCGACCCTCGAAGTCCGCGCCCAGCGCCCGGAACTCCTCCGGCACGTGCCCCGCCCCGACCCCGAGGACCAGCCGGCCGCCGCAGAGATGGTCGAGGGTGGCGTACTGCTTGGCGGTGACCAACGGATGCCGCAGGCCGACGACGGCCACATGGCTCATCAGCAGCACCCGCTCGGTGATCCCGGCGAGAAAGGCGAGGGTGGCGACCGGGTCGTACCAGACGGTCCCCATGGCATCGGCGAGCCGTCGCGGGATCGCCACGTGGTCACAGCTCGCCAGATAGGCGAAGCCGGTGCGGTCGGCGGTGCGGGCGATCTCGACGAGGTCGGCGGGGGTCGCCGCCGCCTCCCACCCCTCCGCGAAGATCGCGCTCTGCGACTGGATCGGGAGCTGCATTCCGTACGACAGCGGCCCGGTGGTGGTGATCGGCACCGAACGGCCTCCTTCCGTGGACCGCAGGAATCTGACACATCGTCACATCGTCGTGCGGGGGCCATCGTCATGCCTGCCGCCCCATCACACAAGGGCCGCGCAGCCGACAGGGCCGGTGGGCGGCCGTGACCGCGCACCCCGCCCCGGACATGTCCAGGACGCCGGAACCCCTCGCCGTACCCGGCGAACGCCGACACGTTCCCGGCAGTACGACCACCGCACCGGCCGACCGGCTCCCGCTCCGGACGTCCGCACCGGAACGATCACACCTTCAGGAGGAACCGACATGTCCGACCGGAAGCCGAGCAAGTACCGCAGGGCTGCGGTGATCACGGCCGTGGCCGCGGCGGCGCTCGCCATCAGCGCCCCGGGCGCGACAGCGACGGCGACCCTGCCCGCCGCTAGCTGCTCCCAGGCCGCGCCGCCGTCCAACCACAACCCCTACAGCACGACGCACACCGTGCTCGACCCGGCACCGCTGCGCACGGCCCCGTACGAGAAGTGCACCCTGCTGAAGACGTATGCGGCGGGCGGCTCGCTGACGGTGAACTGCTACATCGTCAACGACTACGGAAACACCTGGTCCTACGTCCGCGGGGCGGGCTGGGTCTGGGACAAGCACCTGTCCGCAGGCGGATCCCCGCACGCCTGCGTCTTCTGACGTACGCCCTCGGCCCCGCCGGCACGGGCGGGGCCGGGGAGGGCGGGCACGACCGGATCAACCTCGGGCCCTCTTGAACAGGAACGCGCCCTCGATCTCGACCCGGGTCGGGGGCTTGCTCCCGTCGTAGTGGTTCACGTCCTCCGTCACCGCCGTCCACCGCAGCCGGAACCGGTCTCCGTCGCGGGAGACGACAGTGATCCGGTTGTCGCGCAACGGATGGTGCTCGCAGTAGTACAGCAGCGACATGCACGAGTCCTCGTCGTCGCTCCGCACCCCCGGCAGCACCAACTCCCGCCCCACCAAGGCGTCCGCGTCGACGCCGGGCAGTTCGATGCCGACCTCCGCCGTCGGCGCCATCCCCAGGTCGGCCGTGTCCTCGCACCGCCGGGCACCGTCGGAATCCGCCAGGACCTCGAACCAGAGCGTGACCGGGCCCTCGCTCCGCTCCGCCGCGGAGACCCGGATGTCGGCGGACGCGATGCGGTACACCTCGTCCCCGTTGAACCGGTGCAGAACGAACCGGCCATCAGCAGGGCTCGCCCCCGCCGCGTGCTCACTCATCCCACGTTCCCCTCGCCGTCCGCCATCCGTCGTTCACCGTGCTGGCGAGGTCGGCAGGGTACGCGCAGGGGACGACGGGCGAGGCCACAAGGCACACCGGGCGCCGCGCCGGGCGCCCGGTCGGTCATCGTCCCGGGCGGTGCCGGTCAGACGGTCCCGTTCCGCACGGCGGTGACGAACGCCTGCCAGGGGACCGGGCCGAAGGTGTGGGCGCCCCGGCCCCGGTCCTTGCTGTCACGCACGGCCTGACGGCCGGAGAGCAGAACGGCGTGCTCGACGCAGTTGTTGTTCGAGCCGCTGTACGTGCTCGTGCGCCAGACGGCGGCCTCCAACTCGGCTGCCTCGGCCCGGGGAGCCATTTCTTCGGTCATGATCCACTTTCCTCGATGAGGTCGCGAATGTACCGCCGGGACTCGGTTGGGGACAGCGCAGCCGCGGTCAACTCGTCCCAAGCTTTCGCATACGCCTGAACATCCGCACGCTGCTCAAGCAACGTACCACCGGTGATGTGCTCCAACCACACCACCTCGACCGGAGGTTCCGGCGCCAGACTGAGCGCGGTGAACGGCACGTACTGCTCCATGGGCAGCACGGAATTCAACGGCAGGACCTGAAGGGTGATGTTCGACCGGGACCCCGCGTTCAGCAGATGCCGCAACTGCCCCTGAACGACCTCGGGCCCGCCACCGATCCGGTGGAGCGCGGGCGCGTCGATCACTGCCCGGAGCCGGAACCCCAAGGTGTTGTCGAGGAGTTCCTTGCGCTTCATGCGCGTCTGCACCAGCGTCTCGATCTGGTCGGCGGGGGACGCGGCCACGAAGAGGTGCCGCATGTACGCCTCGGTCTGCAGAAGACCCGGCACGATCACCGGCTCGAAAGTACGAACTGCTCGCGAGTCCGCCTCCAGCGTCAGATAGTCCTTGAGCTCGTCGTGAAGGAGCGGGCCATGACCACTCCACCAGTCGACCTTGTGGATCTCTTTCGCCAGGCGCCTCAGATTCGTCCGGTGCCGCTCGTCCTCGACCCCGTACAGGTTGAGCAAGGTGGTCAGATCGAGCGGGCGAATGCCCCGCTTGCCGTTCTCGATCTGACTTATCTTGGGCTGCCCGCACTCCAACGCTTCCGACGCGTCCTGCACCTTGAGGCCGGCTTCCAGTCGCAGCCGGCGCAGTTCGCCACCGAGTCGGCGGCTTCGCATGGTGGGCATGTCGCTCTGAGCCATGGCCACATGATGGTCGCGCTCTTCACCGGAGCACAACTGCCATCGGCAGCTTAGCCACTTACGACTGAACCTCTTGAGGAATAGTTGCCTAGGTGATGGTTCCCACGGCACTATCCGTCGCATGACCGAGAGCACTCGGTTCATCGCTGTGCACTGATCAATCGGCATGCCCTCACTCAGGAGGAGCCATGACTGTCATGGCAGAGACCGAACCCCCGCACTACCGGCACGAGTTGTTCGTTCATCCGCGCTCCCTGGCGGAGATGCGCCGCATCGTCAGATGTCTCGTGGACGCTTGGGACTTCCGCGAGTTGACGGACACCGCCACTCTCTGCGCCCACGAACTGCTGACCAACGTCGACCGGCACACGCCGTCGCCGCGCTGCACTCTCACGCTCCAACGCCAGCCCTACGGCGTACGCATCACCGTGCGCGACTCCAGCCCGACGCCCCCCGCGCCCCGTGTGCCCGACTGGGTCGCGGAGAGCGGGCGCGGGCTCGCGCTCGTGAGCGGGCTCGCCGCCGCGTGGGGGTCGGAGCCGGCCCCGTACGGGAAGGACGTGTGGGCGGAGCTCCGCAGCGCGCGACGGACGGCCGTCGGGTGAGCGCCCCTCGAAGCCCCCACGGCCCCGCCTCCACGGCCCCAACGCATCTGGAGCACCGGATGGACTCCCGCTTACCGACCAACGCGCCCACCGGGGCACCCACCGACGCGCCCGCCGCCCTGCCGGACGCGGGGCACGCCGCGGCCGAACTGGACTCCGCCCTACGGGACGCGGGCCTGCTTGACGTCTCGGTTGACCAACACCCCGATCCGCAACCGGACTTCGTCCACCTCGGGCCGCTCTCCCCCGCCGAAGCGAACCGACTGGCGCGGTTGATCCGCGCGAGCACGAAACGCACGCTCAAGGCCGCACGAGCGTTGCGCGACATCGTCGACGCCTACCGCCTCGACCTGCCGGGGCTGCGGTTCCGGCACGGCCGCATCGTGCTCGGCGGCATCTCGCTGCCCGATGCCGAACGCTTCGCGCGCCTGCTCGGCGCCCCCGTGCCGCCCGACGCCCGCACACCTCGCTCCGCTTCCCTCAAAGCGGCTCTCGTCGGCGAACGGCTCAGGAACGCCTTCGCCTCGGCGACGGGCGGAGGGTCGCTCGACATACGCGTACGGCACGAGGCGACCGGCACCGCTCCCGTACTGGAACTGGGCTCCATCGACGCCCGGACCGCCCGCCGGCTGGTGGCGGCCCTGCGCTTCTGAGCCCCCATTCGCCCGTCAGCCCCCGGACGGACGGGGCAGACAAGGCGGACGGACGAGGCGAGGCGGGGCGGGGCAGGTCGAGGCAGTAGCGTCCGCCGACGGCTTCACGGTGCCGCGCGTCGCGGCCCCGGGGTCATCGTCCCGGGCTCACGGCGTCGGCGGTACGGCCGCGTCCGCCGCACGGGCATCGCGTTCGGTGTCCGCGTCGCCCTCGTCGTCGTCCCCTCCGGTCGCCGCGCTCTCGGGTGCCGTGCCCCCGGACGGGGCGGCGTCCTGGCCCGGTGCCTCTTCCTCCTCCTCGTCCTCTTCCTCCTGCTCGTCCGGTGCGGCCTGGACGCCCACGCCCTGCGAGGCGGACACGTTCTGGTCGATCGCGCCCCCGCCGCCGTCGTGGTCGCTGCCCGCCGTGCCCTTGCTCAGGGGGGCCAGAACATTGGCCGTGCGGTCGACTTCGAGCCAGGAATCGGCGTTGGAGTTGTCGATGGTGATCAAGGAGGGTCCGTGGTGCGTCTCCATGCCGCCGTCCGGGGCGTCGGCCCAGGCGTGCCCGGCGGCCAACTGGCCCTGACAGAGCACGCCGAGGGCGGTCACCAGGACCGCGCGTGCCTTGGATGAGTCGACTGCCATGATCCGGTTCCTCTTTCTTCGTGGTCCTCGGGGTTCGGACACGCCGGGGCCGCGGGGCGCACGACGTGCGCCTCGGGCTCCCGGCGTACGGTCCGGGCGACGGTGGTCCGGGCCGTCCGGGCCCGGGCCACCGCCCGTGTCATCCGCTGCGTACCGCGCGTCAGGCGAACGCGGGCTCGCGGACGGGGTGATGCCTGCTGATGTTCCGCTCCAGCAGTTCCGTCGACCGCCGCACCCCGATCCCCTCGACCGGATCGAACTCGGGAAGCCGCCCGTCGGCCTGCTTGAGGTCCGCCAGCGCGGTGTCGATGGCGGAATGCGCGGCGAACAGGCAGGGAGTGCTGTAGATGGCCACCTGGCACTCCAGCTCGGTCAGTTCGGAGAGCGAGAGCCGGGGCGACTTGCCGCCCGCGATCTGGTTGAACAGCAGCGGCTTGTCACCGATCACCTTGCGGATGCGCTTGATCCACTCGATGCTGCGGACCCCGTCGACCAGGACGACGTCGGCGTCCGTCCTGGCCAGCGCCTCGGCCCTGCGCAGGATCTCGTCCTCTTCCGTGGCGTCCGTACGGGCCACGACCACCAGGTCCCGGCGGCTCTTCAGCACGAGATCGAGCTTCTCCAGGTACTCCTCCAGCGGCAGCACCTGCTTGCCGTCCGCGTGACCGCACCGGCGGGGGCGCTTCTGGTCCTCCAGGATGACGCCGGAGGCTCCGATCCTCTCCAGCCGCTGCACCACGTGGCAGGCGACCTCCGGGTCCACGTAGCCGTCGTCGATGTCGACCAGCAGATGGTGGGAGGGAAAGGCCAGCCGCAGCCGCTCCACGAAGGCCACCATGTCCGGCCAGGCGATGAAGCCGATGTCGGGAAGCCCGTAGTGGGACGCGGCGAAGCCGAATCCGGACACGAAGAAACCGTCGTAGTGCCGGGCCACGACGGACGCCGAGTACATGTCGTAGATGCCGATGAGCGGGGTCGTCCCAGGGGAACGGACCTCTTGCTTCAGCGCACTTCCGTAACGCACAACTTCTCCTTGATGACGCTTCGTTGGTTCATGGGTCGGGGAGCCGCCGCGTGGCCGCGCGCCGGTCCGAGGTGCGATGTTCCCGTCCGGTGGGCCCGGATTCCGGGCGTCGCCGGACCGGAGTGACGGGACTTCGGCGGCGTGATGTGGCGGACCGGGAGCCGCCGGGACACGGAAGGCCGGATCGGGGCTCACGGATGTGGATGGTTCGGCGACCGGCCGGTGCGGCAGATACGGGGACGCCGCGCCCCTGCGTCGGGCAGGCGACGGCGGCACCCGGTCCGCACGGACTCGGTCCGTCCTCTCGCGAAGACGCGTATACCTATACAGACATGACCGACCCTTTACCGACGGACACGCCGTTTTTTACCCTGCGTACGACACTCGCGGGTACGCGTCGGGCTCCTGTTGACGAGCCCGGTGACGAGGGACTTCCCCTCTCCCGGGGTCAGCCTGAAGGCGATCCCGAGGTCAACCGACTGCCTTGAGGATTAGCCTCGTTGAGAGCGGCGTCACGTACATTCCGTGCCGCTCCGAGGTGTCGTCCGGGGCCTCGGCCAGGGGTGCCCGACCCGGCGCGACGGCCGGTGGGCCGGCACGCGGGCCGTACGGATCAGCCGAAGCGGTCGAACAGGCAGTCGACATAGTCTTCCAGGCGGGCCGCGAGCACATCGGGGGTGAGGTCGGTCCGTCCGAGTTCCCGCCACGGGACCGCGAGCTTCTCCGCGTCCGGCGCGTAGGCGAGCGCGTCCAGCAGCCGCCAGTAGAGGTGGTCCGCGTCGTCGTCCGCCAACCGCCCACCCGCACACGTGTATTGACCGGCGAAGCCCATGCCGATCGGTACGCCGTGCAGCAGGGCGAGGGCCGTCGAGCAGTGGGCCACGTCCAGGTCGGCGGGGCCCCACGAGGTCTCGACCCAGTCGACGACCCCGCTGACCCGGACGCCCGCCCCGGATTCGGCGAAGAGCACGTTGCCGGGGTGGAAGTCGCGGTGCAGGAACCGGGGCTCGTACGGCGGCGGCTCACGGCGGATGACGTCGACCGCCCGCCGCCATAGTCCCGCGCGCGCGGTCGCGGCGGGCACCTGTACCCGGTCCGGCGCGGTCCACGCCTGGTACGTACGCGGCCGGTTCGCATCCGTCACCCGTACCGCGTGGATGTCGGCCAACTGCCGTGCCAGCGGCCCGATGCGCTCCGGCGCCCCGGCGTCGTCGACCCGTACCCGTCCGGGCAGCAGGGTCATCAGCAGAGAGGGATGGTCGCAGTGCTCGCCCCGGGCGTCGACGGCCACCAACCGCGCGGCCGGGACACCGGTGCCGTCCGCCAGCAGCCGCAGGATGTCCGCCTCGCGGGTGAGCAGCCCCGGGGCGTGCCGTACGTAGAAGGGCTTGACGAAGGACCGCAGCACGAGCACCCGCGCACCCTGCGGCCCGGAGACGTCCAGTCGGCGCATCCACGAGGTCCAGCCGCCGCGCAACTGCTCGACGGCTTCGATGCGTTCACCCGGCGCGAGACTCTTCTCGGCCCACGCGCGCGTCGCCGCCCAGCCGGTACCGCGGTCGCCCACCTCTTCGCCCATGTTCCGACCCTACGCCGGGGGTTCGGGGACGAACGCGGGTTCGGGACGACCGGGCCTCGCGACCCCCGTACGTCGGGGCGTCCCGGATGCCCGGGACACCCCTGGGCCCGCATCCGCCCGGGACGCCTCGCGTCGGACGGGCGGATGCGTGTACGGACCTCAGCAGTCCGGAATCACCGCGCCGTTGTTGTCGCGGGCCTCGTCATTGCCCCAGCGAGACAGGTAGTACGCCGAGACGTACGCACCGCGCCCGTTCTTGCCCGCGTACACCGTGTCCAGGTCGGTCTTCAGCCACCAGTGGTTGTAGCTGGAGCCCGAACCGACCTGGGCTCCCCACGCCTTGCAGTAGACGTAGTTCGTACCCGCGTTGAGGACGCCCTGCGCGTCGGCCGTGTTGGGGGCCGCGTAGCCCGTGGCGTTGGCGAAGGTGTCCACCCAGTACTTGCCGGTGCCCCCGCCCCCACAGCCGTTGTCGCTGGTCAGGTACTTGCTGTTGTACGAGCCCGGATACGGTGCCAGGGAACGGCCGTTGATCGCGATGGTCTGCCCGACGCCGTTGTAGAGCTGCTCGTAGTGGATGTGGGCGCCGCTGCTGTTGCCGGTGGAACCGGTGATGCCGATCTGCTGCCCCTGCGACACGGAGGCGCCGTCGGCGACGGAGTACGAGGCGAGGTGGAAGTAGTAGGTCTTCCAGCCGCCGCCGTGGTCGATGGCGATGTAGTTGCCGGCCCCGCCGGGCTGGGAGTAGCGGTAGGCGGTCCCGCCGGACGAGGCGAGGACGGGGGTGCCGGCCGTGGCGCCGCCGTCGCTGCGTATGAAGTCGAGGGCCTGCCTGACCTCCGCCGAGTGGTGGCCGTAGGTCCAGGTCTGACCACAGGGGAACGGTGCCTTGAAGTTGGGGGCCGCCGCCGCGGGTGTCGCGGTGAACAGGCCCGCGATCAGGGCCATCAGGCCCAGCAGGGCGATACGTGTCGAGCGCGTGCGCATGCGCGGACTTCCTCCGAGTCGGGATCCGGACGTGGGGGGGTGGCGTCGATCCGGTGGAACGAGGCAAGCGTGCCGGAAGTCCTGGTTCCGCAGTAGACCCACCGGGCCCAGTCCAGGGCCCAAAGTGGGCCCTGGGACCCGCAGCGGCGGCCCACGGAGTTCGGCCTCGCGGTATCGACCGGTTCCTGACTCATGAGTAATCTTACTTTGGAGTAAATCCACGACGGGGCAAGGAGTGTCATGACTCTTCTGCGGGCGGCTCTCACCTCCCCGTTCAAGAGGGGCGGCGGCAGACCCGGCGCGGCACTGCCCGCCGACCGGGCCGTCCGCCCGGCCGCGCCCGTCGCCCCCGGCCCGCTCGCCGCGTACCGCCGGATCTGCGGGTTCCCCGACACGGGCGAACTGCCCCTCACCTACCCGCATGTGCTCGGCTTCCCCCTGGCCCTGCGGCTGATGACCGCCCGGCGGTTCCCGCTGCCGGTCGTGGGGCTCGTGCACACCTGGATCGAGATCACCTGCCACCGGGCACCTCGCCCGGCCGATCCGCTCGAACTCACGGTGTACGCCGACGGTCTGTCCCCACACCGGCGCGGCACGGAGGTCACGATGGTCACCGAGGCGCGCCGCGCGGGCGAGCTGATCTGGGAGTCCCGCAGCGGTTACCTCTCGCGCCACTCCACGAACACCCGCCACGCTGCGAACACCAGCCACGACACGAGCACACGCCCCGCGAGGAACGCGACGGACACACCAAATGCGGCGGACATGGCGGGCACGCCGGACACGGCAGGCACAGCAGGCGTACGGACCACATCCAGCGGTCCCACCGCGGCCGTCCCCGACGTCACCGGTATCGCCGATGCCCCTGGCACCCCCGGCCCTTCCGTCGTCGCCGAGTGGCGGCTCCCCGCCGATCTCGGACGCCGCTACGGCGCCGTGTCGGGCGACCGGAACCCCATCCACCTGTACCCGCTGACGGCCCGGCTCCTCGGCTTTCCCCGGCCCATCGCCCACGGCATGTGGACCGTGGCCCGCTGCCTGGCCGAGGCACCGGCGTCCGGCACGATCCGACGGGTGCGGGCCGACTTCAGGGCCCCCGTGCCGCTGCCCGCCACGGTCACCTACGCGGCCGACGCCACCGGCTTCCAGCTGCGCGGCGCGGGCCGTGTCCACCTCACCGGGACGACTGACGGCCCGCCCGGTCCGCCCGGTCCGCCTCCTGCTCCGGCGCCTGCCACGGACGGCCTCCCATGAGATTCTCCAGCCCGGCCCAGGCGAAGTTCATCAGGGTGGCCGCGGCCTCCTTCGCCGAGACGTCCGGGGTCTCGTTCGCCCAGTCGGCGAGCGACTCCGCGGCGCCCACGAGCGCCCGCGCCAGCCCCGCCACGTCCCGGTCGGGGAGTTCGGGATCGCGATGCGTCTCGCGGGCCGCCACCGCGATCAGCCCCGTCACGAACGCGACGATCTCGTCCCGCATCGCCGTCACCTCCGCGGCGAACGGCTCCCCGTGCGTCCGCGACTGGCGGTGGAGCACCGCCCAGCCGTCCGGATGCCCCGCCGTGTGCGTGAAGAACGCGCACAGCCCCGCCCACAGCTGCCGGTCGGTCGGCAGTCCCGGCTCCACTCCCGCCCGCACCGCGTCGACGAGCGCCTTCGCCTCACGTCGTATGCAGGCGGTGAACAGCTCCTCCTTGGAGTTGAGGTACAGGTAGACCAACGGCTTGGAGACCCCGGCCAGTTCGGCGATCTCGTCCATCGAGGCGGCGCGGTATCCGAGTTGCCCGAAGGTCCGCACGGCGGCGTCCAGCATCTGCCGCTCCCGCACGGCGCGCGGCATCCGCCTGCCCTTCACCGCACCCACGTCGACTTCCTCCCGCCCCGCTGCGCCACTCCCACCGGCAAGGGTACGGCGCAGGGCGGGCCCCGCCGTACGCGACGGCGCCCTTCGGCCGCGTGGCCGAAATGGCCGTCATCCCGAGGTCGGAGCGTCACCCCCAGGGTGGGCCGCCCTTTCCGGGCCGGACCGTCATCCCCAGGTCGCAGCCGGGATCACGCCCTGGTGCCACACGGAATCAGGCCCTGGGGCGATCCGCTCGCGGCACCGGTCCGCCTAGCGTGTGGACGCATGTTGACGACCTCATTCCGGCGGCGGACCCTTGCCGTGGCCCTCGCCGTGACCGCGCTGCTCGCCGCGCCCGCCACCGCCGTCGCGACCCCCGCCGCACCGGACGCCCCGTCCGCCACCGCGGCCGCCCGTGCGCCCCAACTGCCTCGCCCCACGGGCCCGTACGCCGTCGGGACCGAGGTGCTGCACCTCACCGACCGCTCCCGCACCGACCCGTGGGTGCCGGAGGCCGGCCCCAGGGAACTGATGGTGACGATGCACCATCCCGCCCGCCCCGGTGGCAGCGGCCCCGCGCCGTACATGACCAACGCGGAGGCCCGGCTGATGCTGGTGGCACGCGGCCTGGAGGACGTCATCCCGGCCTCCAGCCTCGCCCGCCTCCGCACCCACGCCCGCACCGACGCACCGGCCGCGCGGGGCCGGTTCCCGCTGGTGCTGCTCTCCCCCGGCTTCGGCACCCCGCGGGCCACCCTGACCTCGCTCGCCACGGACCTGGCCGGCCGGGGCTACGTCGTGGCGACCATCGACCACGCCTACGAGTCGACCGGCGTCTCCCTCCCCGACGGCCGGACGCTCACCTGCGCGGCCTGCGACCGGCTCGAAGCCGCGCCGACCGACGAGGCCAAGCAGGAACTTCTGACCGCCGTCTCCACCGGGCGGGCCGCCGACTTCTCCTTCGTGCTCGACCGGCTGACCGGCAACCGTCCCGCCTGGCGCCACGCCCGCATGATCGACGCCTCGCGGGTCGCCGTCGCCGGCCACTCCATCGGCGGGAGCGCGGCGGCCTCCGCCCTGCTCTCCGACGGGCGCTTCGACGCCGGGGTCAACATGGACGGCGGGTTCCAGGAGCGGATCCCCGCCGAGGGCATCGGCGGGAAGCCGTTCATGATGCTCGGCACCGACGACATCCACCGCCCCGGGGGCGGCGACACGTCCTGGGACGAGGGCTGGCCGCGGCTGGACGGCTGGAAGCGCTGGCTGAGCGTCAAGGGCTCCGGGCACTTCACCTTCACGGACCTCCCGGCCCTCGCCGAACAGTTCGGCCTGCCCGCGGATCCCGACGCCCCGCTCTCCGGGGACCGCTCGGTCCGGATCACCCGTGACTACGTCGCGGCCTTCCTCGACCTGCACCTGAAGGGCCGGCACCAGCCGCTGCTGGGCGGCCCCACGCCCGCCAACCCGGAGGTCGTCTTCCAGCGGCCCTGACCGCCGCACCCGTCCCCGGACCGCCGCACCGCCCCGGAACGGGCCGTGGGCCCCTCCCCCGACCGGAGGAGGGGCCCACGGCCCGCAGGAGGGGCCCACGCGCGGCGGGCTGCCGTCGGCTATGCGGTGACCGGCACGCGCCGCGGCTCGGCGTCACGCACCTCGGAGTCGCCGGAGCCGTCGGAGCCGTCGACCGGGGAGGACGAGGCCGTGGCGTACGCCTCGTGGTCGAGGATCTTCTCGCGCGCCGAGACGATCACCGGGACCAGCGCCTGACCGGCCACGTTCGTGGCCGTCCGCATCATGTCCAGGATCGGGTCGATCGCCATGAGCAGACCGACGCCCTCCAGCGGGAGGCCCAACGTCGACAGCGTCAGGGTCAGCATGACCGTCGCGCCGGTGAGACCGGCGGTGGCCGCCGAACCGATCACCGAGACGAACGCGATCAGGACGTAGTCACCGACGTTCAGCTGCACGTCGAAGATCTGCGCGATGAAGATCGCCGCGAGCGCGGGGTAGATCGCGGCGCAGCCGTCCATCTTGGTGGTCGCGCCGAACGGGACCGAGAAGGACGCGTACTCCTTCGGGACGCCGAGGCGCTCGGTGACCTTCTGGGTGACCGGCATGGTGCCGACCGAGGAGCGGGAGACGAAGGCCAGCTGGATCGCCGGCCAGGCGCCCTTGAAGAACTGGACCGGGCTGAGCTTGGCGACCGTGGCGAGCAGCAGCGGGTACACCCCGAACAGCACCAGGGCGCAGCCGATGTAGACATCGGCGGTGAACGTCGCGTACTTGCCGATCAGGTCCCAGCCGTAGTCAGCGATCGCGTAGCCGATGAGGCCGACGGTGCCGATCGGGGCGAGCCGGATGACCCACCACAGCGCCTTCTGGAGGAGTTCCAGGACGGACTCGCTGAGCGTGAGGATCGGCTGGGCCTTCTCACCGAGCTTGAGCGCGGCGATACCGGCGACGGCGGCCATGAACACGATCTGGAGCACGTTCAGTTCGGTGAACGGGCTGATCACGTCGTTCGGGATGATGCCGGTGAGGAAGTCGAGCCAGGATCCGGCGTGCTGCGGCAGCTTGCCGTCCTTCGGCGTGAGACCGGTCCCGGCACCCGGGTTGGTCACCAGGCCGATCGCGAGACCGATGGCGACCGCGATCAGCGAGGTGATCATGAACCAGAGCAGGGTGCGGGTGGCCAGCCGGGCGGCGTTGTTGACCTTGCGCAGGTTGGTGATCGACACCAGGATCGCGAAGAAGACGAGCGGTGCGACGGCCAGCTTCAGCAGCTGGACGAAGATGTGGCCGACCTTGTCGAGCGTGGTGTGGAGCCAGCCGATGTCGTAGCTGCGGGCGATCCACCCGAGGACGACGCCGAGGACGAGACCGGCGACTATCTGGGCCCAGAACGGGACCTTGGGTATGCGGGAGCCTGACGGGCTGTCGGTGGCGGCGGTGGACGCGGGGGTCGCGGACACGGACACACTCCAGATGTGACGCATCGGGGCGCACGAGGACGCCGTGCGGGAGGACGTGGTACGGGGACGGGGGGTGCGGCGCCCGCGTCGGGGCGGCGCCGCTGCATGGTGCCGGTTCGAACGCTGTTCAGAGGCTGCGGCGGCAGACCGCGTTCATGCGCGGCCGACAGACCGCGGACATGCAGCGGCAGAGATCGACATGCAGGCGCGCCACGAGCGGGACGCTCGCGGCTTCGTGAGGGCGCACCGCTGTCTTCATGCCCATCACGTTAACACTTGAACTTTGAGGACCTCAAAGGTCTTCTTTGGGTGCGGGCAACGGGACAGGGGTCCGCCCGCGCACACGAACAACCGCCCCGCGCACGCGAACACCCGGCGCACGCAGGCGGGAACGACGGAACCCCGGTGCCGGAGCAGTTGCTCCGGCACCGGGGTCCGGTAAAAGGTGTGAGGAACCTTACGCGGCCCGCGCGGACGGACTCACGCCGTTCCGGGCGCCTCGTCACGGCTCTCGCGGGCCGACGTCGCCCACGCGGCACTCGTCACGGTCCCGCGGTCCTCACCGCGGCTCTCACGGGGCGACGTGGTCCTCGCGGGTGCGGTTCTCATCGAGACGCTGCTTGGCCCGTTCGACCCCGGACACGATCTGGGCGGACATCTCGTCACGCTGCTTGCGCAGCAGCACGTAGCTGAGCGGCGCGGACAGGATCAGCGCGAGGAGGATCACCCAGAAGAAGTTGGAGTCGCGCGCCCCTGAGGGAACCAGGCCGAAGTGGACGGCCATGGCTGCGACGACGAAGCAGCCGACGAAGATGCTGAGGCGCATCGCGGTGTACCGAATGGTCGCGCTCGGCCTGGCAGCGGACACAGTTGGCCCCTTTCTCGACGTACGACGGTCCTGCAATCCTGCCCGACCAGTGAAGCATGCCCCGGAATCGAGCACTTCGGAGGGCCGCGTCAAAAGGGCGCGGGCCCCGTTCCGAGACCGCGCGGGGCGGCGCGGCCCGCGTCCTTCAGCCCAGCGGCAGCAGCATGAAGATCTCGTCGCGGTCGTCCCCGTCGGCGACCCTGATCGCGTCCGGCACCCGTCCGACCTCCTTGTATCCGCACGAGGCGTAGAACCGGTCGACGCCGGTGCCGCCGCGGCAGGTGAGCCGTATCGCCTCGATCCCCGCCGTCCCGCGGGCGGCCTCGGCCGCGGCGCCCATCAGGTCGCGCCCGTACCCCTTGCCCTGGTGACGCGGGTGGACCATCACCGTGTAGAGCCAGAGCCAGTGCTCCATCAGGCGGTGGGTGTTGAGCGACAGGAAGGCCGTGGCGGCCACGGCACCGTCCTCGTCGCGGCCGACCAGCAGCCGGGTGCGCCCCTCGGCCGCCGCGGCGAGGTGCTTGGCCAGCTCCGGCCGGATGTCGTCGGCGGAGACGGGAGGCACGAAGCCCACCGCACCGCCCGCGTTGGAGACGTCGGTCCACAGTTCAGTGATGCCGTCCCGCAGGGTGCCGTCGACCTGGGGATCCAACGCGAAGGTAAGTGCCATAAGCAAAGACTAGTCATTACTTCGCGCCCGCCTCAAACCGCGTCGGCGCGCGACGGCCCCGCCCGGTACGCGGGAGAGCCCCGGCCGGTCGGCCGGGGCTCTCGCACCGCTCATCGGAACCCGGTGCGCCGGGAGGGGCACCGGGAGCCGTCAGACGCGCATCGGCTGCGGCGACTCGCGCCGCTCGGCGTCCGGGCCCGGGTACTCGCGGATGATCTCGTAGCGGGTGTTGCGCTCGACGGGCCGGAAGCCCGCGTCGCGGATCAGGTCGAGCAGGTCCTCGCGGCTGAGCTTGTTCGGGGTGCCGTAGTTGTCCGCGTCGTGCGTGATCTTGTACTCGACGACCGAGCCGTCCATGTCGTCCGCGCCGTGCTGGAGCGCGAGCTGGGCGGTCTGCACGCCGTGCATCACCCAGAAGACCTTGACGTGCGGGACGTTGTCGAACAGGAGCCGCGAGACCGCGAAGGTCTTCAGCGCCTCGGCACCGGTCGCCATCGTCGTGCGCGCCTGGAGCTTGTTGCGGATCTTGCCGTCCTTCATGTCCACGAAGTCGTGCTGGTAGCGCAGCGGGATGAAGACCTGGAAGCCGCCGGTCTCGTCCTGGAGCTCACGCAGCCGCAGCACGTGGTCGACGCGGTGCCGGGGCTCCTCGATGTGCCCGTAGAGCATGGTCGCCGGGGTCTTGAGCCCCTTCTCGTGCGCCAGGCGGTGGATGCGCGACCAGTCCTCCCAGTGGGTGTCGTGGTCCACGATGTGCTGCCGGACCTCCCAGTCGAAGATCTCCGCGCCGCCGCCGGTCAGCGACTCCAGACCGGCCTCGATCAGCTCGTCGAGGATCTCGGAGGCGGAGAGCTTGGAGATGGTCTCGAAGTGGTGGATCTCGGTGGCGGTGAACGCCTTGAGGGAGACCTGCGGCAGGGCCTCCTTCAGCGCGCCGAGCGAGCGCGGGTAGTAGCGCCACGGCAGGGTGGGGTGCAGTCCGTTGACGATGTGCAGCTCGGTGAGGTTCTCGCCCTCCATCGCCTTCGCGAGCCGGACCGCCTCCTCGATGCGCATGGTGTACGCGTCCTTCTCGCCCGGCTTGCGCTGGAACGAGCAGTAGGCGCACGAGGCCGTGCACACATTGGTCATGTTCAGGTGCCGGTTGACGTTGAAGTGGACCACGTCACCGTTCTTGCGGGTGCGCACCTCGTGGGCGAGGCCGCCGAGCCAGGCCAGGTCGTCCGACTCGTAGAGGGCGATGCCGTCCTCACGGGTCAGCCGCTCCCCCGCGCGGACCTTCTCCTCCAGTTCGCGCTTGAGCCCGACGTCCATGCGGCTGCCTCCCAGTTGTCGACGTGCTGTGCCGTTCCCGGTGGTACCGGGCGAAACCCCCGGGCACCCGGGGGTTCCACCACGTTACGCCTAGTGCCGCTCACGGCGACGCTCGCCCCGTCGCACCGCCCGGCACCCGCACGCGCGGCGTCGGCCGAAAGCCCACGCGGCGCCGCTACGAGACCTTCCGGCCGCCTCGCGATCGCACGGCACCGGACGACGCTCCTTCCGGGCGAGGATCGCCGCTCCCGGCACTACACCTCTTCGGGGAGTTCCCCGACCCGGTTCTCCCACTTGGTGGAGAGCACGATCGTGGTACGGGTGCGCGAGACACCCTTCGTGCCGCTGAGCCGGCGGATGGTCCGCTCCAGCCCGTCCACGTCACCGACCCGCACCTTGAGCATGTACGAGTCGTCGCCCGCGATGAACCACGCGTCCTCGATCTCCGCGAGGTCCTTCAGCCGGCGCGCCACGTCCTCGTGATCGGCCGCGTCGGAGAGCGAGATACCGATCAGGGCCGTGACGCCGAGCCCCAGGGCCGCGGCGTCGACGGTGGCGCGGTACCCGGTGATGACCCCGGCGGATTCCAGCCGGTTGATGCGGTCGGTGACGCTGGGCCCGGAGAGCCCCACCAGCCGCCCCAGCTCGGCGTACGAGGCCCTGCCGTTCTCCCTCAGTGCCTGGATGAGCTGCCTGTCCACCGCGTCCATGTGACTGAAACCTTCCATTGTTCAGCAGTATCGCGAGTTTACGTGTAGAATCTAAGGCATGCAGGCTTCATTGCCTGCAAAACTTCTCGTACATCCAAAAAACGCTTTCGAATCTTCAGGAGTGAGAACACCGTGTACTCGATCGAGATGGCCTACGCCCGTATGCGCGAGCTGCAGGACCTGGCCAACCGCTCGCGTGCCCACCAACCCGCCGCCGCGCGTCGCATCGACCGCGCCCGTACCGCGCGCGCCCCGAAGAAGCGCTGACCACGGGCCCCACGGCCCCGTACTCGCACTCACACTCGCCGGACTCCGCGGGCCGGTCCTACATGCCGCGGGAGCCACCACCGAGTTCTCCCTCCCACCGGCGGTACAGGTCGTGCGGCACCCCCGCCGCGTCCAGTACCCGCCCCGCGACGAAGTCCACCAGATCCTGGATGTGCGTCGCACCCGCGTAGAAGCCCGGAGAGGCGGGCAGCACGACGGCGCCCGCCTCGTCCAGGCTCACCAGGTGCTTCAGCGTCTGCCCGTTCAACGGGGTCTCCCGCACGGCGACGACCAGCTTGCGCCGCTCCTTGAGCGTCACGCTCGCGGCACGCTGGAGCAGATCCTTCGACAGCCCGAGCGCCACCCCGGCCACGCACGCCGTCGAGGCCGGCACGATGAGCATCCCCTTCGCCGGGTACGACCCCGAGGACGGCCCCGCGCCGAGGTCACCGGCCGCCCAGTGCCGTACCCGCTCGATCTCCGCCCCGCCCACGTCGAAGGTGTGCGGCTTCCCGTCCGCCCCGCGCGCCAGCCAGGTCCGCAGATCCTCGCGCCAGTGCGCGTCGCGGAACGCGACCCCGGTCTCGTCCAGCAGCGTCAGCCGCGACGCCCGGCTCACCACCAGATCCACGTTCTCGCCCGCGGCCAGCAGACCGCGCAGCACGGCGGCGGCGAAAGGAGTGCCCGAAGCGCCGGAAACCCCCACGATCCAAGGCTGTCGCTGCTGCTGACTCACTGAAATCCCGGATTCCACGCCCCCGAGCCTATCCGGCCGCACGACGCCGGAACCGAGCAAGGGGCGTCGGGCGTTCTGACTGACGGAAGACGGTTGAAGGACGGACCGAATCGGCGACGACACCGGACACAGGGGACCACGATGACCGCATGGCCGAATCGCAGTGCCGGCCCGGGCCGGGCGCCGGCGTGGGGCCGGGCCGACCGGGCGAAGGCCGCGGCCAAGCTGATGCTGGGGTGGGTGGCATTCCTCTGGGTGCTCGAAGCCGTCGACGTGTCGACGGGCCACGCCCTGGACACGTACGGGATCGAGCCACGCCACCCCGCCGAGCTGCTGGACATCGTGCCCGCGGCCTTCATCCACTTCGGCTTCGGCCACGTCGCGTCCAACAGCGTGCCGCTGCTGGTCTTCGGCTTCCTGGCCGCACTGGGCGGCATCCGCCGTTTCGCGGCCGTCGCCGCGCTGATCATCGTGGTGGACGGCCTCGGCGTCTGGCTGGTCTCCCCCGCCCACTCCAACACGGCGGGCGCCTCCGGGCTCGTCTTCGGCCTCTTCGGCTATCTGCTGGTCCGCGGCTTCGTCGACCGCAGACCGCTCGACATCGGGATCGGCCTGCTGATCGGCGCGACATGGGGCTCGTCGATCCTGCTGGGGATATCCCCCACCAACACCTCGGTCAGCTGGCAGGGCCACCTGTTCGGGCTGGCGGCGGGCGTAGTGGCGGCGTTCGTCTTCCGCCGCCGCGTCGGCCGCACCGCCGGTACCGGCCGTGGGGACGATCCGACGGCCACCCCGTTCCTGCCCTGACCGGGGACCCTGCCCGAGGCCCTGACCGGGGGCGTGCCCGCGCGCCCGGCCAGTGGCGCGAGGAGGCCCGTGACGCGCGCCGCGGCCCCTTCGAGCCGCGGCGGCGGGAAGCACGGACGTGCCGGTCCTCGGCGCACCGACCGGGGGGACGGCCCGGCGCTCCGCTCCGTACCCGACCGCGTCCCGACCCGCTCGGCGCCCCGCCTACACCGTCAGGCCGCGCACCACCAGGTCCAGCAGGGCGCACACGAACAGCGCTATCCCGATGAAGCCGTTGACGGAGAAGAACGCCCGGTTCAGCCGGGACAGGTCGTGCGGACGCACCACCCGGTGCTCGTACACGAAGGCGACGGCGACGACCGCCATGCCGATCCAGTACAGCACCCCCGCCCCGGTCGCCAGGCCGAACCAGACCAGCAGCACCGTCGTCACCGCGTGGGAGACCCGCGCCCCCCACAGCGCCGCCGGGATCCCGAACCGGGCCGGCACCGACCGCACCCCGTGCGCCCGGTCCGCCTGCACGTCCTGGCAGGCGAAGATCAGGTCGAAGCCGCCGATCCAGATCCCGACCGCGAGACCGAGGACCACCGCCTCCCACGACCAGCTTCCGGTCACCGCCAGCCAGGCGCCGACCGGCCCCATGGCCTGCGCGATGCCGAGGATGGCGTGCGGGTAGGTGGTGAACCGCTTGCCGTACGGGTACACCACCATCGGCACGACGGCGACCGGCGCCAGCGCCAGGCAGAGCGGGTTCAGCAGGGCGGCGGCGCCCAGGAAGACCACGAGGGCGACGAGCGCCCCCGTCCACGCCGAGCGCACGGACACCGCGCCGGTGACCAGTTCCCGGTTCGCGGTGCGCGGATTGCGGGCGTCGATCTCCCGGTCGATGATCCGGTTGCAGGCCATGGCGAACGTCCGCAGCCCCACCATCGCGACCGTGACGAGCAGCAGCTCCACCCAGTGGACCGTCTTGTCGGCCCGGAACATCGCGGTCAGTGCGGCGATGTACGCGAAGGGCAGCGCGAAGACCGAGTGCTCGATCATCACGAGCCGCAGGAACGCCTTGACCTTGCCGTTGTTCGGCCGTACGGGCTCCGAGCCCAGTGCTGCGTCGGCGGCGCTCACAGTCCGTATTCCTTCCACCGGCGGTCGACCTTCGCCGCCGTCCCGGGGTCCGACTCGACCATCTCCGGCCAGCCCCCGTCCCGGGTGTATCCCTCCTCGGGCCACTTCCGGGTCGCGTCGATGCCCGCCTTGCCACCCCAGAACTGCTGGTAGGAGGCGTGGTCGAGGTGGTCGACCGGCCCCTCGGTGACGGTCAGGTCGCGCGCGTAGTCCGTGTTGCCCAGCGCCCGCCACGCCACCTCGTGCAGATCATGGACGTCGCAGTCGGAGTCCACGACCACGATCAGCTTGGTCAGCGACATCATGTGCGCCCCCCAGATGGCACTCATCACCTTCTGGGCGTGCTTCGGGTACTTCTTGTCGATCGAGACGATCGCGCAGTTGTGGAACCCGCCCGCCTCCGGCAGGTGGTAGTCCACGATGTCCGGCACGATGATCTTGAGGAGCGGCAGGAAGAACCGCTCGGTGGCCCGCCCCAGCGGCCCGTCCTCGGTCGGCGGCCGGCCCACCACGATCGACTGGAGCAGCGGGCGCCGCCGCATGGTCACGCAGTCGATGGTCAGCGCGGGGAACGGTTCCTGCGGGGTGTAGAAGCCGGTGTGGTCGCCGAACGGCCCCTCGGGCAGCATCTTCCCGGGCTCCAGCCAGCCCTCCAGGACGACCTCCGCCTGTGCCGGGACCTGGAGCGGCACGGTCTTGCAGTCGACCATCTCGATCCGCTTGCCCTGGAGGAACCCGGCGAAGAGGTACTCGTCGATGTCCCCCGGCAGCGGGGCGGTGGAGGCGTACGTCACCGCGGGCGGCGCCCCGAACGCGATCGCGACCGGCAGCCGCTCCCCGCGCCGGGCGGCGACCTGGTAGTGGTTGCGGCTGTCCTTGTGGATCTGCCAGTGCATCCCGATGGTGCGCCGGTCGTGCCGCTGGAGCCGGTAGAGGCCCAGGTTCCGGACGCCGCTCTCCGGGTCCTTGGTGTGGGTGAGCCCCAGGTTGAAGAACGAGCCGCCGTCCCCGGGCCAGGTGAAGAGCGCGGGCAGCCGGTCCAGGTCCACGTCGTCGCCGGTCAGCACCACTTCCTGGACCGGGGCGCTCTGCGCCTTCACCTTCTTCGGCGGCACGTGCGCCATCGAGCCGAGCTTCCCGAACGCCTCGCGCACCCCGACGAAGCCGTGCGGCAGCTCCGGCTTGAGCAGCCCGCCGATCTTGTCGCCGATGTCCGCGTACGACTTCAGCCCGAGCGCCTTGAGCAGCCGCCGGTCGGTCCCGAAGACGTTCATGGCCAGGGGCATCGAGGACCCCTTGACGTTCTCGAAGAGCAGGGCCGGACCGCCCGCCTTGTTCACCCGGTCGACGATCTCGCCGACCTCCAGGTAGGGGTCGACCTCGGCCTTGATGCGCTTGAGGTCGCCCTCGCGCTCCAGCGCCCGGAGCAGGGAACGAAGATCGTCATAAGCCATGCCGTCCAGTTTGTCATCACCGCCGCCGACCACGGGGGGTGGCCCGGTCCCGGCGGGCTGCACCAGCGGTCCGGCGCCGGGCACGTGACGGCCCGGCGGGCACCGTGCCGGGACGGCCCGGTCGCCCCCGCGAGCGGAATGCCGACACGTCAAAGGCCGATGACACGAACGCGGGCACCGCAGAGTTCGAGCATGTCGTCGACGTCCGATGTCAGCAGTGCGACAGGCTTCGGCAGGCGCAGCGCGACTTCGGCCGCAGTGGCGTCGCCGGGCCGGGCTGCGCGTCCGCCGCCTCCGGCTTCGGCGGCGGAACGGCCGACGGCCGGCCCAGCCCGCTCGGCTCCACGCCGGGCTGTCGGCGGCACCGGTTACCCTGGGCCCACACCGGGGCGGACAAGCCCCGCCAACTCTCCTCAGGGGGACCTTCCACCATGTTCCGGGCCTTGATGTATCTCCTGCCTCTGGCTCTGACGATCTACGCGTTCATCGACTGCCTGAACACCCCCGAGGACGAGGCCAAGCATCTGCCGAAGATCGCCTGGGTCTTCATCATCCTGCTGTTCTGGATCGTGGGCCCGATCGTGTGGCTGGCCGCGGGCAAGATGCGTGCGGCGCCCGCCGGGGGCCGCACGCCGTCCGAATGGCACCGCAACCACCGCACGCAGTGGGTGGCCCCGGACGACAATCCGGAGTTCCTGAAGACGCTGCGCGAGGAGAACAAGAAGGACGAGTCGCTCCTCAAGGACTGGGAGGCGGATCTGCGCCGCCGCGAGGAGGAGCTGAAGCGCCGCGAGAACGAGACCGGGCCCGAGGGTTCGACGCCGCCCGCGTCCTGACCGCGCAGGGACCGCCGTCCGCGGCCCGAGCGACCATGACGGCCACCGTGTGCCACCCGGCACGCGGTGGCCGTCGCCGTTCCGTCCGCCAGGGCCCCAGGGCCCATGCCCGGCTGCTTCGCGCGCCCGGCTCCTTCACGTGCCGCTCACTTCGTACACCGCAATCGCCGATCCTTCGAAAATCCTCTCCTCGCCCCAACGCCCTCCCGATACCCTGTTGTTGACGGTGTGACAGATCGGAGTGGGCGACGGCGCTGGGGGTGCTGTGGACAGAGAGCTGTACGGACGTGAGGCGGTCCTCGGCGCCGACGGACTCGCCGCGCGCCTGACCGGTCTCGCCCCGTACGGCTCCGCCCGGGTCGCCTACGAGCACCGCGACGATCCACCGGTCACCGTGCTCACCGGCGGGCGCGGCATGGGCAAGACGGCCGTGCTGAAGCAGTTGCGCAGGCTGTACCGGGAGGTCACCCCGGTCGCCCTGGTCGACTGCGAGGCGGTCGTGCCGCCCGCGGACCCGGGGCCGGGCTGGACCCCGGTCACCGGTGCGCTGCCGGAGCTCGCCGCCCAGTTGACGGCGCGGGTGCGGGCCGCGCGGCCGGTGCCCTTCCCCCGGCTGAGCCTGGGTCTGGTGGCGGTCGCCTCGATCTCCTGGACGCGGGAGGACGAGACACGGGCGCAGCGGGACCTCCAGGCGCTGGGCCCGGTGCTGGCGACCGTCGACACCCGGGGCGACGCGGCGACGGGCTGGGTGACCAAGGTGCTGACGAAGCTGGCCGCCGGCGCCTTCGACGCGGTGGCCCCGCTGGCCGGACTGGTCGCGGAGGCCACGGTCGAGACGGTGCTGGAGGAGTCGTTCGGCCGGTTCCAGCGGCGCACCGCGGACTGGTACGGGAGCTATCCGCACGCGGGCGGCAACGGCCGGATCGGGCTGCGGCAGCTGGCGGTCGACTTCGAACGCGGCGGTGATCTGCGCCGCCGGGCCGAGGACCATCTGGTGCTGGCGCTGGTCACGGATCTGGTCCGGGCGTACGAGGGCCTGGCACGCGGGGCCAGGCGGGGGCGTCCGGTGCTGCTGCTGGACAACGCGCACACGGAACTGGGCCGCCGGCTGGTCGAGCCGCTGCTGCGGCGGCGGGCCGCCGGGGTGCGGGACCGGATCGCCGTGTTCGCCACCTCCCGGACCCACGACCACGAGGGGCTGAGCCATGCGACGCGCAGGCGGCTGCCCGAGGTGGCGCACGGTTCGCACTGGGCGCGCGGTTCGGAGGTGACCTCGGGGATCCTGGCCGTGGAGCTGACGGCGCTGGCCCCGGCGGACGTGCAGACGGCGTTCGACCGGCAGGATCCGGCGGGCCGCGCCCCGGCCGGGCTGGCGCGCGGGGTGCACCGGCTGACGGGCGGGCGCCCGCTGGGCGTGGCACTGCTGGCGCAGGCGACGGGCGAGGCACTGGCGGGGGCGGGGACGGGACGGCCGGACCGGGCCGCGGGGGCGGACCTGGTGCCGGGGGCGCTGCTGGACCACACCGTGGAACTGCGCGAGGACCGGCCCCCGGTGCGGGTGGCGGACGAACTGCTGGCCCGGCTGGTGCCCGGACAGCAGCTCGACATGCTGTGCGTGCTGGCCGCCGCGCACGGCGAGGAGTCGGCGCGGCTGCTGGCCACGGCCCGGCTGCGCGACCGGTCGCTGGAGGGCGACGTGGCGTTGCGGGTGCGTGACGCGCTGCGGTCGCAGGGCTGGCCGGTCGGTCCCGAGTTCTTCGTCGCCGATCCGCTGCTGCGGGCGCTGCTGCTGCACCGGCTGCGCTTCCAGGACGACGACCATCCGTACTACGCGGTGTGGCGCGCGGTGCACGAGACGCTGCGTACGGCCTACGCGCCCGGGGGCCGGCTGCCGAGCGTCCGGCACCGGCTGCACCAGGAGCTGGTGCTGGGCAGGACCAGGGACTGCGTGACGCATCTGCGGGAGCGGTTCGCCGACGCGGAGGTGACGGACTGGCTCGACTCGCTGCGGTTCATCGCCTCGGCGCCGTACCCGCGGGCGCCCGGCCGTCCGGGGCCCGACCCGCGGCGGGCGGTGGCCCTCGGCCGGGAGGCGACCGACGCGCTGCCGGACGGCGAGACGGGGCTCGGGGGGCTGGGCGAACGGGCCGTGGAGCTCCAGTTGCGGCTGCGCAGGCTGCTGCACGCGGTGTGGCTGCTGTCCGATCCGCTGGTCCTGCCGGACGACGAGGTGGTCGAGAAGATGGCGCACGAACTGCGGCAGCTGTCCGGCATCCATCCGTCGGGCAACAGCGTGCTGTGGGACGCGGCGACGCACTGGCCCCGGGACATCAGGGCCTGGCGGCCGTTGTCCATGCCGCCGGGGGCGACGGGCGGGGCGGGCGGCACGACGGGCACGGGCACGAGCGGCACGCGACGCGGGGAGGGTGGCTCGGATGCGTAATCCACTGCGGTACCGCCTCTGGTACACGGCGCGGCAGAAGGTCGTCACCTCGGTGGTGGCGGGCGCCCTGGTCTTCACATCGGGCTGGTACGGCATCGGCCGGCTCACCGCCCCCGAGAACCGCGCCTGCGTGCCGGGCGTCGAGCGCCCGCCGGGCAGTGACGAGTGCGTGGGGGTCTCCGGTGACGGCTACGACTTCGGGCGGCCGAAGCTCACCGAGGTCGCCAGGGCCATCGCCCGGGAGAACGCCACGCTGAAGCCCGGCCGGTACGCGACGGTCGCCCTGCTGCTGCCGCTCACGTCGAAGGACGAGGCGATGCAGACGAAGATGCAGCGCGAGCTGCAGGGCGCCTTCGCCGCGCAGTACCGGGCCAACCACCTGTCGAACGGCCAGGTGCCCGGGATCCGGCTGGTGCTCGCCAACACCGGGAACAACAACCTGCTGTGGCGGCCGACGGTGGAGCGGCTGAAGGCGATGACCGGGGCGCCGGACCACCTGCGCGCGGTGTCGGGGGTGGCGACCAGCAGCACCCAGGTCAGGAACGCGGTCAAGGAGCTGACCGCCGCGCACATCGCGGTCGTCGGCACCACGATCACCGCGGACGACATCGCCAACGGTCCGGACGGCGACCCGTTCCCGGGCCTGGCGCGGGTCTCGCCGACCAACCGCGACGAGGCGCGGGCGCTGGCGCACTTCGGGCAGGTGAAGGCCGACAAGGCGCTGCTGGTGCAGGACACCCGGACCGGGGACCACTACACGGACACGCTGCGGGCGGCCTTCACCTCGCTGGTGAAGGGCACCCGTTACGAGCCGCAGCTGTTCACCTCGCGCAGCGACCCGAACGACGAGGGCACCACGGCCAACACGTTCCAGCAGATCACGCACCTGATCTGCGACACGGACGCGGACACGGTGTTCTTCGCCGGGCGCCACACCCAGCTGCGGCAGTTCATCAACGCGCTCGGGTCCCGGGGCTGCCAGAGGCGCCCGTTCACGATCCTGACCGGCGACGAGGGCTCGTACCTCGGCAGCGACAAGAAGCTCGACCGGGGCGCGCTGCGCCGCGGAGTGACGGTGCGCTACGCGTCCCTGGCGCATCCGGACACCTGGACGACCACGGAGCAAAAGGGAGAGGGGAAGTCGCTGACGGGCGGCTCCCCGGCGGACTACCGGAACTTCCTGGACCTGCTGGCCGCGGTGGCGCGCAGGCCCGTGGGTCCGATCGGGCCGACCAGGCACCAGGACCTGACGGACGGGCAGGTCATCATCGCCTACGACGCGCTGTCGCTGGCGGTGCGCGGCATCCGGCAGGCGACCCCGGAGGGCAAGCTGCTGCCCCGGCCCGCGGACGTGGGCGAGCAGTGGCCGCGGGTGAAGGGGTCGTTGCGGGTGCCGGGGGCCAGCGGCTGGATCTGCCTGGACAACCACGGGAACCCGTACAACAAGGCGGTGCCGGTGGTGGAGCTGGCGCCGGAGGACGCCCGTCAGCGGTTCGTGGCGATCGCCTGGCCGGAGCGGACGCCTCCGGGCCCGAGCTGCCTGCCTCCGTCCTCGGGGCCGTGAGCCCGTACGGGCGTACGCCGCGGCGGGCCCGCACGACGCGGCCCCGCCGCCCACGCCCGCCTCACGCCCCGGCCGCGTACTCCTCGCGCAGTCCCGCCCAGCGCGCCGGTGTCCATCTCGACCAGTCGGCGGGGCAGCCGTCCAGCGCGTCCACGAGGTAGCGGAAGTGGTCGTGCCAGCCGGCGAGGCAGTCCAGGCGCAGCGCGTCGTCGCCCCGGATCTCGTTGGTGAAGCGCAGCAGCACATGGTCGCCGCGCGGCGGTTCCAGGTGGAAGCGGATGCGGCCGTGCGGTCCTTCGAGGGTGTATTCGGCGACCCGCTCGACGTCCCAGGCGGTGACGGTGCCCGAGGCGACGGTGGCGTTCCCGTCGGGGCCGGTGTTCAGCCAGCGCAGCGTGATCGCCCCGCCGATGCGTGGTTCGAACGTGTCGGCGGCGGCCAGCCAGCCGGGCAGCCCCCCGGCGCTGGCGACGGCCGTCCACACCTCGGGGACGGGGTGGGGCAGCCGCAGCAGGAAACGCAGGACGTGCAGGTCGCCGTGGGTCTCGCTGGTGCCGTGCTCGATGACGGGGGTCGCATCGGTCATGGTTCCAGCGTGGCCCGAGGGTGCGCGATCCGCACCCGTGCACGAACGAGGACCGGCCCCCGTCGTCCCCGTGCGGGGGAACGACGGGGGCCGGTCCTCGGACGCCCGCGCGGGTGCGGTCGTCAGACGCCCGCGTAGGAGTGCTTGCCGTTGACGAAGATGTTCACGCCGTAGTAGTTGAACAGCCAGCAGCCGAAGGCGAGGAGCGCCAGGTAGGCGGCCTTGCGGCCCTTCCACCCGGCCGTGGCGCGGGCGTGCAGGTAGCTGGCGTACGCGACCCAGGTGATGAAGGACCAGACCTCCTTGGGGTCCCAGCCCCAGTAGCGGCCCCACGCGTCACCGGCCCAGATGGCGCCCGCGATGATCGTGAACGTCCACAGCGGGAACACCGCGGCGTTGATGCGGTACGAGAACTTGTCGAGCGAACCGGCGGCCGGCAGCCGGGAGAGCACGGACCGGGCGAAGGCCCCCGGCTTCCCGCCGGCTGCCAGCTTGGCCTCGTAGCTGTCGCGGAAGAGGTAGAGCAGGGTGGCGACCGCGCCGATGTAGAAGACGGCACCGCAGAGGATGGCGGTGGAGACGTGGATCCACAGCCAGTACGAGTGCAGCGCGGGCACCAGCTGGTCGCTGGCCGTGTAGAGCCACGTGGTCGCCACACCGAGGTCCAGCAGGACGGTGGTGACCAGGAGCAGCCCCATCCAGCGGACGTTCTTCTTCAGAGCGAGGAGGACCAGGTACGTGCCGACCGCCACCGTGGAGAAGGTGATGGAGAACTCGTACATGTTGCCCCAGGGGGCGCGCTGCACGGACAGCGCGCGGGCGACGACGCCGCCCGCCTGGACGAGGAAGGCGACGATGGTCAGGGAGATCGCGATGCGCCCGTACAGGTCGCCCTTGAACGTGCCGCCGGCCGCGCCGGGGCCGTCCGGGACGTCCCGGGAGCCCGCGGCGGCGCGCGTGACGATCTTCGGGCGGTCGAGCACGGCGGTGCCGCCGCCCTGCTGGGCGACCCGCGCCCCGGTCGCGGCACCGGCGCCCCCGGCCCCGGCCTCCGTCCCGGTCAGGGCGGCGGCGGTGCGGCCGACCTTGCTGCGGCTGCCGAACACCCATTCCGCGATGTGCGCGAAGAAGGCCAGGGTGTAGACGGCCATCGACGAATAGATCAGCACATTGCTGGTGTTCGCCAGGCTCTCGTTGGTTGCGGCGGCGAGATTCACTTCTCAGCCCCTTCGGCAGGTTCTTCGGAGGATTCTTCGACGGAGTCGGGGTCCGGCCCGCCGGGCCGCCCCTCGTCCGTGTCCGGGTCGGGCGCGTCGCCGTCGGAGCCGGTGGGCGCCGGATCGGGCGCGGTGGGCGCCCGGTCGTGGAGCGTGAGGGCGAGATCGGCCAGTTCCTCGGGGAGCCTGGCGGACTCGCTGCGGCCGAGGCCGCCCATCTCGACGACGGTGACGCCGTCGGCGCCGCGCACGGCCCGCACCCAGACCCGTCGCCGCTGGATGAACAGCGAGGCGGCGAGACCGGCGATCGCGGCGGCCGAACCGCCGAGGGCCCAGCCGCTGGCGGGCTGCTCGGAGATCTGGAAGCTGGCCCACTCCTCGACGCCCACGAAGGTGATCGAGGCCGCGCCGTCGGGCAGCTTCATCGTGTCGCCGACCGCGAGGCGCTGCTTGAGGTCGCCGTTCTCGCCGTCCTTGAACGGCTTCATCTTCTTCTTGTCCAGCTGGTACACGTTCTGCGCCAGTCCGGAGTCGGGTCCGAGGTAGCCGTGGTAGGCGTTGAGCGCGAGCACGGGCATGTCCGCGGCCGGGAACTGGGAGAACATCGTGCCCTTGCCGTCACCCGCGAAGGTCGGCACGAAGAACGCCTGGAAGCCCAGCTGGGTCTTCTTGCCGCTCTTGTCCCGGTAGCCGTCCAGCACCTTGATCGCGCCGGTCGAGGTGATGTTGTTGTCGATCGGCAGCAGCGGCACGGCGTTGCGGTAGACCTCCTTGCCGGAGGCGTCCTTGACGGAGACGACCGGCGCGTAGCCGTGCGCGTTCAGATAGACCTTGGTGCCGTCGACGACGAGCGGCTCGTTGACCCTGATGACCTTCTTCTGCGGCTTGCCGTAGGCGCCCTTCTCGTACGTCACACGGGCCTCGAAGGTCCGCGCCGTACCCTTCTGCGGGCCGCTGCGCTCGTACGTGCCGACGAAGTCGTCGAGCTTGAAGCTGAACGGGGCGAGCCCGTCGTAGTCGAACAGCGAGCCGGACTTGAAGTCGTCGTACTGGGTCAGCGTGTTGGAGAAGCCGTCGCCCTCGACGATCAGCTTGGCGCCCTCGGACTTGAAGAGCTGGCCGTAGCCGAACGCCACCAGCATCACGATCAGGGAGACGTGGAAGAGCAGGTTCCCGGCCTCGCGCAGGTACCCCTTCTCGGCGGCGACCGCGTCCCCCACGGTGTGGGCCCGGTAGCGGCGCCCGCGCAGCGTGGCGAGCGCGGCCTCGCGCACCTGCTCGGGCTCGGCCTCGGTGCGCCAGGTGGTGTACGCGGGCAGCCGGGTCAGGCGCTTGGGGGCGCCCGGCGGACGGCTGCGCAGCTGGCCGATGAACTGGCCGGTGCGCGGCACGATGCAGCCGATGAGCGAGATGAACAGCAGGATGTAGATCGCGGAGAACCACACCGAGCTGTAGACGTCGAAGAACTGGAGCTTCTCGTAGATCGGCGTGAGGGTGGTGTGGGCCTCCTTGAAGGCCTGCACCTTCAGTTCGTCCACGCTGTTCTGCGGGATCAGCGAGCCGGGGACGGCGCCGAGCGACAGCAGGAAGAGCAGGATCAGCGCGACCCGCATGGAGGTGAGCTGGCGCCAGAACCAGCGGACCCAGCCGATGACGCCCATGGCCGGCAGAGCGGCCGCGCTCTCCTCCCGGGGCGCGGTGGAGAGCTGGGAGCCGGCCGCGCCGAGTTCGGGGGCGTTCTCGTCGCGCCCCTTCTCCTCGTGCTCGTTGCTCGCGTTGGTCTCGGTCTTGCTCATGGAACCTCAGATCCCCACCGTGAAGCCGTCGGACCAGCCCTGCATCACCTGCATCAGGTCGGCCCACAGACCGGTCAGCAGGAGCAGACCGGTCACGATCATCATCGCGCCGCCGATCCGCATGACCCATGCGTAGTGGCGCTTGACCCAGCCGAACGCACCGAGCGCCTTGCGGAAGGCGACCGCGGCGAGCACGAAGGGCACGCCCAGCCCCAGGCAGTACGCGACGGTCAGGAGCGCCCCGCGTCCGGCGGTGCCCTGGTCCATCGCGAGGATGCTCACCGAGCTGAGCGTGGGCCCGAGACAGGGCGTCCAGCCGATCCCGAAGAGGGCGCCCAGCAGGGGCGCCCCGGCCAGTCCGCTCACCGGCCGTCTGTGGATACGGAACTCGCGCTGGGTCATCCAGGGCATCAGTCCCATGAAGAAGATCCCCATCAGGATCATCAGCACGCCGAGGATCTTGGAGAGGACCCCGCTGTGCTCCTGGAGGGTCTGGCCGAAGAAGCCGAAGAGCGCGCCGCCGGAGACGAACACGGCGGTGAAGCCGAGCACGAACAGCGAGGCGCCCGCGACCATGCGGCCCCGCCTGGCCTGAGCCAGGTCGGTGCCGCTGACGCCGGTGACGTACGAGAGGTAGCCGGGGACCAGGGGCAGGACGCACGGCGAGAAGAACGAGACGAGCCCGCCGAGCACCGCGATGGGCAGGGCGACGATCAGCGCCCCGCTCATCACGGTCTCGTTCTGCGCCGGAAGCGCCGCGAGGGTGAGCACGGAGTCACTTCTCCGCGATCAGAGGGTCGATCATCTCGTGCAGCTTCTCGGCGTCGAGCGCGACCAGGGAACGGGCGGCGATCCTCCCGTCCCGGTCCAGGACCACGGTCGAGGGGATGGCCTGCGGGTTCAGCGTGCCCTTGGGGAAGCGGAGCATCAGCTTGCCGGTCGGGTCGAAGAAGCTCGGGTACGGGACGCCGTAGTCCTTCTCGAAGCTCACCGCGGGACCCTTCTGCGCGTCCCGCGTGTTGATCCCGACGAACTCGACGCCCTTGTCCTTCGTCTCCTTCGCCACCCGGGAGAAGTACTGGGCCTCCAGCCGGCAGGGACCGCACCAGGAGCCCCATACGTTCAGCACGACGACCTTGCCCTTGAAGTCGGCGACGTCGAGCTGCTTGCCGTCGAGGGTCTCCCCGTCGAGCTTCGGGGCGGGCTTGCGGTCCCCCTTGTCGACGGTGGAGATCCCGCCGCTGCCCGTGACGAAGTTCGTGCTGCCCCCACCACCGACCTTTTCGTCGTTCCCGCCGCACGCGGTCAGCGTGAGCGCGAGTGCGACGGCCGCCGCGGGGGCGGCGAGCAGGGTGAAGCGGCGTCGAGATGCCCGGCCATAGCTCATGTGAAAAGTTTCGCATGGCGGTTCCGGCGATCTCGGGCACCCCCCTCGGTGCCCGTAACGCCCCTTGTCAGGCTTGTTTAAAGAAGGCGTTCCAGCCGCCTTCGGGCGCCTGTCCGACACCCAGTGTGCGGAGCTTGTCGAGCACGGCCGGGGTCTGTACGTCGAGCCAGTCGACGAACTGCTTGAAGGAGACCAGCCGCACATCCGGCTTGTCGGCGATCTTCCTGAGCGTTTCCTCGACCGCGTCCATGTAGATGCCGCCGTTCCACTCCTCGAAGTGGTTTCCGATGTAGAACGGAGCGCGATTCGTCGTGTACGCACGGTCGAATCCGGAGAGATACGACCGGGTTGCCTGCTTGCGCCAGCCGGGATAACGGGACGGCATTCCCTTGGTCGAATTCTGCGACTGGTTGGCGAGGATGTTGTAGTCCATCGAGAGGACCTCGAAGCTGTGCCCGGGGAAGGGCATGGCCTGGAGCGGCAGGTCCCAGATGCCCTGCCGCTTCTGCGGCCACACCTGCGTCCCGCCGGGGGAACTGGCGTCGTAGCGCCATCCGAGCTTCTTGGCCGTGGGCAGCAGGTTGTCCTGGCCGAGCAGGCAGGGGGTGCGAGCGCCGACCAGTTCCTTCCGGTAGTCGAAGGGCAGCGGATCGAGATCGGTCCAGCCGGTATTGGTGCGCCATTCGGTGACGAAGGAGATCGCCTGATCGATTTCGCTCTGCCACTGGGCGGGGGTCCAGTTCGCGACCGATCCGGAACCGGCACAGAAGTGCCCGTTGAAATGGGTGCCGATCTCGTGTCCGTCGAACCACGCCTGACGGACGTACTTCATCGTCTCCTTGATGTGGTCATCGGTGAGATAACCGATGTCGGAGGCGCCGACCGGGTTGTTGGGCGGCCGGTACTTGGACTTCTTCGACTCGGGCAGCAGATAGAGACCGGAGAGGAAGAAGGTCATCGCCGCGTCATGGTTCTTGGCGAGTTCCAGAAAACGCGGGAAGAGACCGTTGCCGACCTCGCCCGCCCCGTCCCAGGAAAAGATCACGAACTGCGGCGGCGTCTGTCCGGGTTCGAGCGGGACCGGCGCCGGGGGCTGGTGCGGCTGCTTGCCGGTGTCCGCGGTGGAACCGTCCCCGATCAGCCGGACGTCCTTCTTCGCGGGACCGGTCCCCCGACCCTGCCCGTCGGTGCCCTTCCCCTCCGTGGCCCCGGTCTGTTCCGTCCCGGAGGAACCGCATCCCGCCAGACCGATGGCGGCCGCGGCCCCAAGTCCGGCTCCGAGCAAACCCCTTCGGCTGATCTCGCGCATATATTCCCCGTCTGCGGTCGTTTTGCCTCAAGTCCATACAAACTGGCGAAGGCTTAGATGACAGAAACAACACGAGGGTTCCGCGATCTAGCACAAAGTTCTTTGCGGCACCAGAGCACGAAGGTGATCGAACATACAACCCAAGAGCTGTCCCTTCATCCGTGACGGATCAGCACGTGGCGTGGCGTCGGATCTGATGCGTCGCAGGGCGGAGGAGCGACCGCGTGCGACAGGGCACGTACGGGAGGCGGCAGGGCACCACCGGGGCGCGGCGCGGGCATCGTCGAACGGGACGGGGCGGGCACCGGACCCACCGGTCCGGAACCCGCCCCGTCCACGCCGTCCCGAGCCCGCGCCCGGACGCCGGCTCTCAGGCGCCGAACGCCTTCGGCCTCCCCTTCACCGGCTTCGCACCGGCCCGCAGATGCGGCGGCACCAGGTCCCGGGCCGGCTCGCTGTACCCGACCGACACGATCTTGTCGCCCTGGTAGGTGAAGCTGGTCAGCGACGCGAGCGTGCACTGACGCTTGCGCGGGTCGTGCCACAGCCGCCGCCGCTCCACGAAGCTCCGCACGATCCAGATCGGCAGCTGGTGACTGACGCACACCGCCTCGTGGCCGCGCGCCGCGTCCCGGGCGGCGTCCAGGGCGCGCATCATCCGTACGACCTGCTCGATGTACGGCTCGCCCCAGGACGGCCGGAACGGGTTCGTCAGGTGCTTCCAGTTGTCCGGCTTGCGCAGCGCCCCGTCGCCGACACCGAAGGTCTTGCCCTCGAAGACGTTGGCGGCCTCGATGAGCCGCTCGTCGGTGGCGATCTCCAGACCGTGCGACGCGGCGATCGGCGCGGCCGTCTCCTGGGCGCGCTCCAGCGGGGAGGCGACGACGTGGGTGATGTCGCGGCCCTTCAGCTGCCCGGCGACCCGGTCGGCCATCTCCCGGCCCAGCTCGGAGAGGTGGTAGCCGGGGCGGCGCCCGTAGAGCACGCCCTCCGGGTTGTGCACCTCGCCGTGCCGCATCAGGTGGACGACGGTGATGTCCTTGCCGCCCTCGCGGCTCGCGTTCTCGCTCATGCCGTGGCCTCCGATGCCGCGCGGGCGGCGGCGGGCAGGGCGGCGGCGATGCGCTCGACGGCCCGCGTGTCGTGGGCGGTCGAGACGAACCAGGACTCGAAGGCGGACGGCGGCAGGTAGACGCCCTGCGACAGCAGCGAGTGGAAGAAGGCGGTGAAGCGGAAAGCCTCCTGCCGCTTCGCGTCCTCGTAGTTCCGCACCGGCTGGTCGGTGAAGAAGACGGAGAACATGTTGCTCGCGGACTGCACGGTGTGCGCCACGCCCTCCTTGGTCAGCGCGTCGCCGACCAGACCGCGGATCTCCGCGGAGACCGCGTCCACCTTCGCGTACGCCGCGTCGTCGAGCAGCCGCAGCTGGGCGAGCCCGGCGGCGGTGGCGATCGGGTTCCCGGAGAGGGTGCCCGCCTGGTAGACGGGGCCGGCGGGGGCGAGGTACGCCATCACGTCCGCCCGGCCGCCGAAGGCCGCGGCCGGGAAGCCGCCGCCCATCACCTTGCCGAAGGTCATCAGGTCGGGGCGCACCCCGTCGACCCCGAACCAGCCCGCCTTCGAGGTACGGAACCCGGTCATGACCTCGTCGGAGATGTAGAGGGCGCCGTCGGCGGCGCAGATCTCCTTGAGCCCGGCGTTGAAACCGTCCACCGGCGGCACGACGCCCATGTTGCCCGGCGACGCCTCGGTGATCACGCAGGCGATCTCGCCGGGGTGCGCGGCGAACGCGGCCCGCACGGCCTCCAGGTCGTTGTACGGCAGCACGATCGTGTCGCCCGCCTGCGCGCCGGTGACCCCCGGGGTGTCCGGAAGCCCGAAGGTCGCGACCCCGGAACCGGCGGCGGCGAGCAGCGCGTCGACGTGGCCGTGGTAGCAGCCCGCGAACTTCACCACCTTGGCGCGCCCGGTGAAGCCGCGGGCGAGACGGATCGCGGACATGGTCGCCTCGGTGCCGGAGGACACCAGCCGCACCTGCTCCACGGGGTCGACCCGGGCCACGATCTCCTCGGCGAGCGCGACCTCGCCCTCACCGGGCGTCCCGAACGAGGTGCCGCGCGCGACGGCCTCCCGCACCGCGGCGATCACCTCGGGGTGGGAATGGCCGAGAATCATCGGCCCCCACGAGCACACGAGGTCGACGTACTCACGGCCATCGGCATCGGTGAGGTACGGACCGGTACCGGACACCATGAAGCGGGGCGTACCGCCCACGGCCCGGAAGGCCCGCACGGGAGAGTTCACGCCACCGGGCGTCACGAGGGACGCGCGGTCGAAGAGCGTCTGGGAAACGGGGGCTTGATATGAATACGCCACTTTGGTCCTGATCTGCGATTCGAGGGTCGGTGGGCCGGGCCGGAAATCCTGACCGCGGCGAGCGGGGAACGTGTTCTCCTCGTGTGAACGTGTTCTCCTCGTGTGGGGGAAGGGCTCAGCCCCCTCGCGTCTGCGAGACTGGGGCGTGATGGGGGAAGCTCACACAAGCCATGGTGTCAGAGGCGCACACGGTCTTGCGGAACAGGTGTTTCACCGCACGCCCGCGGGGGAGGTCACTGACACGATGATCGGGTTGCACGGCGGGGGCCGTGTCTCCTAAGTAGTAGTCGGGTGGATGAGATATGCATCGCGGTGGCGGAGTGGGCGAAGGGACCGACGGCCTGGGGCCCGAGCCTGCCCGACGGGGTCGGCACCGGCGTGATGGGGAGCGCCGCCGGAGCGCGCGGCCCGGTGGTGCACAGGGCGGCGGAGCCGGGAGCAGGAGTGGTGGCCGGGTGGGGGTGACGTACAAGTACTTCGGCGCCCCGGACGGGGCGACCGCGGCGCGCGTGCCCATTTCGATGCGCCCCGAGGAGCTCGGCGGCGACGAGCTGGGCATGGGCGGCATGTTCACCAAGATCAAGCCGGAGACGGTGGCGGCGATGGTCCTCACCGGCATCCAGGGCATACCCCTGCACCGGGTCCCGCCGCTGGAACTGGTCGTCCTCCACCCCGACTACGCGGTGGTCAAGCTCCCGATGACGGTCGTCGACCCGCTGCGCGGCGTCGGCGAGGAGTCGGTCGGCGCCGCGGCCTTCATCTGGTCCACGGTCCCCGACCGCGGCGGCCCGCGCGACGCGTTCAACGTCTACCGACTGCTGCACGAGTGGCAGGACTTCTCGCACCGGCTGCACGACGCAGGGCACCAGGCGTACTGCCTGGTGTGGCCCTGACCCGACGTTTCTCGGACCCGAGACTTCTCGGACCCGAGGTTTCTCGCTCACGCGGGACCAGAGGGCGAGGCGTCCGGGAGGTCCGGGGAGGCCGGAGGCTCCGGGGGACCCGGGAAATCCCGGGGCAGATCCAGCCATCGGGACGTGCCGGGTGCGATCACATGGGTGTGCCCGCCGAGAACGACCCGGACCGCCGGATGCCGCGAGCCCGGTACGGCGATCCGTACGCGTCCGTCCCTGAACCGCAGGTCCACGTCCCAGTGTCGGCGGAAGCGGATGCGCATCCCGAATCCCGAGAGCTCGGGCAGCGCGGCCGGGTCGAGCCATAACGCGTCGTCACGGGTCTCCAGCCCGGTCATTCCGCGCTGCACGAAGTCGAGGGTGCCCGCCATCGCGCCCAGGTGGATGCCCTCCTCGGTGGTGCCGCCCTGGACGTCGGCCACGTCCCCGACCAACGCCTCCTGGCAGTACGCCCATGCCTCGTCGCGGCACACCCGGGCCAGCACCCAGGCGTGGACCAGCGAGCTGAGCGTGGATCCGTGGCTGGTGCGCGCGAGGTAGTAGTCGACGGTGGCCCGCCAGACGTCGTCGTCCAGCGGGTGCCCGAGCCGCTGGAAGAGGCCGGCGAGCTCCTGCGGCGAGAAGAGGTAGCCGAGCATCAGCACGTCGGCCTGCTTGGACGCCTGGTACCGGTTGACGGTGTCACCCTCCGCCTCCAGGATCCGGTCCAGCCGCCGGATGTCCCCGTACCGCTTCCGGTACCGCCCCCAGTCGAGCTCGGCCAGCTCCCCGTAACCGACGAACTGACTGATGACGCCCCGGTGATACGGCACATGCAGACGATGGGAGATGTCCTCCCAGCGTTCCGGTTCGTCGGGTTCGAGCCGGAAACGGTCGTGCAGCCGCCCCCGCATGCCCGCGGGGAGGTCGCGGTACAGCTCCGTCGCACGCGACAGGACCCAGGCCGCCGTCACGTTGGTGTACGCGTTGTCGTCGAGCCCGGCCGTCCCGGACCCCGGATAGGCGTCGTGGTACTCGTCCGGGCCGACGACACCGCGGATGCGGTACCGGCCCAGGGAGCCGTCCCACGCGGCACTCGCCGCCCAGAACCTGGCGATCTGCAGCAGCATCTCCGCGCCCTTGGAGTGCAGATAGTCCACGTCCCCGGTGGCCTGGCAGTACTGCCACACGTTGTACGCGACGGCCGAGCCGACGTGGTGCTGGAGCCGGGAGCGGTCGGGCAGCCAGCGCCCCGAGTGCGGGTTGAGGTGGAGCTCCTGCGTCTCCTCGCGTCCCGTGTCGGCGCTCTGCCAGGGGTACATCGCCCCGGCCCTGCCCGCCTCGCGTGCCGCCCGGCACGCTGCGGGCAACCGCCGATGGCGGTAGTCGAGGAGACCTCGGGAGACCTCCGGGAGGTGCAGGTTCAGGAACGGAAGGACGAACAGCTCGTCCCAGAAGACATGACCCCGGTACGCCTCACCGTGCAGCCCTCGCGCCGGAACCCCCACGTCGAGGTCGGCGGTGTGCGGCGAGAGCGTCTGCAGTACGTGGAAGAGGTGCAGCCGCAGAATGCGGCCCGACTCGCCGGGGACCTCCAGCCGGACCTGCCGCCACAGGTCGGCCCAGGCCCGTCGGTGCGACGCCAGCAGGCGCGGGAAGCCGGGAGCCGCACGGACGGCGGCCGACGCCGCCCGCGGCGGGCCGCCGATCGCGGGGTCGCGCGTGGTGTGGAGGGCGACCGTCTTGTCGACGACGGTGTCGGCCCCTGGGTCGAGCGGCAGCACCAGCCGCCGGAAGACCGACGTAGGCGTCTGCCGGAACCGCGGGACGGGGGTGGTCGCGGGGTCGAAGGCGGTTACGGGGGCGAGGGCGGATACCGGGCCGGGGGTCGTTACCGGGCCGGGGGCGTTTGCGGCGTCGGAACCGGGGTCGGACGTGGTCGCGGGGCCGGGACCAGGGGTGCGGGCCGCCCCGTGCCCGGCCCAGGTGTGGGCCGCCAGCCCGATCCCGATGTCCGACTCCACCGTTCGGCACCGCAGCGAGACCACGCCGTCGTCGTGCGTCCCGGTCACCCAGCCGGTGAGGTGCCGGTTCGACAGGTCCCGGTATCGCTCCACCCCGGCGTTGCGGACGTCGCCGTCGATCCCCGACTCCACCTCGATCTCGCCCGCCCACCCCTCGGCCCGGAACACCGTGCGCAGCGCGGCGAGATGCGGGTCCCCCATGTGCACCAGTCGGCACTGTTCCACGCGCAGGCGTCGTCCCGCCCCGTCCTCGTACACGGACCGACGCGTCAGCGTGCCCCCGCTCAGGTCGAGCCACTGACCGTGCTCCACGAGCTGCTCGTGGTCCGGGGTCAGCCACGGCCCCGGCGCGGCGTCCCCGGGGCGGATGCGGTAGCGCAGCGGCAGCCAGTTCGGCAGGTTGACCAGGTCCTCGTTCTCCACTCTGCGGCCCCGCACCGAGGAGGTCAGCCGGTTGTAGCAGCCCGCCGCATAGGTGCCGGGGTAGTGCCAGGGGCCCTCGGACGTCTCGGGCGCGGCGCCCCGGGTGGCGAAGTAGCCGTTGCCGAGGGTGCACAGCGCCTCGCGGAGCCGTTCCTCCCTCGGGTCGTATCCCTCGTACGACCAGGTCCAGACATCGCTCATCGGTCTTCCCCGGCGCCCGGTGCCGCAGCACCCGCTTCCCCGACGGCCGCGTCCCCTTCTCCGGCAGTCGCTTCCCCCGCGGTCGCTCCCGTGGTCAGCAGGTCGCCGGGATCGGACACCACGAGGTCGGCGCCGTGACGGCGCAGCGCGGCGGCGCTGCCGGGCCCACCGGTACGGTCCACGCCGATCACGAGTCCGAAACCGCCGCGTCGCCCGGCCTCGACACCGGCCAGCGCGTCCTCCACCACCGCCGTGTTCCGGACCGGGACCCGCAGCCGCCGCGCCGCCTCCACGAAGAGCGCCGGGTCGGGCTTCCCCGGCAGCCGCAGCCGGCCCGCCTCGTTCCCGTCGACCACGGCGGCGAACCGGTCGATGAGCCCGGCCCTCGTCAACAGCTCGGTCGCGTGCCGGGACGCGGAGACGGCCGCGCAGGGCGTCCCCCGGTCGCGCAGCGCGCCGAGGAGCCGGACCGTGCCGGGCCAGACGTCGACGTGTTCGGTGCGCAGGGCCCGTGTGAACAGTTCGTCCTTGCGGGCGGCGACCGCCCACACCGTTCCGGTGCCCGGCGGGTCGTCGGGGTCCCCCTCGGGCAGGTCCAGCCCCCGGGAGGCCAGGAACGCAGCCGCGCCGTCCCGTCGCGACCGGCCGTCGACATGGCGCAGGTAGTCGTCCACGGCGTCGAAGGGCCGCTGTCCCTCGATGCCGGAGAGGACGGCGTCGAACGCCTTCTTCCAGGCTGCGGCGTGGCTACGGGCGGAGTCGGTGATCACTCCGTCGGTGTCGAGGACGACGGCCCGTACGGAGCACATGCGCGGCGTCAGGGACGGGGCGGCTGCCATGAGCGGACGTTCCCTTCGTCGGTCCCTCGGCCCCTCGGTCAGTCCTTCGGCCCCTCGGTCAGTCCTTGGGTCAGCCCCCTTCTTCGGTCCCTTCGCCGGTGCTTCCGGGGGTCTCTTCGCCGGGGCTCCTCCCATGGCACCACGGTTCAGGCGCATGGGCACCACGGGTCCGACCCGGCCCGCGACCTCCGTACGGACAAAGCACGCCCCAGATCGTCCCGGCGGGTAAGGGCCCGGCCGCCGGGCGTGGGGTCGCGGCAGCGGGCACGGGGCCGCCCCAGGCACGGGGCCGCCCAAGGCGTGGGATCGCCCGGGACGTGGGAGAGTTCGTAACAGAAGGGCAGAAAAATACTCGTAACGGATTAACGCGGATTGACAGAGCGCTCGTTCCGAGCCGGACGTCAGGCCTCCGCCTTCCGTGCGAACAGAGAAGCGAACGGGCAGATGAAACACATCCGCCATCCGCCCCACCGCGCGGCGAGCGCTCCACACCGCGACAGCACCGACCGAACCCCTCGACCGTTCCGGATACCCGGGAGTCACGATGCCCAGGTCACTCGACGACGCGACGCTGACCGGCCTCGTCGCCGATGCAACCGCCGCCCCGTCCATGCACAACGCCCAGCCCTGGCAGTTCCGCTACACGCGCGCGGGCCACACGCTCACCCTCCTCGCGGACCTCGACCGCGCGCTGCCGGAGGAGGACCCGGCGACCCGCGCGCTGCACGTGGGCTGCGGTGCCGCCCTGCTCAACCTGCGGGTGTCCGCCGCCCGCCACGGCCTGGCAGCGGTCACCACGCTGCTGCCCGAACCGTCGGCGCCCGCCGTACTGGCCTCCGTACGCCTCGGCGTCCGCGCTGTCGCCCGACCGGCCCACGAGAACGAGGCGCGGGCCGGGGGCGAGGCGCCATCCGAGAACGAAGCGCGGGCCGGGAGCGAGGCACCGACCGGGGGCGCGCTCACCGAGGACGAGGCACTCGCCGCCCTCCATCCCGCGATCCAGGAGCGGCACACGAGCCGCTACCCGTTCGACGACACGCTGGTCCCGGAGGACGTCCGCGCGCTTCTCGTCGCGGCGGCCCGCGCCGAGGGCGCCGACTTCTCGTTCCTGACCTCGCCGCATCTGGAGACCGTGCTGGGGCTGATCCGGGACGCCGAGGGGTACGACCGCGGGGATCCCGGGCGGGAGGCGGAGCAGCACCACTGGACCCGGAACACGAAGACCGAGGCGCCCGTCGACGGGATCCCTGACTACGCCTTCGGCCCCGGCGACGCCCAGGAGCAGGCGACCACCCGCGACTTCGCGGGCACCGGCGTACTGCCCGGCCGGGCCCGTGTGCCGTTCGAGAAGCGACCGCAGCTGGCCCTGCTGACCACGTCGAGCGATCACTCCGTCGACTGGCTGCGCGCCGGTCAGGCCCTGGAACGGGTCCTGCTCCTGGCCACCCTCCACGGCGTCTCCACGTCGTTCTCGACCCAGCCCATCGAGTGGCCGGACCTGCGCTGGATCCTGCGCGACCCGGTCTTCGGCTCGGGGCACGCGCAGATGATCATCCGTCTGGGATACGGGCCCACGGGACCGCGTACGCCCCGGCGCCCGACGAATCAGGTGCTGACGATCGAACCGTAGGACCAGGCACGCCGACGAACGACCGGACGGGAACGAGCGGAAAGCCGAACAGACAGACGAAAAACAAGCAACGGAAGAGCGGGAGAAGCAGAACCAGAAGCAAAAGAGACGGAAGAGGCGGAAGAGAGACGAGAGAGGGGCGGAAGGCCGTGGAAGCGATGCGACGCCCCGTGGTCGTCGGAGTGGACGGATCCGAGGGCAGTCTCCGCGCCCTCGACTGGGCGGCGGCGGAAGCGGCGTGCGCGGGGCTCCCCCTGCGCGTCGTGCACGCCTCGCTGTGGGAACACTACGAAGGGACACATGCCGCCTCCGACCCCGAGCGCCCCACCGACGAGATCCTGGCCGAGCATCTGGTCGCCGAGGCCCAGGAACGCGCGCGACGGCTCGGCCCCGAGGTGGACTTGGAGGCCGATGTGCTGCCCGAGGACCCGGTGGCGGCGCTCGTCGCGGAGAGCCACGAGGCCGCCGTGGTGGTCGTCGGCTCCCGCGGCCGGGGCCGGATCGCCGAAATGCTCCTGGGGTCCGTCAGTCTCGCGCTCGCCAACCGGTCCCACTGCCCGGTCGTGGTGGTCCCGGCGCGGGCACCGGACACACCACCGCGGCCCGGTCGCGTCGTCGTCGGGATCAGCGACGCCGAGGAACCGACGTCGGCCGTCTTCTTCGCACTCGCCCACGCGGCGGCCCGGCACGGCGAGCTGGTCGCCGTACGGGCCTGGCGCGCCCCCGCCCATGAGGTCAGGAGCCATCCGCTGCTCTTCGGCTCCCCCGCCGCCGTCCACCACCGGCAGGCCCGGGAACACCTGGAAGCCGTGCTCGCGAAGCTGGACCCGAACGGTGCCTCCGGTGTCGTCGTCCAGCGGTCGGTGGTGCGCGGGCCGACGCACCAGAAGCTGCTGGAGGCCGCCGGAGGCGCGGAACTCCTGGTCGTCGGCGCGAGCCGGACCGGCGGACGGCACGGGCACCACACACCGCACGCACAACACCTCGGCGCGGTGAACCACGCGATGCTGCATTACGCGCCCTGCCCGGTCGCCGTCGTCCCGAACGCGTACCCCTACCGCGCCTGACGCCTCGACCGAACCCCGGCCTGTCAGTACCCGGCCGTACGGTTCTCCCCATAACCGACGCACCGATGCCACGACGCGTCACAGGCGTCAGTGCGCGGACCCACCGAAGCACCACAGCACCGCCGCACGAAGGGACCGTCCCATGGCCGAAGTCGCCGCCCGTCTTGTCGTCACGCTGGCCGCGCCGCTCGGCCGCGGCCGGGACGCGGCAGGTGCCCCGCGGCTCCTGCGTCGGTCCGGCAAACGCCTGCTCGTCCAGCGAAGCGACGCCGAGCTGGTCGCCGTCGACCCGGACACCGCCCGTCCCGACTCTGTCGGTCCGAACTCCGTCGATCCGGACTCCGCCCGTCCCAGCCCTGCCGATCCCAGCCCTGTCGATCCCAGCCCTGTCGATCCCTGCCCCGCCCGTCCCAGCCCTGTCGGTCCGGACACCGCCGGTGCGGACTCCGAGGGCGCCGCCGTGATCCGTTTCCCCGCGCCCTGGCCCAGCCGCTACGGCACCTGCGCGGTGGCGCCGGACGGCGGTCTCGCGGTCTTCGCCGGGGTGCACGCGCTGCGCGCCGTGGATCCGGCGGGCGAGGTGCGCTGGGAGATCCGGCACGGCTGCTGGGACGACGCCTGCCACACGCTCCACACCACGTACGACGAGTACGCGTCGGACCATTCGCACGGGTACGCGGACAAGGGCTCCGCCGTGTTCTCGGCGGACGGCACGCTCGTGTGGGCCCACATACGCGGTCCCCTCGCGGCGGCCGGTCCCGATCCCGGTCCCGAGGCGCAGGACGAGTGGCTGGTCGTCGACGCCGCCGACGGCCGGGTGCTCGGCCGCGTCGACGCGGAGACCGCGGCCGTCGGTTCGCAACACGTCCCGCACCCCGACCCCGCTCGTATGGGGCTGTGCGTCGGCGAGGGCCAGGACGGTGTGCCGATGCTGTGGGGCCGGTGGGACGGGCAACGGCTCTCCGTCGAGCGGTTCTGCGACGACGAGCGGATCCTGATGGCGGTGAGCCCCTCGGGCGACCGGTTCCTGACGGTCACCCACTACGAGGAGACGCTCGCCGTGCACCGTACCGAGGACGGTTCCGTGCTCTGCGAACTCGACGCCCAGGACGGCGTCCCCCGCCACCCGGAGGCCGATCCCGACGACCTCGACGCCGACGTGACCCTCTGGGACTACACGGGTGGCTTCCTCGACGAGGAGACCGTCGTCGCGGGAACGTCGGAACGGGACTGGGAGTACGGCGAGCAGCGCCACTGGCTGGTGCGCGCGGACGCGGCGGGGATGCGGGTGAACGCGCGGATCACGTACCCGTTCCCGGCGTCCGGCGGTGCCACGGCGCTCGGCGACGGCACGTGGTACACGGTCTCGGAGACCGGCGACGCCCTGCACGTGTGGAGCCGTTGACCGCGTCGCCCGAGCCCTCACCGCGCACACCCCTGACACACCGCCCGGCTCCGGCACACCACCCCGGCGCGCGGGGGCGCGCCCCCGCGCGCCCCGCTTACCGGGCACACCACTCGGACAGCCGGCCGGGCACGCGCCGTGCGTCTGGCCGTACGCCCGCCCGGCCGGCACTCACCGGCCGGGCACGCGCCGCGCTGTCAGCCGGTGCCGATGTCACACGCCGGGCGGCGTCCACCCCGGGTCCCGGCCGGTCAGCGCCAGCACCCGCTCGAACGGACCGGCCCCTTCCGGTACCGGGTGCGGCTCGCCGAACACCTTCGCCTCCCGGGCCATCGGCGCCATCGCGGCCAGTGCCGGGCCGATCTCGTCCAGCACGGACTCGTCCGGGACGAACTCCTGGCCGGTGGCCCGCGCCAGGTCCCAGGCGTGGACGGTCAGATCGCCCAGCACCATGTTCCCGACGGTCCTGGCCGGGAGCGCCATCTGCCCCGTCGTGCCTTCCTCGGCACCGGGCGCGGCCCACGCCGCCGCCAGCTTCGCGGTCTCCTCACGGAAACAGGCCCGCCAGTCGCCCGTCACGGCCTCCGGCACCTCGCCGAAGTCGGTCTCCCCCTTGGCCGCTAGGACCTGGAAATTGACGACGACCTGGAAGAGGTGGTTGATCAAGGCCCGCACGTCGTACTCCGCACACGGCGTGGGGTCCCCGAGACCTGTGTCGGCGATCCCGTCCAGCACGGGAACGGCCCGGTCGGCGGCCGCTTCGAGCAACTCGCTGATCTTCTTCATGCGTCGAGCCTGCACGCCACGACGGCCCGACGCTTGAAAGAACACGACACCCGCGGCCCCGGCCCGCCGCGGCCGTAGGATCGCCGACATGGCCGGTCCTCGACGCGACACCAGAGGCATCGTCGACGCCACCGAACTCTTCACGCGGGTACGTTTCCGGCGCCGCGAGCCCGCGCCCGCCCTGCGACCGTACCTGGAGCACTACTGGCTCATCGACTGGGACCTGGCGGAGCCGTACGCCTCCCATCTGGTACCGCACCCGTCCGTGAACGTGGTCTTCCAGCGCTACGCGGCGCCTCCGGCGCACGGCAACGGATACGCCGAGGTCTCCGGCATCGCTCCGGGGCTCTTCGTACAGAAGCTGGAGGGACGCGGCCGGGTCTGCGGCGTGCAGTTCAGGCCCGGCGGGTTCCGCCCGTTCGCACCGGACCGGCCGGTCTCCGACTGGACGGGGCGGCGTCCTCCCGTCGACGAGGTGTTCGTCCCGCCCGTCCCGCCGTCGGCGGTCCTGGACCCCGCCGACGAGGACGCCCGGGTCGCGGCGCTCGACGCGTACCTGCTGGCACTCGGCCCGGAACCGGACCCGCAGGCGGACCGGGCGATGGCCCTGGTCGACCTGGTGCGCACGGATCGCACGGTGCGCCGGGTCGACGAACTCGCCCGCGCCGAGGGGGTGTCGCCGCGCTCGCTGCAACGGCTCTTCGCCGCGTACGTCGGCGTCGGCCCCAAGTGGGTCATCCTCCGCTACCGCATCCACGAGGCGCTGGAACGAGCCGAGTCGGACCCGGCCGTGGACTGGGCGGCACTCGCGGCGGAACTCGGATACAGCGACCAGGCCCATCTGATCAGGGATTTCACGGCGACGGTCGGCGTCTCCCCGACAGCCTTCGCCCGAGCCGCCGTCCCCGATGCCCCGGCTCCCCGCCCGTCGAACGGGACGCGACCAGCCGGGCGGGGCACGCCCCGCCCCTGAGCACGCGCCGCCCTCGGACGCCCGTATCCCTGCACCCCGCCACGAGCACTCACTCGCCCACGCCCACGCCCACGCCCACGCCCACAAAGCGTCGTCCGGCTACGCGCCCGCTCCTGTTCCTCCTGACGCCTCAGCTTTCTCCTGACGCCTCAGCCCGCCTCCACCGCCTTGTCGAAGTGGAACGCGACGATGTCCAGCCGTTCCCGCAGGTAGAAACGGTGAGCATCGGTGCGGTGCGTGCCTGAGTCGAGGTTGAGGTGCAGGCAACCGGCCTGCTTCGCCCGCTCCTCGAGGTACGCGAGAAGCTCTCGGCCGACACCGGTCGAGCGGGCGTGCCCGGCGGTGACCAGATCGTCGACGTACAGCATGCGGATCAGGCTGGTGTTGTCGACGACGCGCCAGCCGGCCGCTCCCACGCAGACACCCTCGTCGTCATAGGCGGCGCTGAATCGCAGCCCCTGCGCGTATCCCTTCTCGTACACCTCCTGGAAGAGTTCCACGGTGAGGTGCGGCCGGAGTTCGCGCAGGACCGGAAGCACGTCGTCACGCAGCCGGGCGTCATCGGGGCCGAGGTCGAGGATCTTCACACGGGCATTCGTATGCGCAGTCGCCGAAGTCATGGGGGCACTGTAGGCAACCGGGCTCGCCCACGCAGCCGCGTCGGCACCGCCGAGAACCTGCCCCCGATACGGTTCCGCCACCCTGTGACCACGGCGGTCACCGGTTCACGGCACCTGCTGGATCCCGGCGCCGAATTCCCTGGCTGTGGTGCCGGTCCGATGACATCCTGACGAGGTGAACGGACCCGAGATCCAATTCGAAGTCGCCCCCGAGCTGCGCCCCTTCGTCTCGCCCGATCGCCGCCGGGGACGCTCGACCGTGACCACCGACGGCTCCTCCACACTCGGCCATGTCGTGGAGTCGCTCGGCATCCCGCTCACCGAAGCCGGGCAGATCCTGGTCGACGGCCGTCCGGTGTCCGTCTCGCACATCCCGGGCGCGGGCGAATCGGTCCAGGTACGCGCCGTGGACCGTCCCCAGCGCGTCCCCGGGGCGCCCCTGCGTTTCCTTCTCGACGTCCACCTCGGCACGCTCGCCCGGCGGCTGCGGCTGCTGGGGGTCGACGCCGCGTACGAGAGCGAGGACATCGGCGACGCCGCGCTGGCCGCCCGGTCGGCGGACGAGCGCCGCGTACTGCTCTCCCGGGACCGCGGGCTCCTGCACCGGCGGGAGATCTGGGCCGGGGCGTACGTGTACAGCGACCGGCCGGAGGACCAACTGCGCGATGTGCTGCAACGGTTCGCCCCGCGCCTGGCCCCCTGGACCAGGTGCACGGCCTGCAACGGACCGCTGAAGCAGGCCGACAAGGACTCCGTCAGCGACCTGCTGGAGCACGGCACCCGACGCTCCTACGACGTCTTCGCGCAGTGCGCGGAATGCGACCGGGTCTACTGGCGAGGGGCCCACCACTCCCACCTCGACGCGATCGTCGCGAAGGCACTCCGCGACTTCGCGCCCGCGACCCTGGACGGCGGCCGGGAGGACGACGCGGGACCCGACGGGGGGAACGACCGGAGGAGCGCCACGGGGGACGATGCCCCGCAGGACGAGGACAGCGCGCCGTCGGCCCCCTCCGAAGTCTCCGGAACTCCCGGAGCCACCGGCTGACGGCCCCGTCCCCACATCCCCCTGCCGCTTCCCCTGCCCCTGCCGCTGACCTGCCTCTGCCCCGCCCCCGCCACTCGGCTCCTCGCCTCGGCCCCTTGCGGCACGACGACAGGGCCTACGGCTGCTCGGCGGTCAGGTAGCGCTGAATGGTGGGCGCGAGCCAGGCGATCACTTCTTCGCGCGACATAGCGACGGCGGGCTCGATCCGCAGGACATAGCGCGTGAGGGCCATGCCCAGGATCTGCGAGGCGGCGAGAGCCGCCCGGCGCGGGGCATCGGCCGGGTCGGGGCACACGCCGGCGGCTATCGGGCCGATCTGCTCGGCGAAGACCTCTCTCATCCGCTCGGCCCCCGCGTCATTGGTGACGGCGACCCTGAGCAGGGCGGTGAGCACGTCATCGCCCTCCCACCGGTCCAGGAAATGCGTCACGAGCACGGCGCCGACGTGCATGCCCGGCAGCGCTCCCAGCTCCGGAACGAGCAGATCGATCTCGGAGGCGGCCGCGAACAGCCTCTCCTTGTTCCCGTAGTAGCGCATCACCATCGACGGGTCGATGTTCGCGTCGCGGGCGATGGCCCGGATGGTGGCGCGCTCGTAGCCGTCGGCGGCGAACCGCTCGCGCGCGGCTTCGAGGATCGCGGCCTTGGTGGTGTCCGAACGGCGGGGGGCGGTGGGCTTGCTGTTCACACCAACAACTGTAGGCCAACAAGCGTTGACACTCCAGCCCCGACAGGGCTACCATTGCCAACAAGCGTTGACCAACGCGCGTTGGCATCAAGGTGACCGCTGACGACCGGGCCCAGGAGGCAGCCATGACCACCACCCCGAGCACCTCACCCGACACTGTCGACGTCCTCGTCGTGGGCGCCGGCCCCACCGGCCTGCTGCTCGCGGGCGACCTGGCCGCCCAGGGCCTCTCCGTCACGCTCGTGGAGCGCCGCCCGCACGGGATCAGCAACATGACGCGGGCGTTCGCCGTGCACGCCCGCACGCTCGAACTGCTCGACGCCCGCGGCCTGGCCGACGAACTCGTCGGCGCGGGCACGCCCCTCTCCTCCATACGTTTCTTCGGCAGGCTCTCGCTCGATCTCTCCGGGCTGCGCACGCGCTTCCCCTTCGTGCTGATCGCCCCGCAGTACGAGGTGGAACGCCTGCTGGAGCGCCGCGCCCGCGCCGCGGGCGTCCACTTCCGTCACGAGACGCGGCTGACCTCGCTCCGCCAGAGCCCCGCGTCCGACACGGTCACCGCCGAACTGCGCGAGGCCGCCGGCGGCACGAGCACGATCGACGCCCGCTATCTCGTCGGCACCGACGGTGTGCGCAGCCAGGTCCGCGAGGTGCTCGGCCTGCCGTTCCCCGGCGTTTCCGTGATCCGGTCGCTCGTCCTCGCGGACGTCCGGCTCGCGGAGGAGCCTCCTGGTGTCCTGACCGTCGACGGGGACGGGGACGCCTTCGCCTTCATCGCCCCCTTCGGCGACGGCTGGTTCCGCGTGATGGGCTGGGACCGCGGGCACCAGCCCGCCGTCAGCGCACCCGCAGACCTGGAAGAACTGCGCGGGGTCGTCCGCCGCGCCCTCGGCACCGACTACGGCATGCACGACGCGCGTTGGATCTCGCGTTTCCACAGCGACGAACGCCAGGTGCCCACCTACCGCACGGGCCGGGTCTTCCTCGCCGGGGACGCCGCCCACGTCCACTCACCCGCGGGCGGTCAGGGCATGAACACGGGCCTTCAGGACGCCGCCAACCTCTCCTGGAAACTCACCGCGGTCCTGCGAGGACACACGGCCTCCCCGGAGGCGCTCCTCGACAGCTACCACGAGGAACGCCACCCGGTCGGCGCACAGGTGCTTCGCTCCAGCGGAGCACTCATCCGTCTCGCCATGGCGAAGGGCCCGCTCCAGCGTGCGGCCCGGACGGCCGCCACGGCAGTGCTCTCCCACGTCCGGCCGGCCTCCGGCAAGGTCATCGGCATGGTGTCCGGGCTCGCGATCTCCTACGCCGCCCCGCGCGGGGCCCACCCCCTGACCGCGCGACGGGCCCCCGACCTGAGCCTTCGGGAGGGCCGCCTCCACCAGTTGCTCCGCGGCGGCACCTTCGCCCTCGTCACGCCCGCCGACACCCCGACTCCGGCCACACCCACCCCGCTGGCGCACGCCCACTGGAAGGACGGCCGCACCACCACCCTGCTCATCCGGCCCGACGGCTACATCGCCTGGGCGAGCGAGCGCCCCGACCCGGCGGCGCTGCAGGCCGCACTCACCCGATGACCCCGCCCCGCCCCCGACAGCACCGAGACCGCACACACCCGCACCGACATCGACTCCCGCCCCACCCTCCGCCTCACCCCTCCCTCGCCCCAGCCCGCCCCCGACCAGGCATCAGAACACGTACTCGTCCCCGGTGGCCGGAGCCAGCACCTCGTACTCGTTGTTCTCCGGATTCCGGTCGGTCGCCCCTCCGTTCCACAGGGTGTCGATGCGCACGACGACCTCGTCCGGCCGCCCGGCCAGCTGGAGCTCCAGGGCCAGTTGGCGCCCGTCCCGGGCATCCGCGCGCAGCGCGGCCGTCCGGCACAGCACGGTCCGCCGGTCGGCCTGGAGGCAGCCCTCCGACAGTTCCTGCCGCCCGGAGAGTGCTACGGATGTGCGTACCCGCAGGGTCACGCCGTCCAGGTTGGAGGGCCCGTGGTTCCGGCTCTGCACCCAGACCCCGAGCCCCGTTCCCCACAGCGAGACGTGCCCGTGGTGCGACACGTCCGCCTCGGGCGCGATACCACCAGCCATGGGCCCGCCCGCCTGTTTCGTCGCCGGATCCGCCACCGATGCACCCGCGCGCCCGGCCGCGGCCGCGCGCCCCGTTCCCAGGACCACGGCCACGGCCAGAGCCACGACCACAGCCACACCGACGCCGGACACCATGGGCGCGGCTCTACGTGTCATCACCATGCACCGAAGATACCGATTGCCCGAAATTATCCATATTTACCCACTAGTTCGGCGCGCCTCCCTGCCGCCCCTCCCCCCTTCGCTCCCCTCCCCTCCCTCGTGACACGCTGACATCCATGTCCGTAGCCCGTTCCGTCGTTCTGTTCGTCGTCGCCGCGCTCTTCGAGATCGGCGGTGCGTGGCTGGTCTGGCAAGGCGTGCGCGAGCACCGGGGCTGGATCTGGATCGGCGCGGGCGTCATCGCGCTCGGCGCCTACGGCTTCGCCGCCACGCTCCAGCCGGAAGGGGAGTTCGGCCGCATCCTCGCCGCGTACGGCGGCGTCTTCGTGGCGGGCTCGCTCGCCTGGGGCATGGTCGCCGACGGCTACCGCCCCGACCGGTGGGACGTGATCGGCGCGCTGATCTGCCTGGCCGGCATGGCCGTGATCATGTACGCCCCCCGCAGCCACTGACCACACGCGAACAGCGACCATCGACCAGGCAAGACGGCCGACCGGGTACGAGCACCGACCGGGCAGGACCACCAGCCGGACACAGGCGCCGAAAGGGCAGGACCACCAACCGCACGCAACCGCCGCCCCGGCGCCTGCCTATCCTGGCCCGGTACCGATCAGCTGCCCGAGGAGACCGTCATGGCCGCCACCCCGATCGCCGTCGTCACCGGAGCGAGCAGCGGCATCGGCGCCGCGACCGCCCGGCAGCTGGCCGCCGCCGGCTACCGCGTGGTTCTGACCGCCCGCCGCAAGGACCGCATCGAGGCGCTCGCCGCCGAGATCAACGCGGCGGGCCACCAGGCGACGGCCTACGCCCTGGACGTCACCGACCGTGCCGCGGTGGACGAGTTCGCCACCGCGTTCCGCCGCCTCGCCGTCCTCGTCAACAACGCGGGCGGTGCGCTCGGCGCCGACCCCGTCGCAACCGGCGACCCCGCCGACTGGCGCCAGATGTACGAGACGAACGTCATCGGCACACTCAACGTCACCCAGGCCCTGCTGCCCGCGCTCACCGAGAGCGGCGACGGCACGATCGTGATCCTCTCCTCCACCGCGGGCCACGCCACCTACGAGGGCGGCGGCGGTTACGTGGCCGCCAAGCACGGCGAACACGTCCTGGCCGAGACCCTCCGCCTGGAGATCGTCGGCACCCCGGTCCGCGTCATCGAGGTGGCCCCCGGCATGGTCAAGACGGAGGAGTTCGCCACCACCCGTTTCCGCGGCGACACCGAGAAGGCGGACAAGGTGTACGCGGGCGTCGAGGCCCCGCTCACCGCCGACGACGTGGCCGACACCATCACCTGGGCCGTCACCCGCCCCAGCCACGTCAACATCGACCTCCTGGTGGTCCGCCCCCGCGCCCAGGCATCCAACACCAAGGTCCACCGCACCGCCTGAGCCCGCGCCGGTCCCTGGCCCGAACCGCGAACGACGGTCGGGCCGGCCCTCGGCCGGAACGACGAAGGGCTCCGGCACGCCGCCCGCGCCCGGGACACGACGTTCAACACCCCCACCCACGCACGCCGAAGCCCGCCGCTCCCCCGTGGCGGCGGGCTTCGGCGTGCGGTGCGGGGGTCAGCCCTTCACGCACACCACCTGCTTGAGCTTGGCCACGACCTCGACCAGGTCCCGTTGCTGCTCGATGACCTGCTCGATCGGCTTGTACGCCGCCGGGATCTCGTCCACGACGCCGGAGTCCTTGCGGCACTCCACGCCCCGCGTCTGGTCTTCCAGGTCGCGCGTCGAGAAGCGTCGCTTCGCGGCGTTCCGGCTCATCTTGCGGCCGGCGCCGTGCGAGGCCGAGTTGAAGGACTTCTCGTTCCCGAGGCCCTTCACGATGTACGAACCGGTCCCCATCGAGCCCGGGATGATTCCGTAGTCGCCGGAGCCCGCGCGGATCGCGCCCTTTCGGGTGACCAGCAGGTCCATGCCGTCGTACCGCTCCTCCGCCACGTAGTTGTGGTGGCAGGAGATGACCGGTTCGAACGTGACCTTGGCCTTCTTGAATTCCTTGCGGACCACGTTCTGGAAGAGCGCCATCATGATGGCGCGATTGTGCTTCGCGTACTCCTGCGCCCAGAACAGGTCGTTCCGGTAGGCCGCCATCTGCGGGGTGTCGGCGATGAACACCGCCAGGTCACGGTCGATCAGGTCCTGGTTGTGCGGCAGCTTCTGCGCCTGCCCGATGTGGAAGTCGGCCAGTTCCTTGCCGATGTTCCGCGAGCCGGAGTGCAGCATCAGCCAGACCGAGCCCGACTCGTCCAGACAGAACTCGATGAAGTGGTTGCCCGAACCGAGCGTCCCCATCTGCTTCGTGGCACGTTCCCGACGGAACCGGACCGCTTCGGCGACCCCGTCGAACCGCGCCCAGAAGTCGTCCCAGCCCGGTGCGCGGAAGCCGTACAGCCCGTCGGGTGCCACGGCGTCGTCATGCATCGCGCGCCCCACCGGGATGGCCTGCTCGATCTTCGAGCGCAGCCGGGACAGGTCGCCTGGCAGGTCATTGGCCGTCAGAGAGGTCTTCACCGCGGACATTCCGCAGCCGATGTCCACCCCCACCGCCGCCGGACAGACCGCACCGTGCATCGCGATCACCGAACCGACCGTCGCGCCCTTGCCGAAATGGACGTCCGGCATGACGGCGAGCCCCTTGATCCAGGGCAGGGTGGCCACGTTGCGCAGCTGCCGCATCGCGACGTCCTCGACCGACGCGGGATCGGCCCACATGCGTATCGGGACCTCGGCGCCCGGCACCTCTACATACGACATAAGTTCCTCTAATCCCCCGAAAAGCCTGAAAGAGCAAAACCGGCACCAAGGTCGGCAAATGAGTCGCTCGACCGGCGTTCACAGCGGCGTGTGCGATACACATTGTCTCCAGTGGCCGCCGTAGAGCGGCAACAGTTTTTCGCGCGAAGGGAGCCCAGGACCGTGCGGCGAATGGCGTACGTACCCGGCACCGCACTGCTGGCAGCGCTTGTCGTCGGCTGCAGTGCAGGCACCGGAACCGGTGGCTCGGCCGCCGACAGCAAGCCCGGCGAGGCGACCGCCACCACGGCGGCCCCCGGCAAGTACCGCACGCTTCTCGACGCTTGCCGCGCCGTCTCCTCGTCCTCGCTGAAGGACCTGCTCCCCGGCGCTGCCGAACTGCCCGAGGACCAGCAGAAGAAGGCGTACAAGGGCACGGCCGACGTCACGTACGACACGGACCGCCGGGTCGGCTGCCGCTGGAAGGCCGAGGCCCCCGGCTCCTCGCACACCCTCTCCGTCGACTTCGAGCGCGTCGTGTCCTACGACCCCTCGGTGAGCGACGACGACCGAGCCCGCGAGGTGTATGCGAAGAAGGTGACCGCCACCGGCCTCACCGCGCCGTCCGCCACGCCCGGTGAAACGGAGCAGCGGACCCCGCCCCCTTCGGGCACCGTCCCGCACACCAACTCGTCCCCCACGAGCGACGGCGGCAGCAGCGGTGGCGGGACCGACACGGGTGACGAGGGCGAGAACGGCGACGGCACGGAGGACAGCCTGCTGCCGCGCACCCTCGACGGCCTCGGGGACAGCGCGTTCCTGGACGACCGTCTCGTCCGCGCCGGTTCCACCGCCCAGAACCGCGTGGTGAGCGTGGTCTTTCGCACATCGAACGTCATCGTGACCGTCGACTACACCGAGCAGCCGACCGTCCCCAGCGTGGTCCCCGACAGCAAGGAACTGCAGGACAGAGCCCGATCGCTGGCCCGGGAGCTGGTCGAGAAGTTCAGCGAGTAGCCGCGCCCGCCGCGCCCCGCCACGCCGCCGACCGCACTCCCGAGATCCCCGTCCGGGGCCACGCCCGAGCCCCGTCCGTCGTACGGTGGCCGTCCGGAACGCCTTCCGGAACCCCGCCCGGCACCCGCCGACCGACCGTGCACGGCCACCCGGCAGACCGCGCCCGAACCCCGGCGCGGCCCCTGCCCGCCGCGCCACCGAGTGAAGGAACCATGCACCGTTCAGCCCCGCGACTCACCCGCATACTCGCCTGCGCCGCCGTTCCGGTGATGCTCGTCGTCGCCGGCTGCTCGTCGGACTCCGGCGACAAGGACACCAAGGACTCGGGTTCGCCGTCGTCGTCCACGGCACCGGACGCGCCCAAGTCGGAACCGACCGTCGAACCGGCGAAGTTCGCCCAGCTTCCCAACCCGTGCACGTCGGTCGGCAAGAAGACGATCACCTCCCTGGTTCCCGAGGCGAAGCCCAAGAACGGCACGGCGGCCAAGTCCAGCGACATCTCCTACCGCGCGGGCTGTTCCTGGAACGGTCTCGACGACAAGGGTGTGAAGGGGTCCCAGTACCGCTGGCTCGACGTCGGCTTCACCCGCTTCGACTCGGACCAGACCCTGGGCAGCGGCGCCGAGCGCGCGCAGCAGGACTTCACGAAGCAGGTCGTCAAGGCCAAGGCGGCCGAGGGTGCGAAGAAGGTCGCCGAGGCGCCCGTCACCGGCATCGGCGAGCAGGCGTCCAGGATCACGTACGACCTCACCAAGACGAGCGAGGACTTCAAGTACGCGACGGTCGTCGCGCGTACGGGGAACGTCGTCGTCACCCTCACCTACAACGGTGCCGGTTACGCGGGTTCGAAGACGCCGTCCGCCGAGGACATCCTGAAGGGCGCCGAAAAGGCTGCCAAGGAGGCCGTGGCGGCGGTCGCCGCCGCTGACGCGAAGCAGGACGCAACGACCACACCGGACAAGTCCGGTGAGCCGGACGCGAAGCCGGGGTCCGGGAAGTCGGTCGAGCCCGGCGAGAAGGACACGGCCAAGAAGCCGAGCTAGTGCCGGGAGCGGCACCAGTGAAGCGGAGCCAGTAGAACAGGGAGTCGGTGAAGCCGGCGGGTGGGCGGACGTACCTCACGGCTACCACCCGCCCGGCCGTGAGGTCCGGCCGTGAGGTCCGGCCGACCATGGGGCCCGCTCGGCCGTACGGCCCGCCCGAACACGGCCGGGCCGCAGGAGGGGCGGTCTCGCTTCATGGGGAAACGGCCCCGGTCATGGGGCTGAACGGCCCCGTTCACAGGTCTGATCCCTGGAACGGCACCGGGGCCGACACCGAGGCCGCGCGCCGGGAACCGCCCCCGGCTCCTGACCACGTTCCGCGGTGCCCGCCCCACGCCCTCTCGCACGCGTGTGCCAGGCTGTCGCTCTCAACAAACGAGCAGGGAGGGGAACGCGGGTGGCCGCGATGCAGCTGACACGTACCCACCGGGTACTCATCGGGCTCGTGATCGCCGGTGCGGTGCTCATCGCCGGGATCGGCTTCGCGGGTTCGTACGCGGCGGTGCGCGAGCTGGCCGTGCAGAAGGGCTTCGGCGACTTCTCGCTGGTCTTCCCGATCGGCATCGACGCGGGCATCTGTGTGCTGCTCGCCCTGGACCTGCTGCTGACCTGGCTGCGCATCCCGTTCCCGCTGCTGCGCCAGACGGCCTGGCTGCTGACCGCCGCGACAATCGCCTTCAACGGCGCCGCCGCCTGGCCCGACCCGCTCGGCGTCGGCATGCACGCGGTCATCCCGGTGCTGTTCGTGGTCGCCGTCGAGGCCGCCCGGCACGCCGTGGGCCGGATCGCCGACATCACGGCGGACAAGCACATGGAGGGGGTGCGCCTCACCCGCTGGCTGCTCTCCCCGGTGCCGACCTTCCGGCTGTGGCGACGGATGAAGCTCTGGGAGCTCCGCTCGTACGAACAGGTCATCAAGCTCGAACAGGACCGGCTGATCTACCAGGCACGGCTCCAGGCCCGCTTCGGCCGCAGCTGGCGCCGCAAGGCGCCCGTCGAGTCCCTGATGCCGCTGCGCCTGGCGAAGTACGGCGTTCCGCTGGCCGAGACCGCCGGGGCCGGGCTGGCCGCGGCGGGCATCGAACCGGCGCTCCTGCCCCCGGCGCCCGCCCTGTCCGCGGCCGGGCCGGACGAGTTCCCGCCCGAGCTGCCGTACACCGGGCCGCAGACGCGGCCCCAGTCCCAGGCGCACCCGCAGGCGCTCGCGTCTCAGCAGCACCAAGAGCACCAGGGGCACCCGGAGCAACAGCAACAGCAACAGCAGGCGTACGGGCAGCAGCCCGGGCACCCGCAGCAGTACGAGCAGCAGCAGCAACCGCAGCACGCTCGCCCCGGCGACGAGGCGGCGGCCGGCGAGTGGCCCCAGGACGGCCCGGGCTCGCACGAGAGCCCGTGGTTCGCGGCGTCCCCGGTGCCGAACGACGCGCACCGGAGCGCGTACGACCCGACGTACGTCGAGGGCCTGGAGCCCATGCCGGTGCAGGTCCCGCTCGGCCCCGGCGGCCGGACCCGTCCGCTGGGCAACGTGGGGACGATCGGCGCCGTGCCCGAGCCGCGCACCGCGGCCTCCCGGCCGATGCCGCAGGCCGAGCACGACGAGCAGGCGCAGCAGGCCCAACACGCGCAGCAGACCCACCAGGCCCAGCAGACCCAGCAGGCACCGCAGACCCACCAAGCTCAGCAGACCCAGCAAGCTCAGCAGGCTCCTCAGCCCGCACCGGCCCCCGAAGAGCAGCAGGCAGCGGCCCAAGCGCAGCAGGAGGAACCCGCACCCGAATCCGGGCCCGAGGTCGAGTCCGGGCCTGAGACCGGATCCCGGCCCGAGGCCGAGGTCGAGTCCGGCTCCGAGGTCGAGTCCGAGGTCGAGTTCGGAACGGTCGCGTACCAGGTCTTCGCCGAGTACACCCTCACGCACCAGGCCCACCCCAGTGCCGAGGTCCTCGACATACACCTCTCGGACGTGCACAACATCCATCACCCCCGCGGCGCGGCCCTGCTCCGCCGTATGCTGCCGGGCTTCAAGCAGCGCTTCGACAACGAGATGGCCGAGAACCACATCGCTTGACATAGGAGGTGCGCCCGTACCGGGCGGCCTCGTACTCCGGCGATCGCTCGGTTCTCACGGATCAGCCGGGGAACGCCGATCGCCGGGGCTGAATCCTCAGCACCCGGCGATCCGCGTTCAGCGATACCCCGAAACGGTTACGCGCCCAGCAGCCTGCGCACCCGGTCCGCGCCCACGGCCAGCAGCAGCGTGGGCAGCCGCGGCCCGGTGTCCCGGCTGACCAGCAGCCGGTACAGGAGCGCGAAGAACGACCGCTGCGCGACCTTCAGCTCGGGCGTCGGCTTGGCGTCCGGCTCCAGACCGGCCAGCACCTTCGGCACGCCGTAGACGAGCGTGGTGAGACCGTCCAGCGACCAGTGCGATTCCAGTCCCTCCAGAAGCAGTCGCAGCGACTCCCGGCCCTGGTCGTCCAGCGAGCCGAGCAGTTCCTTGTCCGGCTCGTCGCGGACGATGGTGCGGGCCTCGGCCGGGACCTGCGTGGTGATCCAGTTCTCGGCGCGGTCGAGACGCGGCCGGACCTCGTCCAGCGAGGTCAGCGGGTTCTCCGGGTCCAGCTCGCTCAGGATGCGCAGCGTCTGCTCGTCGTGCCCGCCCGTGATGTCGACGACCGACGCGAGCGTGCGGTACGACAGCGGGCGCGGCGTGCGCGTCAGTTCACCGGCGGCCGTGCCCACGGCCCGGCTGTACGCGGCGGCGTCGGCGGGGAGCACGGAGCCGTCGGCCACCTTGCGCACCAGCGAGTCCCACTCGTCGTAGAGCCGCTGGATCTCCTGGTCGAAGGCGATCTTGAAGGACTGGTTCGGCTTGCGGCGCGCGTACAGCCAGCGCAGCAGCGGCGCCTCCATGATCTTCAGCGCGTCGGCCGGGGTCGGCACGCCACCCTTGCTGGAGGACATCTTCGCCATGCCGGAGATGCCGACGAAGGCGTACATCGGGCCGATCGGCTGCGCTCCGCCGAACACCTCGCGGACGATCTGGCCGCCGACGACGAACGACGAGCCCGGCGATGAGTGGTCCACGCCGCTCGGCTCGAAGACCACGCCCTCGTAGGCCCAGCGCATCGGCCAGTCGACCTTCCAGACCAGCTTGCCGCGGTTGAACTCGTTCAGCCGGACGGTCTCGGCGAAGCCGCAGGACGTGCAGGTGTAGTTCAGCTCGGTGCTGTCGTCGTCGTACGACGTGACGGTCGTGAGGTCCTTCTCGCAGTTGCCGCAGTAGGGCTTGTACGGGAAGTAGCCGGCCGAGCCACCGCTGCCGTCGTCCTCGCTGGCCGCGCCGGAACCCGCCTCGGCCGCCAGTTCCGCCTCGTCGACCTTCTTCTGCTGCTGCGGCTTCTTGCCGCCCTTGCCGCCCTTGGCCGCCGCGTCCGCCGGGTCCTTCTTCGTCCGGTACCGGTCGAGCACGGCGTCGATGGCGGCGCGGTGCTTCATGGCGTGCAGGATCTGCTCGCGGTACGCCCCCGAGGTGTACTTCTCGGTCTGGCTGATGCCCTCGAACTCGACGCCCAGCTCGCCCAGCGCGGCGGTCATGGCGGCCTTGAAGTGCTCGGCCCAGTTCGGGTACGCGGACCCGGCCGGGGCGGGCACCGAGGTCAGCGGCTTGCCGATGTGCTCCGCCCAGGACTCGTCGATGCCGGGGACGCCGTTCGGGACCTTGCGGTAGCGGTCGTAGTCGTCCCAGGAGATCAGGTGCCGCACGGTGTACCCGCGGCGGCGGATCTCGTCGGCGACCAGGTGCGGGGTCATGACCTCGCGGAGGTTGCCCAGGTGGATCGGGCCCGACGGGGAGAGACCGGACGCGACGACGACCGGTTTGCCAGGCGCACGACGCTCCGACTCGGCGATGACATCGTCCGCGAAGCGGGAGACCCAGTCGGCCTCGGTGCTGCTCTGACTCTGAGCCACGGTCTGCACGTCCTTCTCTCTTGTGGGACTCGTAGGGACAAAACCCTCTGTGGAACCTGTCGGGGACCCTTGTGGGGGACCTGTCGGGACTTGCCGAGGTCTGCCGGGGCCGGTCGGTACCAGCGACCTGCCGACGACCTGCCAGTACCCGTGACCTGTCAGTACCGGCCGGAGCCATTCGGAACCGGTCGGCACGGACGGGACCGGTCGGGGACCGGAAGGCCCTGTCGAACCGGTACGGGACGTCCACCATTCTCCCAGGTCCCACCAGTAGCACGAAAACGGCTTTGCCGACGCCCGGCCCCGAGCCGGAACACGGACCTGCCCGGCGCCCGGCCGGTGCCGGGGGACGGCTCTGTCCGGGGCCCGACCGGCGCCGGACCGGCGACCGATGCCGAACGGGCGACGACGCCCGGCCACGACGCCGGAAAACGGGTTCACCCACCGTGGAATACTGGTGTGATACTTCGCAGCCATCGTGCCGCGTCACTGTGCCCCTGTACCCCTACGGAAACGGCATCCAAGCCCATGGCCTCGGTCAATTCCCTCGCTTCCACGCTCCGGCAGCAGCTCGCGGACGCCCTGACGGCAGCACTGCCGGACGCCGGCACCGCGGACCCGCTGCTGCGACGAAGCGACCGGGCCGACTTCCAGGCCAACGGCATCCTCGCCCTGGCCAAGAAGCTCAAGGGCAACCCGCGCGAGCTGGCCGCCCAGGTCACCGCGGCCGTCCCGGCGGGCGGCCCGGTCAAGGAGATCGAGGTCTCCGGCCCCGGCTTCCTCAACATCACGCTCAGCGACCGGGCGATCATCGAGACCCTCGCCGCGCGCGACGCGGACGACGACGGCCGCCTCGGTGTCCCGTACAACAGCGCCGCGGGCACCACCGTCATCGACTACGCCCAGCCGAACGTGGCCAAGGAGATGCACGTCGGCCACCTCCGCTCCGCGGTGATCGGCGACGCGATGGCGCAGATCCTGGAGTTCACGGGCGAGACGGTGGTCCGCAGGCACCACATCGGTGACTGGGGCACCCAGTTCGGCATGCTCATCCAGTACCTGATCGAGCACCCGGGCGAGCTGAACCACGAGGGCGCCGAGGGCGACGGCGAGGCCGCCATGTCCTCCCTGAACCGCCTCTACAAGGCGTCCCGCGCGCTCTTCGACTCCGACGAGGAGTTCAAGGCCCGCTCCCGGGACCGCGTCGTCGCGCTCCAGGCCGGTGACGAGGAGACCCTCGCCATGTGGCAGCGTTTCGTCGACGAGTCGAAGATCTACTTCTACTCGGTCTTCAACAAGCTCGACATGGAGATCCGCGACGCCGACATCGTCGGTGAGTCCGGCTACAACGACATGCTGGCGGAGACCTGCCGCCTGCTGGAGGAGTCGGGCGTCGCCGTCCGCTCCGAGGGCGCGCTCTGCGTGTTCTTCGACGACGTGAAGGGCACCGACGGCGAGCCGGTGCCGCTGATCGTGCAGAAGTCGAACGGCGGTTTCGGCTACGCGGCGACGGACCTCTCCGCGATCCGCGACCGGGTCCAGAACCTCAAGGCGTCCACCCTGCTGTACGTGGTGGACGCGCGGCAGGCCCTGCACTTCAAGATGGTCTTCGAGACGGCCCGCCGGGCGGGCTGGCTGAACGAGGACGTCAAGGCCGTGCACCTCGCGTTCGGCACGGTGCTCGGCAAGGACGGCAAGCCGTTCAAGACCCGTGAGGGCGAGACGGTCCGGCTGGCGGACCTGCTGGACGAGGCGATCGACCGGGCGTCGGCCGTCGTGCGCGAGAAGGCCCAGGACCTCACCGAGGAGGAGATCGCGGAGCGTGCCGCGCAGGTCGGCATCGGCGCGGTGAAGTACGCGGACCTGTCCACGTCGGCCGCCCGCGACTACAAGTTCGACCTGGACCAGATGGTCTCGCTGAACGGCGACACCAGCGTGTACATCCAGTACGCGCACGCCCGTTCCTGCTCCATCAAGCGCAAGGCGGGCGAGCTGAAGCCGCAGCCGCACCCGGAGCTGGAGCTGGCCCCGGCCGAGCGCGCGCTGGGCCTGCACCTGGACCAGTTCGGCGAGGTCGTGGCCGAGGTCGCCGCAGCGTACGAGCCGCACCGCCTGGCCGCGTACCTCTACCAGCTGTCGTCGATGTTCACGACGTTCTACGACCAGTGCCCGGTGCTGAAGTCCGACGTCCCGCAGGACGTGGCCGAGAACCGCCTCTTCCTCTCGGACCTCACCGCCGGCACCCTGCGTCAGGGCATGGAACTGCTCGGCATCAGGACCCCCGAGCGCCTCTGACGCGTCTCCGAGCACTGACACGTCGCTCGCGGGCGTCTCCGGGTACTTCCGACGCGTCTCCGAGCACTTCCGACGCGTCTCCGAGCACTTCCGACGCGTCGCCGAGTGCTTCTGAGCGTCTTCGAGTGCTTCCGGCGCGAATCTCAGTACGGCGGAACGAACCGCCTCGCGGCCGCCCACCAGCCCGGTGGGCGGCCGCGGTGGTTCATTCGGTCGCCCACTGGACCGTGTCGTACCGGTATTTGTACAGCGGCCGGGTCTCGATGGCGCTCGTACGGAACGGCTTCCCGCCGTCGTCGATGCGCAACGTGCCCTTGCGGCCGCCGCTGTTCCAGTCCAGCTCCAGGTACCAGCTGACGTCGTGCGCCTCGACATGGACGTCGAGGTCGAAGACCTCCACGTCGGTGGACGTCACACGGAAGGGGAAGTCCTTCGGCGGCACCGGCTTGCCGGCCTTCTCCCCCGCGACCGGCCTGAGCACCGGCCGGCTGTCGTCGAGATCGACGTCGAAGGTCTGCGGCGTGATGCCGCTCCCGCACCCCTCCCCCATCGAGTACGCCGACCACGGCAGCGGAGCCTTCCTCGCGACCTGCCGCACATGCAGGTCGTCCAGCACGACCGCGTCGCCCGACTTCCCCTGCAGGGTCAGTTCGAGCTGCATGTGCCCGCCGTCCACCCCGCCGAGCGCCCTCGCCCAGCCGCGGGCGTCCTGCGGCGAGGGAGGCGGGGGCACGTTCTCCGGCTCCCGGTCCAGGACGTAGTACTGCCCGCAGGGGGCCGCCCAGTTGTACGAGCTGATCGTGGCACTCACGGGCAGGCCCCCGCCCGTCCGCGTACCACCGGCCCCGGCCCCCCTGCCGCTCCCGGCCGACGCGGAGCCGGAAGACCCGCCCCCGGGCTTCAGGGACGGGGTCCGCTTGGCCCCGGACGTGGCCGACGCACTCGGCGTACCCGGTGATGCGGTCGTCCCTTTCCTGTCCTCCCCCGCGGGCGGCGCGGGCATGTCGTTCTTCACCCCGTCCACCATAGGGGCGTTGCTCAACGCGCCGTCTCCCGTCCCGGAGAGCTTGCTGACGACCATCGTGGTCGGCACGGTGAGCGCGACCACGGCCGCCGCGGCGAGCAGGACGCGCATGCGCGGCGAGGACCGGAACCGCCGGGACCGGGCCGCCGTACCGGTACCGGTCGCAGCCCCGGACCCGGTCGCGGCCATGTCGCTCCCGTCGTCCCCCGCACTGCCGCCGTCCCGGTCCCCGCTCTCGGCGGGCCGCGCGTCGGTCCCCTCGGCCGAAGCCGTACCACCAACCACCGGAGCATCACGCTCCGGAACGGTCCCCGGCCCGGAAGCGGACCCGGAAACGGGCCCGGAAGCAGGAGCCGGATCAGGAGCAACAGCAGAAGCCGTCCCGGAAGCCGAGGCCGAGGCAGGGGCCGAGACGGGAGCGGAGGCGGACTCGGCCGCCGGTGCCGGGCGCCGTCTCGCCGCATCGGCGACGATCCACCGCCGGTGCAGCTCCACCAGTTCGTCCGGCTTCGCCCCGCACAGACGCCCCAGCCGCTCCACCGGCGCGTAGTCGTTGGGAACGGCGTCCCCGTTGCAGTACCGGTGCAGCGTCGACGTGCTGACGTGCAGTCTTCCGGCGAGCACCCCGTAGCTGAGCCCCGACCGTCCCTTCAGTTCCTTCAGCAGGGCCGCGAAATCCTCGGCCTCCGGCGTCGCCACTGCGGCCTTCCCCCTCCTCGTCCGTCCCGGAACGCCGTTCCAGGGACGTGGAATCTGCCCAGGTCAGCGTACGCGCAGGCATTCCAGCTTCCCCAATGGTCCATTCGGCGTTGCGGCCGGAATCCGACGTCCCGCAATCTGTGACCACACCGCAGAAACCACCGGGACGACGCAATGCGAACCCCCTTCCGCATCGAGCCCATCGATGCCGTGGCCATCGGCGTATTGATCGTGACGACCGCGATCGTGGTGTACCTGAGCTGCCGTCACTGAGCGGCCCACCACCACACCGCACACGGCCTCAGCGCACATACAGACCTCAACTCGACTCTGCTCGAACCAATTCTCACGGGGAGTACCTTCACCATGCGCAGCAACCGCTTCCGCACCACCGCCCTCGCCGCCACCGCGCTCCTGGCCGCCCTGTCCCTCACCGCCTGCACCGGCGACGACGACGCCGCGGCCGAAAAGGCGGGCGCCGCCGCTCCGGTAGCGAGCAGCAGCGACCAGCAGTCCTCGACGACCGGCACGGACACCGGCAAGACCGCCGACGACGACGCGGAGGACGCGGGCGGCAATCCCAACGCCCCCGCCGAGAACGCCGCCGGCACCTCCAAGGGCTCCGGCTCCGGCTCCAACTCCGGCAGCGGAACGAGCAACGGCGGGACGAGCAGCGGCACCAAGGGCAACACCAACGGCACCCCCGTCACCTGCACCGGCGACAACACCAAGGTCACCGTCAGCAAGGTGAGCCGTCCCATCAACCACCTGCTGCTCACCGCGACCAACACGGGCAACCGCCCCTGCTACGCGTACCACGCGCCGGCTCTCCGCTTCGACGACGCCCAGGCCGCCTTCCCGGTCCTCCGCGACAGCATCCCGCAGGCCGTGGTCGCCCTTGAGCCGGGCCAGTCCGCCTACGCCTCCATCGGGCTGTTCGGTGAGTCCGACGGCACCGACCTGAACAAGAGCACGCACCTGACGGTGTACTTCACCGGGAAGAGCAACTCGGGCTCCACGGGCTCCCCGGCGGAACTGAAGCTCCCGGCCGAGACCGTCTGGGGCAACAACGGCTTCGTCACCTACTGGCAGAGCGAGATGGACCTCGCCCTCACCTACTGAGCAGGCACTCACCTGCGGTCCAGCCGCTCGCCTGCGACGCAGCCCCTCACCTCCTGGGCAGCCCTCGCACACCGGGCCGAAAATCGTAGGGCCGGGCCGACAACTCACCGCTCCCCCAAGGGCAGTAGATCCTAAGATCCAAGGATCGAGACCCGAGGGGGACGGCGTGCATACAGGAACGAACAACGGACCACTGGCGTCGCGTCATAGGCGCGCCACGAAGGCCACTTCGATCGCGGCAGCAGCGGTGATGACCGTGTCGCTGGCACTTCTCACCGGCTGTGGCAAGGCCACCGGGTACCACGACGCCACGGGCGGGGAGTCCGGCAGCCCGACCCCCAGCCCCAGCGTGAACCCGTCCTACGGCACGCAGTACCTCGACGACGAGGAGTGCGCGGCGCCCGAGGGCAAGGAGTCGGGAGCGTACCGCGAGGTCCCGTGCGACGCCCCCGAGGCCACCGCACAGGTCACCCTCCGGCTGGAGAGCGGCAGCGCCTTCCCCTTCTCGGAGACGGTCTGCGCCCGGAACACCGACTTCGTGATCGACGTACCGGTCAGCCTCGCCACGCTGGAGCACACGCGGCCGACCGGCGAGGGGTACGCCTGCATGCGCAACCTGAAGCCGCCGCACCCCGGCGACCCGGGCGGAGGCGGCGGCCCCAGGATCGAGATCGGCGACTGCGTGCACAGCGACCCGAAGGAGGGGGACGCGGTCACGGAGGCCGCGTGCCGGACCAAGGGCCGGAAGGACGGCGCCACCCACAAGATCGTCGAGATCCTCAAGGACCAGATCCTGGGCGGCTTCAGCGATCCGTGCGACTACAAGGCCGACGCCGTATTCACCGAGAATCCGCTCATCGACTCCGACAAGTTGAAGAACGAGCGCGTCCTGTGCGGCAAGAAGCTGTAGGGCCCAAAGCCCCCCTCGGTTCCACCGCTGACGCAGTTGCCCAGGGCGGATCCGGCCCGGGGGTTTCAACGACCGCAGATAATGAAGCTTTATTGCAGAATTCTGGCAGCGGGCTCGACAGTAAGGGATTCGCCAGTACGACCGACCTGATCCGGACAATAAGCTGCTCTCATTGCCGTATTCATCCATACCGAGGTCCCCTCACTCACTCCGTTGTTAGCGTGCGGATGTCAGCTTTTCGACACCGAGGAAGTGAGTAGCAACATGGGGGGAAAGAAAATTCGTCGCGGGCATCCGGGAAGCAATGCCGGAGAGACCACCGCGGCATCCGCCGGTTCGACCGACAGGGCGGACATCGGCTCGGCTGCATCCGCCGGGAGTACGCCTACTCCGCCTCCGGGGAGCATCACCCCGGATGACAAGACCCGGTACGAGACCCTGAGCCAGGGTTTCAACCAGCGATTCGGCAGCAGGCCGGAATACATACGGCTGATCCAGGACGAGGACGACGCCGTAGTGCAACTGAACCGCGCGCTCGGCGAGGGCCTGCGGCCGACCGTCCGGGCCGGCGGGCACTGCTACGAGGGGTTCGTCGACAACACCGGGGGCGTCATCCTCGACCTCAGTCCCATGAGGCGTGTGTACGCGGGCAAGGACGTGTTCGGCGAGCCCACGTACGTCGTCGAGGCGGGCGCGACCAACTGGGACATCTGCACCACCCTGTTCCGCGAGTTCGGGGTCACCGTGCCGGGCGGCTCCTGCTACTCGGTCGGCGCGGGCGGTCACGTCTGCGGCGGCGGGTACGGGCTGTTGTCCCGGGAGCACGGCCTGACGGTCGACCACCTCGTCCAGGTCGACGTCGTCACCGTGCGCAACGGCAAGGAAGCCGAGGTGACGAAGGCTCACAAGAACGACAGGGACCAGGCGAAGCGGGACCTCTTCTGGGCCCACACCGGAGGCGGCGGCGGGAACTTCGGGATCATCCTGCGCTACCACTTCGCGAACCTCCCCGAGCCGCCGGAAAACGTCTGGATCAGCAACGTGGCCTGGAGCTGGGACGACCTGCACAAGAAGGCCGAGGACGGCAGGCGGAACTTCGATGTGCTGGTCGACAACTTCGGCAGGTTCTTCGCGGAGCACAGCGCCGAGGACGAGAACGTCTTCAATCACCTGTTCGTCCTGTTCCGCCTCACCCACAAGTCGAGCAAGAACGTCACTCTGACCTGCCAGTGGACCAAGGACGACCCGGCGGACCTGAAGAAGTTCCTCGAATACCTCGAAAGCGGCATGACGGCCTCGGCGACGGCCCAGCTCCACCCCGTCGGCAGCTTCTTCCTGCCCTACCCGGACATGCACCGCAAGATGCCGTGGTTCCAGGCCACCATGACGCTCAACGGGTCCGGGCCCAACCAGCGCGGGAAGTACAAGTCGGCCTACCACCGCAAGCCCTTCACGAAGGTGCAGATCAGGGCCTTCTGGGACTGGCTGACCCGGGATGAGCCCCGTATCGATCTCGAACACACCCTGGTGCAGATCGACTCGTACGGCTGCCGGATCAACGCGCGCGAGTCCGCCGAGACGGCCGTCCCGCAACGCGACTCGATCATGAAGCTCCAGTACCAGACCTACTGGACGGACGAGAGCAAGGACGAGGCCCATCTCGGCTACCTTCGCGGCCTCTACACCGACGTCTACAAGGAGACCGGCGGCATACCGGAGGTCAGCTCCAGCAGAAAGGAAGACAAGCACTACGACATAACGACCGACGGAGCGTACGTCAACTACCCCGACATCGACCTCGGCACGAACGGCCTCGGGGAAAAGTCCGACTACGCACGTCTCTACTACCACCAGAACTACGCCCGGCTCCAGCAGATCAAGCAGGAGTGGGACCCGAAGAACCACTTCCGTCACGCGCAGTCGATCACCCGGCCCAGGAGCTGACACACCGCCGCCCTCTCCCGCCCCGCCGTCGTCGCCCCGTCGGCGGGAACGGGAGAGGGCCGGTCACCGTTGCGCCCAACGGTCACCCGGGGCAGATAATTCACTGCACCCCTATCCTTTTCCCGCAGATTTCGGCGTGATCCCCTCACGCAACTCAACTGTCTACTGCAACACATCTGTACTCACATTCTTGAATTCGCACCGCCATGCTCCCGGACGACTCAATCCTGTCGAAGGTAAATCGGGTGGCTTCCCCAGGGGCGCCCACAAGTCCGCCCCTCTCCCCAAAAAAGGCCGACCCTGCCCGTGGCCCAAGACCACGGGTGCGCTCACACCCCGAACTCGCACCACACGACCTTGCCCGGGTCACGCTCCCCCACTCCCCACCGGTCGGCCACCGCCGCGACGATCAGCAGTCCCCGCCCCGACTCCCCCGCCGGTCCGGGTCCCGGCTCCCGCACCGCGGGCTCCCCGCCCCCGCTGTCATGCACTTCCACCCGCAGGGCCGCCCCGCCCTCGCGCAGCAGCAACCGCACCACGTACCCACGCCCCGGCGGCACTCCATGCACCAGCGCGTTGGTGGCCAGCTCGCTCACGCACAGCAGTACGTCGTCCAGCCGCGCCCCGAACCCCCAGTCGGCCACGGCGGCTCGCACGAACTCCCGTGCGGCGGACACCGATCGGCGCTCCCGCCGACAGAACCGCTCGCGCAGCAACGAGAGTTGCATCGTCTCATTCATGAAACGAGAGTCACATCCTGTGACTACGCTGCCACAGTACGCACACTCGTACTCCTTCCTTGTACGGGCGGTGCGCGCGTGACGTACGCACAACGGTGGGAGTTCGATTCGTATGCACCCCAGGAAGCGGCAGCGCAAGAACGCGTCGGCAATGAAACTCGTGGGCAAGCTCGTCGGTCTGTACCGCGTCGCGAACGGCCTGACCCAAGCCCAACTGGCGGACCGTGTGGGCCATCAGGTCGACACGATCGCCTCCATCGAGCAGGGCAGGCGCTCGCTCCTCCCCGATCTGGCAAGCCATCTCGACCAGTTGCTCGGCACGAAGGGCGCGCTGGAGATGGCGGTGGGCAACCTGCCGGAGGTGGACCTGATCCCGGCGTGGGCGGAGCAGTACGTGGACCTGGAGCAGGACGCGCTCGCTCTGTCCTGGTACGACAACCAGGTACTGCCGGGCCTGCTCCAGACGGCCCCGTACGCCGAAGCGGTCTTCCGCAACCGCGTCCCGGTCTTCAGCGAGGAGGAGATCGCGAACCAGACGGAGGCGCGACTCCAGCGCCAGGAGATCCTGCGCCGCTCCTCGCCCCCGACCATCAGCTTCGTCGTCTGGGAACCGGTCCTGACGCTCCAACTCATCGACGACGAGGCGCACAGGGAACAGCTACGCCATCTGCGGACCTGCGCCGGACTTCCCGGCATCTGCTTCCAGGTGCTGCCACTGAACAGCCGTACCCACGCGGGACTCGACGGCCCCTTCATTCTGCTGGAGACCCCGGACTTCCAGCACATCGCCTACTCCGAGACCCCGCGCGGCAGTCTGCTCGTCTCCGACCCCGACGAGACCAGCATCCTCGCTCAGAAATATGCGATGCTGCGAGCCCAGGCCCTCAACCCCAAAGACACCGTGGGTCTGTTGGACCGTCTGCTGGGAGAGCGATGAGCAGCACACTTGAGTGGTTCAAGTCCAGCTACAGCGGCGACGAAGGCGGCGCCTGCCTCGAAGTCGCCTACGACTGGCGCAAGTCGAGCTACAGCGGCAGCGAAGGCGGTGCCTGCGTCGAGGTGGCCGCCCACCCCGCCGCCATCCACGTCCGCGACTCCAAGAACCCCGAAGGCCCCATCCTCACCCTCACCCCCACCACCTGGGCGGCGTTCGCCGACTTCGCCTCCGACCAGCGAACCGACTGATCCCGCAGGAGAGACCCACCGGCCATGGCATTCATCCACCGCACCACGCTGACGCCCACCAAGCTGGAACTCCTCACCACCTGGCTGCCCACCCAGCCCTGGTACCGAGGCAAGGGCGAGCCCGAGCTGGTGAAGGCCGGAGGGTTCCGGCTGGACGACCCCGAGGGCGAGGTCGGCATCGAGTTCATGGCCGTCACCGACACCTCGGGGGACCAACCGGTCACGTACCAGGTGCCGTTCAGCTATCGTGGCGCACCGATCGCGGGCGCCGACGAAGCCCTGATCGGCACCACCGAGCATGGAGAGCTGGGGACTCGGTGGGTCTACGACGGCACGCGTGACCCGGTGCTCGTCGCGCAGCTGTTCGCGCTCGTCATCGGCGAGGCCGAAGCACAGATGCAGAGCACGAGCCACACCCCCGACCCGTCCGTCACCGCCTCGTTCGCGGAGTCCGTCCGCGTCACGTCCGCGATCGTCTCCACGACCGTGTCCGACACCCCGGACGGCACGGACCTCCTCGTGGAGACGGCGGCGGACGTGGAGACGGCGGCCGATGACGCGACGGCGGCCGACGGCCATCGGCTGGCCATCCACATCAACCGCGTTCTGCGGCCCGGCCAGGAGGTCGACGAACAGGCGACCCTGGGCCGCGTCACCGCTGGCTGGCCGCTGCCCGACGGCACGACCGCACGCGCCCTGTTCGCCGTCGTGAGCCACGCGCGCCCGTAGACCGCACGCCGAACGCACGTGTGCCGGACCGGACGCACACCGAGTCGGCGCTACCGAACCGGACGCACGCCGCCCCCGGCCCTCGCGGTCGAGCGGCGTGCTCCGGAACCGCGTACCACTGCCAATGTCAGTGGCCGCCCGTACGCTCGGCACCATGGCGACGCTCCCGAACCCGCTCCCGTCCCTGGCCGCTTCAGGGCTCCAGCTTCCGCCCGGCTCGCTGGTGGATGCCACGATCGACGGCACCTGGCACGAACCGCTGCTCTGGTACACCGACGCGCCCGTGGTCCCCGGGGACTGGTCCCGGCTGCGCGCGGCCGGGCGGCCCCTCGGGCTGCTGCCCGTCCTGATCGACGGCGGCCGGCACGACCAGTGGTTCGAGGACTGGGACCTCAACCCGGAGGGCACCTCGTACCCGGGCGACCACGACGCCGCCGAGGTGCTGGCCGAGTACTGGGCCGAGTGCGCGCCCGAAGAACTCGACGCCGCACACGCCGAATGGCCGGGCCTGGCCCCCGCCCCTGCCGACACGGGCTCCACCCGGTCCCCGGACGGCCTGGCCGCCGAGACGGCCGACATGTGCACCGGCCCGGAGGGCTGGTTCCCGAGCGTACGGGCGGCGCTCGTCCCGGCCCGGCGCAGCGCGGACATCCTCACGGCGATCGGCTGGTCGGGCCCGCTCAACTACGAGAACGACGTGGCCCGGCTCAGCGCGGTGCTCCGCTCCTGGGAGGACCGCTACGACATACGGGTGCTGATGCTCGGCTTCGACACCCTGACCGTCACCGTCGGCCGCCCGCCCACCACCCTGGACGAGGCACGGGCGCTCGCCGCCGAGCACTTCGCGTTCTGCCCGGACAACATCAACCAGAGCCCGCCCTACGACCTCGACGACTACGCCAGGAGCAATCTGCTCGACCAGTCCACCTGGTCGTTCTGGTGGGACTGACCCGGCTCCTGCGCCGACCACCGGTGCCCGACCGGCTCGGCTTCGCGGCCCGGCCGACGGCCGTGTGCTGTCCCGGGTAGTCGGCGCCCCTCGCCGGGGTGTCCGTCGGATGACGGCACGGGCGTGGACGACCGGTGAGGGTCACACGACGCTGTTCGACGCGGCGGTGGGGCGGCTGCGCGTGCGGCGGGTGCTGCTTGCCTGTTCTCTTCGACCGGCGGCCGAAGTCTCGTCCGCGCCCGTTCTCCTCGGCCGACGCCCCTCTTCGGTCGGCGACTTCCCTTCGACCAGCGACTCCTCTTCGGCCGACGCCCCCTCTTGGGCCGGCGGCCGAAGTCTCATCCGCGCTTGCGGAGGTACGCCTCCAGCTCGGCGGCCCCGGTCAGCATCGCCCGCCCGCGAGCGGACAGCCGACCGTGCCAGTCGCTCAGGGCGGCCTCCAGCGGCTCCAGCCCACCGGCCGCCCGCACCTGGGTGATCAGCGGGGCGATCTTCTCCAGCAGGTATCCGCCCCGCCTGAGCTGGTGGGCCAGCCGGGCGTCCCGTACATCGGCCTCGTCGTAGACGCGGTACCCGGTCCGCGGGTCGCGGCGCGGGCTCACCAGCCCGGCGCGCTCCCATTTGCGCAGCGTCGCGGGCCGGATCCCGAGCCTGCCCGCCAACGGCCCGATGAACGTGCCGCCGGGCCCGGCCCCCTCGGCCGGCCCGGTCCCGGCACCGGGCTCGGGCCCCGTGGTGGGCTCCAGGTCGCGCAGGGCGGTCTCCACGGCATGGAGGGTCCGCCGGTCGTCGAGGAGCTGGGCATGGCTCTCGTCGATGAGGCGGAACGCCTCATCGACCGCGCCCTGGTTCACGGCCCGCATGATCGACGTCGCCGTCCGGTGGCCGTGGCCGGGCACCAGGGCGAGAAACGCGCGCAGGGCCCCCGCATGCAGCGAGGTGTAGGTGCGGTAGCCGTGGGGGGTGCGACCGGCGGCCGGAAGGATGCCGGCCTCCTCGTAATTCCTGACCGCCTGCGTGGACAGACCATGGCCGCGCGCCAGATCAACCGGCCTGAGTCGTTCGCCGCTTTGAAGGTTTCGCCCCATGATGCTGACGATATCGCGGAAAAGTTTCAACCGAAGGTTCAACGATACCGTTTAAGGCATGGCTACCGACATCAAGGACACCGCCCATGCCGTCGAGGCCGCCGCCGTCATGAGGCTGCTCCCGACCCGGCCCCGGCTGCTCGCGCTGGGCGAGCCCACACACGGTGAGGACACTCTGCTCGACCTGCGCAACGAGCTCTTCCGACAGTTCGTCGAGGAGGAGGGCTACCGGACGATCACGATCGAGAGCGACTGCATGAGCGGCCTGGTCGTGGACGACTACGTCACCTCGGGCACGGGCACCCTCGACGAGGTCATGGAGCACGGCTTCAGCCACGGCTGGGGGGCCTCCGCGGCCAACCGCGAGCTCGTGCGCTGGATGCGCGCCTACAACGACGGCCGGCCCATGTCCGAGCGGCTCCGCTTCGCCGGTTTCGACGGCCCGTTGGAGATCACCGGCGCCGCGAGCCCCCGGCAGGCCCTCACCGCACTCCACGGCTACCTCTCGGCCCGGGTGGACGCGGCCCTGCTCCCCTGCACCGGGGAAACGCTCGACCGACTGCTCGGCGCCGACGACCGGTGGACCGATCCCGCCGCGATGACGGACCCGGCCCAGTCCGTGGGGCAGTCGACCGAGGCCGGTCGACTGCGGCTGCTCGCCGACGATCTGGTGGCGCTGCTCGACGCGCAGACGCCGCACCTGATCACGGCGACCTCGCGGGACGACTGGGACCGAGCACGCCTGTACGGGCGCACCGCCACCGGCCTGCTGCGCTACCACTACTGGATGGCCGACACCTCCCCGGCCCGCATGACCCGGCTGTGCGCGCTGCGCGATCTGATGATGGCCCACAACCTCCTCGCCATCGCCGCTCGGGGCCCGGCACTCGTCCACGCCCACAACTCCCATCTCCAGCGGGAGAAGAGCACGATGCGGATGTGGGAGGGGCCGGTGGAGTGGTGGAGCGCCGGAGCACTGGTCAGCACCCGGCTCGGCGAGGAGTACGCCTTCGTGGCCACGGCCCTCGGCACGATCCGGCACCAGGGCGTGGGCACCCCGCCCCCGGACACCGTCGAAGGACTCCTGTACGCACTCCCGGAAGACCGCTGCGTCATCGACGCCCCGCGGCTGGCCGCCGCCCTCGGCGACACACGGCCCGCGCCCCGCGTATCCCCCTGGTTCGGCTACGCCCCGTTCGACCCGGCCCACCTGGCGGGCAGCGACGGGATCGTCTTCGTCAAGGACGTCCCGCAGAGCCGGAACCCGTCTTAGGCCCTTAGGTCCTGTGCGTCCGGCGCCCCACCGGGCGCCGGACGCCGGGCACCGGGCGCCGCGATGAGTACCCGCACTCATGTGCCCCACGAGGAAGCCGCGTTGACTCGTACACATGACCGAGAACCTCATGGACGACATCACCGCGCCCCGCCCGCCGCGCACCTGGATCGCCTCGCTGCTCTCCACGGTCGTGACGCTTCCGCTGGCGTGCGTCGCGCTGATGTACGCCGGGCTCTCGCCCATGGCCTGCGATCCCTGCAACGGGGCCGAGGCCCACCGGTTCGACGCGAGCTTCGCGCCTGCGTGGACGGTGTTCACCTGCGGTCTGGTGCTGGCTCTGATCACCCTGGTGGCGAGCTGGGTCCTCCGGCGGCGCAGGCCGCCCGCCGGTCTCGCCCTCGCCCTCGCCGCCCCCGGTGTCGTGCTCCTCGCGACGCTGGTGTTCACGGCCATGGTCGACTGGCCCTGACAGAGCCGGATTCCCGAAGCCCGGAAGGACCCCGCCCATGCCGCAGCCCGCGAGCGATCTCCACCGCCTCGTCGAGGAGTTCCGCGCCCTGCCCGCGGACGACGACCGCCGACGGGCGATCGTCGCCGAACTGGGCACCGACGACACCGCCGTCCAGGCCGCGCCCTTCCTCGCATCCGTCGTCGCCGACCCGCACGAGTACGACCTGGCCCGGGTGGAGGCCGCCACGGTCCTGCGCCTGTGGCCCCCGTCCGATCCCGGCACTGCCCGGACGGTCGCCCGGGCCCTGTTGGCCGCGCTCGACGACCTGGACGAGGACCTGGTCCGCCAGTACGCGGCTCATGCGCTCGGCTCCTACGCCGACGACCCGGCCGTGCACAAGACCCTGGCCGCCGCCATGCTGGACAGCGGCGCGGGCGACGACGGCACAGGCGACGACGGCGAAGACGTCCTGGTCCGCTACAACGCCCTCGCCGCCCTCGAAGAGGCGGGCCCGAGCGACGCCCGCGCCGACGTGCTGCGCGCCCTCGCCCGGGACCCCGAACTCGGCCGCTCGGCGGCCCGCGTCCTCACGGCCTGGGGCCGCACCCCCGGCGACCCGGCGTAGGCGGCGCGGCCCGGTCCCGCCCCCGCCTCGTACTCCAGGGGCTCGTTCACGGCGCAGGCGCCCGTGCCCAGCGGCGCTCGTCCCCCGCCGGGCGGAACGTCAGCGACCGCCCAGCCGCTGCGCGACCTCCGTCGCCCAGTACGTGAGGATCATCTGCGCACCGGCCCTGCGGATGCCGGTCAGGCTCTCCAGGATCGCCGCGTCCCGGTCGATCCAGCCCTTCTCGGCGGCGGCCTCGATCATCGCGTACTCGCCGCTGATCTGGTACGCGGCGACCGGCACGTCCACCGCGTCGGCGACCTTCGCCAGGACGTCGAGGTACGGACCGGCCGGCTTGACCATGACCATGTCGGCGCCCTCTTCGAGGTCGAGCGCCAGCTCGCGCAGGGACTCGCGGGTGTTCGCCGGGTCCTGCTGGTACGTCTTGCGGTCGCCCTTCAGCGACGAGCCGACCGCCTCGCGGAACGGCCCGTAGAACGCCGAGGAGTACTTCACGGTGTACGCGAGGATCGACACGTCCTCGTGGCCCGTCTGGTCCAGCGCGTCCCGGATCACCCCGACCTGGCCGTCCATCATGCCGCTGGGGCCGACCACGTGGGCGCCCGCGTCGGCCTGGACCTGGGCCATCTCCGCGTACCGCTCCAGCGTCGCATCGTTGTCGACCCGGCCGTCGGCGGTCAGCACACCGCAGTGACCGTGGTCGGTGTACTCGTCCAGGCACAGGTCCGACATGACGACGAGGTCGTCACCGACCTCCTCGCGCACCGCCCGCAGACCGGCCTGGAGGATGCCGTCCGGGTCGGTGCCCGCCGTGCCCCGGGCGTCCTTCTTCTCGTCCGCCGGAACACCGAAGAGCATGATCCCGGAGACGCCCGCGGACACCGCCTCGGCGGCGGCCTTCCGCAGCGTGTCCAGGGTGTGCTGGTACACCCCCGGCATGGCCGAGATCGGGACGGGCGCGTCGACGCCCTCGCGTACGAACGCGGGCAGGATCAGGTCCGCCGCGTCGAGCCGTGTCTCGGCGACCATGCGCCGCATCGCCGGGGTCGTCCGCAGCCGCCGGGGGCGGGAGCCGGGGAAGTTTCCGTACACAGTCATGCTTCGAGACTAGACCCGTACACATCACCGGTTTACCGACACCTGTACCGGAAAAACCAGCGGCAGCCCCGCCGGGCGGAGCGCCCCAAAAACGCCGCGAACGCAGGGAACGGCGACGGGCGGCCCGACCGCCGAAGCAGCCGGACCGCCCGTTCCGTACGCCTGCCGCGCCATCGCGAAAGGCGTTCTCGTACGCGTCGGCGCGAAAGCGGGTACTCGTACGCGTCAGGTCGTCGTCGAACGGCGCCGCCGCGCCCCCGGACGCCGCTCGCTCGGCCGCGTCACCGGGTCACCGGCCTCCTTCGCCGCCTCCCGGCGCCGCGCGCCGAACTCGGCGAGGGCCTCGGCCAGCTTGTGCACCGAGGGTTCCGGCGACAGCACGTCGACGCGGAGCCCGTGCTCCTCCGCGGTCTTCGCCGTCGCCGGGCCGATGCACGCGATGACCGTGACGTTGTGCGGCTTGCCCGCGATGCCGACGAGGTTCCGGACGGTCGACGACGAGGTGAACAGGACCGCGTCGAACCCGCCGCCCTTGATCGCCTCACGCGTCTCGGCCGGCGGCGGCGAGGCGCGGACCGTGCGGTACGCGGTGACGTCGTCGACCTCCCAGCCCAGCTCGATGAGGCCCGCCACCAGCGTCTCGGTGGCGATGTCGGCGCGCGGCAGGAAGACCCGGTCGATCGGGTCGAAGACCGGGTCGTACGGCGGCCAGTCCTCCAGCAGACCCGCGGCGGACTGCTCACCGGAGGGCACCAGATCCGGCTTCACACCGAAGTCGACGAGCGCGGCGGCGGTCTGCTCGCCGACGGCCGCGACCTTGATCCCGGCGAAGGCACGGGCGTCGAGCCCGTACTCCTCGAACTTCTCCCGGACGGCCTTCACGGCGTTGACGCTGGTGAAGGCGATCCACTCGTACCGGCCCGTGACCAGTCCCTTGACCGCGCGCTCCATCTGCTGCGGGGTGCGCGGCGGCTCGACGGCGATCGTCGGGACCTCGTGCGGCACGGCACCGTACGAACGAAGCTGGTCGGAGAGCGACGCCGCCTGCTCCTTGGTCCGCGGGACGAGCACCTTCCAGCCGAACAGCGGCTTGGACTCGAACCACGCGAGCTGGTCGCGCTGGGCGGCGGAGCTGCGCTCACCGACCACGGCTATGACGGGGCGGTGCCCCTCCGGCGACGGCAACACCTTCGCCTGCTTCAGGACCTGCGCGATCGTGCCGAGGGTCGCCGTCCAGGTGCGCTGGCGGGTCGTCGTACCGGCCACCGTCACGGTCAGCGGGGTGTCGGGCTTGCGGCCCGCCGCGACCAGCTCACCGGCGGCCGCGGCCACCGAGTCGAGCGTCGTCGAGATGACGGCCGTGGCGTCGCTCGCGCCGACCTCGCCCCAGCAGCGGTCCGAGGCGGTACGCGCGTCCACGAACCGGACGTCCGCGCCCTGCGCGTCCCGAAGCGGCACACCGGCGTACGCGGGCACACCCACGACCTCGGCGATGCCCGGCACGACCTCGAAGGGGATACCGGCGGCGGCGCAGGCCAGCATCTCGGCACCGGCGTCCGCGTCCAGCCCCGGGTCTCCCGGGACCGCACGGACCACCCGCTTGCCGCCCTTCGCTGCCTCCATGACAAGATTGACCGCATCCCTGAGAACGGGGACACCGGCGGCGGTTGACTGCGCGTCAATGACCGTCAGCTCGGGTGTGCTCACGCCTGCCCGCGCATGGCAGCGAACGACACCGAGAACGTCCGGCTCGGCGACAAGGACGTCCGCGCTCGCAAGCGCCTCGACGGCGCGCAGGGTCAGCAGTCCCGGATCGCCGGGACCAGCACCCAGGAAGGTGACGTGCCCGTGGGCGGACACGGCCGGAAAGTCGGATGCGGCGGGGCCGGTGGGGCTCAAAGTGCTCGCTCCCCGATAAGACCGGCCGCACCCTTGGCGAGCATCTCGGCCGCGAGCTCGCGACCGAGGGCCGCCGCGTCGTCCTGCGACGTGGGCACGGGACCGGTGGTGGACATCTGCACCAGCGAGGAACCGTCGGTGGAACCGACGACACCGCGCAGGCGCAGTTCGTTGACAGCCTGTCCGTCGGCCTGGAGGTCCGCCAGCGCACCCACGGGTGCGGAGCAGCCGGCCTCCAGGGCGGCGAGCAGGGCACGCTCGGCGGTCACGGCGGCCCGGGTGTACGGGTCGTCGAGCTCTCCGAGCGCGGCGACGAGGTCGGCGCTGCCGACAGCGCACTCGATCGCCAGTGCTCCCTGGCCGGGAGCGGGCAGAAGGGTGTCGGGCGACAGGAAGTCGGTCGCCTCACCGGTCCGGCCGAGGCGGCTGAGCCCGGCCGCGGCGAGTACCACCGCGTCCAGCTCCCCGCTTCGTACAAATCCGATACGCGTGTCGACGTTGCCTCGGATCGGCACCGTCTCGATGTCGAGGCCGTGGCTGCGGGCGTACGCGTTGAGCTGCGCCATGCGGCGCGGCGAGCCGGTGCCGATGCGGGCACCGGACGGCAGCTGCCCGAGGGTCAGCCCGTCCCGCGCCACCAGTACGTCGCGCGGGTCCTCGCGCACCGGTACGGCGGCCAGGACGAGGCCCTCGTGCGGGGTGGTCGGCAGATCCTTGAGCGAGTGGACGGCGAAGTCCACGTCGCCGCGGAGCAGCGCCTCGCGCAGCGCGGCGACGAACACGCCGGTGCCGCCGATCTGCGAGAGGTGCTCGCGGGAGACGTCGCCGTACGTGGTGACCTCGACGAGCTCGACGGCCCGCCCGGTCACCTCGCTGACCGCGTCGGCGACCAGGCCGGACTGCGCCATGGCGAGCTTGCTGCGCCGGGTGCCCAGCCTCAGCGGCTTGGCGGCATCCGCGCCCAGGGGTGAGTTGTCGGTCATGACCGCCCTCGATTCGGGTCGTTCAGGTCTGCCCGGGAGACGGCGGCGACCGTCTGCGGGTCGAGGTCGAAGAGTTCTCGGAGCGCGTCCGCGTACCCGGCGCCGCCGGGCTCGCTGGCGAGCTGCTTGACCCGCACGGTGGGCGCGTGCAGGAGCTTGTCGACGACGCGGCGCACGGTCTGCGTGATCTCGGCGCGCTGCTTCGTGTCCAGGCCGGGGAGGCGCCCGTCGAGCCGGGCGATCTCGCCCGCGACCACGTCGGCGGCCATCGCGCGCAGCGCGACGACGGTCGGGGTGATGTGGGCGGCCCGCTGGGCGGCACCGAAGGCGGCCACCTCGTCGGCGACGATGGTGCGCACCTGGTCCACGTCGGAGGCCATCGGGGCGTCCGCGGACGCCTCGGCGAGCGACTCGATGTCGACGAGGCGCACCCCGTCGAGGTGGCCGGCGGCGCCGTCGATGTCGCGCGGCATGGCGAGGTCGAGCAGGGCGAGGCGGACGGGGCCGTCGTTCCCGGTGGGCGCGGTCTCCCCGGCGGACGCCGCGCGGACCGGCTCGTGGGGCAGGCCGAGCGCCCCGGCGACGACCTCGGCGGTCAGCACCAGGCCCGTCGCACCGGTGCACGAGACGACGATGTCGGCACGTGTCAGTTCGTCGGGGACCGCGGCCATCTCCACGGCGCGGGCGGCCACTCCGGTGCCGCCGGGCTGGCCCAGGATCTCGACGAGCCGGTCGGCACGGGCCCGGGTCCGGTTGGCGACGGCGATCTCGGCGACACCGGCACGGGCCAGGGTGGCGGCGGCCAGCGAGGACATCGATCCGGCGCCGATCACCAGGGCGCGCTTGCCCCGGGCCCACTCGGCGACGTCCTCGCCCGCCGCGAGCTGTTCGAGACCGAAGGTGACGAGCGACTGCCCGGCCCGGTCGATCCCGGTCTCGCTGTGGGCACGCTTGCCGACCCGCAGCGCCTGCTGGAACAGGTCGTTCAGCAGCCGTCCCGCGGTGTGGAGCTCCTGGCCCCGTGCCAGCGCGTCCTTGATCTGGCCGAGGATCTGGCCCTCGCCGACGACCATCGAGTCCAGCCCGCACGCCACCGAGAAGAGGTGGTGGACGGCCCGGTCCTCGTAGTGCACATAGAGATACGGAGTGAGCTCGTCCAGACCCACGCCGCTGTGCTGGGCGAGGAGGGTGGACAGCTCGGCGACGCCCGCGTGGAACTTGTCCACGTCGGCGTACAGCTCGATGCGGTTGCAGGTGGCCAGCGCGGCGGCCTCGGCCGCGGGCTCGGCGGCGAGCGCGTCCTGGAGGAGCTTGGCCTGCGTCTCACCCGCCAGCGAGGCCCGCTCCAGTACGGAGACGGGGGCGCTGCGGTGGCTCAGCCCTACGACGAGAAGACTCATGCCGGCATCACGGCGGGCATGTCCCCGTCAGGTCCCTTACGGCCTTCGGCGACCGGACGCACCGGCGCCTCCTCCGCGTCCGGCACGGCCGGCACGGACACGTCCTGGGCGACCCCGGCGGTGCTCTGGCCGACTCCGGCCTCACCGGTGTCCTCGACCGACTTGCGCTGCTCGTGGAAGGCGAGGATCTGGAGCTCGATGGAGAGGTCCACCTTGCGGACGTCGACGCCGTCGGGCACGGAGAGCACCGTCGGCGCGAAGTTCAGGATGGAGGTGACGCCCGCGGCGACGAGCCGGTCGCAGACCTGCTGCGCGGCACCGGCCGGGGTCGAGATGACGCCGATCGACACCCCGTTGTCCCGGACGATCGTCTCCAGGTCGTCGGCGTGCTGCACGGGAATCCCGGCGACCGGCGTCCCGGCCATCGCGGGATCGGCGTCGATCAGGGCGGCGACCCGGAAACCGCGGGAGGCGAAACCGCCGTAGTTGGCGAGCGCCGCGCCGAGGTTACCGATACCGACGATCACGACCGGCCAGTCCTGGGTCAGCCCGAGCTCACGGGAGATCTGGTAGACGAGATACTCGACGTCGTACCCGACCCCGCGCGTCCCGTAGGAGCCGAGGTAGCTGAAGTCCTTGCGCAGCTTGGCGGAGTTGACCCCCGCCGCAGCGGCGAGTTCCTCGGACGAGACCGTGGGGACCGAGCGCTCGGAGAGCGCGGTCAACGCGCGCAGATACAGCGGAAGCCGGGCGACGGTGGCCTCGGGAATCCCTCGGCTACGGGTCGCCGGTCGGTGAGTTCGGCCAGTTGCCACGGTGCTCCTGCGGTATGAGCGGGGCTGCAGGCGGCCGTATTTCGCATGACCGCCCCGTCGAATGCAGGCTATGTCTTTGTGAACGTGTGCACAAAGATTGTGTCCGTTTTGTCCGGTCAACGTGACCGGGGTCACGCGCTTTCGTCGCGTAATCCCGGAACCGGGGACCGCGTCAAACCGTTGCAGACCCGAAGGGGGCAAAGCGGCACACACTCCTCACTACCACTCCCCCGAGTCCACTCAAAACGCCCATGATGGTAACCGGGTTTCACTCACGAACCCAGCGCGTCACGCAGCCTCCCCGGGTCCACCCGCCAGAACGTGTGCTGCTCGCCGTCGATCAGGACGACCGGGATCTGCTCCCAGTACGCGCGGTGCAGCGCCTCGTCCTGCGTGATGTCCTTCTCCTCCCAGGAAGCGCCGGTCTGCGCGCACACCTCCCGCACCACCTCCCTCGCGTCGTCGCAGAGGTGACACCCCGGCTTGCCCACGAGGGTCACCGTCCGCTCGGCGGGGTTCTTCTTCGTACGTCGGAACATGGCGCTCATGCCCTCATTCTGCGCCGCACCACGACGCGCTCCCGCCCGGCATGCCGTCCGGCGCCCGCCCCCTGTCCCGCCCGCGAGACGTCCGGTGCGCCGACCACACCCCCTTCCGGCTCCTTCACCTCTTCGCCCCTCCTTCGACAAAGCAACGACCAAGAGTTCACGGCGCGGCATCCCGGCAGGTCGGGAAGGGCCCGAGCACATGGCTATGCTCACGACATGGCCGCTCTTGGATGGCTCACACCCCGTAGACGCCCCGCGACAGCACGGAGCGTGCTGGCAGGCGAGGCCGCAGCCGAGGCTGCGCGGAAGTCCGCCCTGCGCAGCGAACACCCCGACGACGACCGGCCCTCCGCAACCGCCGCCCGCGAGGCCGTCGAGGCCCCCGAGGCCCAGGAAACCGGCCGCGCGAAGACGGCGAAGCCCACGAAGGCCGCGAAGGCCGCCGAGCCGAAGAAGGACGCGGAGCCGGGGAAGGAGAAGGAAAAGGAGAAAGGGACGGGCAAGGAGAAGAAGCCCGAGGAACCCCCCTTCCCCGTCGCCGGTGACGAACGGGCCGCAGCCTTCTTCGACCTGGACAACACCGTCATGCAGGGCGCGGCCCTGTTCCACTTCGGGCGCGGCCTGTACAAGCGCAAGTTCTTCCAGCGCCGCGAACTGACCCGCTTCGCCTGGCAGCAGGCATGGTTCAGACTGGCCGGTGTCGAGGACCCGGACCACATGCAGGACGCCCGCGACAGCGCCCTGTCCATCGTCAAGGGCCACCGCGTCTCCGAGCTGATGGCGATCGGCGAGGAGATCTACGACGAATACATGGCCGACCGCATCTGGCCCGGCACCCGCGCCCTCGCCCAGGCCCACCTGGACGCCGGTCAACGGGTCTGGCTGGTCACCGCCGCCCCCGTCGAGACGGCCACGATCATCGCCCGCCGCCTCGGCCTGACCGGCGCACTCGGCACGGTCGCCGAGTCCGTCGACGGCGTCTACACCGGCCGCCTGGTCGGCGAACCGCTGCACGGACCGGCGAAGGCCGAGGCGGTCCGCGCCCTGGCCGCCGCCGAGGGCCTCGACCTCGACCGCTGCGCCGCGTACAGCGACTCCCACAACGACATCCCGATGCTCTCCCTGGTCGGCCACCCGTACGCGATCAATCCGGACGCCAAGCTCCGCAAGTACGCCCGCGCCCACGACTGGCGACTGCGGGACTACCGGACGGGCCGCAAGGCGGCCAGGGTCGGCATCCCCGCCGCGGCCGGGGTCGGCGCCCTCGCGGGAGGCACGGCCGCCGCCGTCGCGCTGCACCGTCGCCGCCGCTGACACCGACGCGCCCGGCCGGCCGCCCCGCCGTTCACCGAACCGCCCGGTCGCACAACCGTTCGTCAGTCGTCGAGCCGCCACCGTCATCGGGCGACACCCCGCCGGGCGGCGCCCGGCCGCGGCACGATCGGGACTCCCTGCCCGCCGACCGCCCCGACCAGTCGACACACCCCCACTCGGCCACAACCGGTTCCCCTCGCAGGCAAATCACGAAGTAATCCGATCAATAACCGGTCACGATGTGCTACTTGATACGTCGATTAGTCGCTACAGAAGCGACGTAATCGATGATTTGAGCAACTGGGTGTAGCACTGTCTGTACGAAGCGTTATTCTCCTCAGACGCATTCCGGAACCCCCGAGTCACTACGACGAGTGAGGGTTTCGCACTGCACGTGATGGAAGCTCTGCCTCTGGGAGTCCCGTGTACCCACACGTCGGGGTTGACGCCTCGGGCCTGGCTACGCTGCGCGCATCGGTCGTCAACCGCTTGCGCGGCTTCGTCCCCACCGCGTACGCCGTACCCGCATTCGCCACCCCTGCGCCAGTCGGCCCGTGCTACGCCATGGCCGAACGCGGTGCGGCGGTCGGAAGACGCGGCAGCCGCGGCGCAACAACCACGTCCACCGTCCGCCGTCCCACCGCCGACAGCGACAGCGCGCGCATGATGGAGCTCGTCGAGCGTGCGCAGGCCGGCGAGGCCGAAGCCTTCGGCCGCCTCTACGACCAGTACAGCGACACCGTCTATCGCTACATCTACTACCGCGTGGGCGGCAAGGCCACGGCGGAGGACCTCACCAGCGAGACCTTCCTGCGTGCCCTGCGCCGCATCTCGACGTTCACCTGGCAGGGCCGCGACTTCGGCGCGTGGCTGGTCACGATCGCCCGCAACCTCGTCGCCGACCACTTCAAGTCCAGCCGCTTCCGCCTGGAGGTGACCACCGGCGAGATGCTCGACGCGAACGAGGTCGAGCGCAGCCCGGAGGACTCCGTCCTGGAATCCCTCTCCAACGCCGCACTGCTCCAGGCCGTACGGCGGCTCAACCCCCAGCAGCAGGAGTGCGTGACCCTGCGCTTCCTCCAGGGCCTCTCGGTCGCCGAGACCGCCCGTGTCATGGGGAAGAACGAGGGCGCGATCAAGACCCTGCAGTACCGCGCCGTCCGCACCCTGGCCCGGCTCCTGCCGGACGACGCCCGCTGACCCTCCCTCCCGAAGCCTTCCATCCGACCACCCGGCCCCGACCGGGCCGTCCCCACCGCACCACCTCGGCCCCCCTGTCCCGTACGAAGCCTCCCGATCACGCTCCCGATCACCGATCCCGCCCCACCCGGCGGGTCCCGGCCCGATCAGCCCCTCGTCCGGCCGCGCGCCCGGCCCGGCCGACCCGTCGACATCACGCCAGGCGATGCCTTCCTCACACAAAGTCCGGTCACTCTTCTTGCGTAACCCATGTGCCGCGCCCCTCGTTGTGTCGGTTGCAGGCCCCCTGTCGTCACCCATGTCCGCTGACACTCACTCATTCGTGTGGAAGCGCTCAAGGTGTACAACCTTCCTGACACCCAGGGGAGTCGACCGTCATGACGAGAGGAGGTGCCGCCAGTGATCGCAAACGTTTCGGCGCACCGGCGGGCGAACGCCTTCGCCCAGGCCCTGGAGGAGCAGCCGCCCCGCGACGAGGCGGCCGCACAGCCCGAGGGAACGGCCGAACAGGCCGACCACGGGCCGCTGTTGGCCCTGGCGAACGGCCTCGGTGAGCTACCGCGGCCGGAATTGGATCCCGAAGTCAAAGTGGTGCAGCGAGCCCAGCTCGTCGCCGCCATGGAGGCCATGTTCGCCGAAGGCGGCGCGTCCGCGGGCCCTACGGTGCCCGAGCAGCGCACGAAGGGTGCCCATCGGGCCTCCGCGCTCCGGAAACTGCGTCCGCGTTCGCGCTGGTCGAAGGGGCTCGCGGCCGGCGGGCTCACCGTCGGTGTCGCGGCGGGGGCCTTCGGCGGAGTGGCCGCTGCCAGTTCCGACGCCCTGCCAGGTGATTCGCTGTACGGGCTCAAGCGCGGCATGGAGGACATCCATCTCGGGCTGGCCAGCGGCGACACCGACCGCGGCGAGGTCTACCTCGACCAGGCGTCGACGCGGCTGGGCGAAGCCCGCCGTCTGATGGAGCGCGCCCGTTCCGGCGACCTCGACCACGAACAGCTCGGTGAGATCCGGCGCACGCTCAACGGCATGACGCACGACGCCACCGAGGGCCACCGCCTGCTCCGAGCGGCCTATCAACGGGACGGCGCCATCGGCCCGATCCAGACCCTGGATTCCTTCTCCCGCTCGCACCGCGGGAGCTGGAGCAGCCTGCGCGACCAGCTGCCGCTCCAGCTGACCGATGTCGGCAACCAGGTCAGCTCGGTGTTCGACGCCATAGACGAGGAAGTCGGGCCGCTGCAGTCGCTGCTGCCCCGCGGCCCGGACCGGAGCGACGACGCGAAGCGGTCCGACACCGGGGAACGGAACACGGCCCCGTCCCATACGGGCGGGACCACCCCCTCCGCGCCGGACGTCTCCCACGACCGGACGAGCGACGGCGCCACGCCAGGCCCGTCCGACGGTTCCGGCAGCGCCACATCCGAGAGCCTGCTCTCCGGTGGCACGGACGGACTGTTCGGCACCCAGCCCCCGCGCACCGACCCGTCCACCGGTGGCCGGATCAGCCCGCCGCCGTCCCCGGACGTGACGCTGCCCCCGCTCCTCCCCGGGCTGCTCCCGGGTCTGGGCATCAACAGCGAGCGCGTGGACGAGTGACCCGTCCCTCACCCCTCGATCGCCGGCCGTCCCGAGCCGGTCCGGAGATCGAGGGGTGAGCCGCCGAATGGGCCCTTCGTCAGGATCCGGCGAAGGCATCCTGTCGAAGGACCTGGCGGGAGAACCCGTCAGAAGAACACCGACCTCCGCTGCACCAGCAGCTTGTACAGGGTGTGCTGAATCTTCTCGCGCACCTGATCGGTCAGGTTGAACATCAGCATCGGGTCGTCCGCCGCCTCCATCGGATACCCGCTCGTGGAGATCGGTTTCCCGAACTGGATCGTCCACTTCGTCGGCAGCGGAACCGCCCCCAGGGGGCCCAGCCAGGGGAACGTCGGCGTGATCGGGAAGTACGGGAAGCCGAGCAGCCGGGCCAGCGTCCGGGAGTTGCCGATCATCGGATAGATCTCCTCCGCGCCCACGATCGAGCACGGAATGATCGGCACCCCCGCCCGCAACGCCGTGGAGACGAAACCGCCCCGGCCGAAGCGCTGAAGCTTGTACCGCTCGCCGAACGGCTTGCCGACGCCCTTGAAACCCTCCGGCATCACCCCGACGATCTCGCCCCGGCCCAGCAGCCGCTCCGCGTCCTCCGTGCACGCCAGCGTGTGACCGGCCTTGCGGGCCAGCTCGCTCACCACGGGCAGCACGAAGACGAGATCGGCGGCGAGCAGCCGCAGATGCCGCCCCGCCGGGTGGTTGTCGTGCACGGCCACCTGGAGCATCAGCGCGTCGAGCGGCAGCGTGCCGGAGTGGTTGGACACGATGAGCGCGCCCCCGTCCGACGGGATGTTCTCGATGCCCCGCACCTCGACCCGGAAGTACTTCTCGTACAACGGCCGCAGCATCGACATGAGGACCTGGTCGGTCAACTCCTCGTCGTACCCGAACTCGTCGACCTCGTACTCGCCGGTGACCCGCCGCCGTAGGAACGCGAGCCCGGCGGCGGCCCTCCGCTCCCAGCCGTCCGCGGTCTCCGGAGCCTGCTCGGATCCGTCGGGATCCTCCTCCCGCGGCGACTCGGCGTCCTGCTGCCCCGGAAGGGCGCTGACGGCCGCGGTGCCGACCCCGGGGCCCGCGGTGGACCTGCGCCGCGCGGAGCGCGGCGGGCCGCCCGCCCGCGAACGGTCGTCGTCGAACGGAATGACCTTGGCGTCCGCCATCGTCGATGCGCTCCTCTGTTGCCTGCCGGTGCCGGGGGTTCTACTGCCTGCCGGCGCTGGGGGTCGGGGACGTGCCGCCCGCCCCGGTGATCCGCGACGCTCCGCCCGCCGCCCCGATGAACGGTGCGGCGGCCAGCCTGTCGACCGCCCGTCCCACCGCCTCCGGCGGGAGCAGACCGGGGCCCTGACCGCGCGCGAACTCCGCGAACGTCTCCGCGGTGGTGAACGCCGGGTGGAACCCCAGGGTCTCGCGCATCTGGACGGTCGACACCACCCGCCCGTGGGTCAGCAGCCGGATCTGCTCCGGCGAGAAGTCCGTCATGCCGACCCGGCGCAGCGCCCGACCGACCCAGGTGACGGCGGGCAGCAGCAGCGGCATCGTCGGCCGTCCGAGCCGCCGCGCGCACTGCGAGAGCAGCAGCACCCCGTCCCCGGCGATGTTGAAGGTGCCGCTGTTCAGCGTCCCGCGCGTCGGCTCCCGCGAGGCGATGCCCAGGACGTCGAGGACATCGTCCTCGTGCACGAACTGGAGTCTCGGGTCGTACCCGAACACCGTCGGCAGGACGGGCAGCGACAGATAGTCGGCGAGCGGCGAATCCGCCTCCGGCCCGAGGATGTTCGCGAACCTGAGCACGCACACGGCGACGTCCGGCCGACGGCGCGCGAAGCCCCGTACGTACCCCTCGACCTCCACCACGTCCTTCGCGAACCCGCCGCTGGGCAGCGACTTGGGCGGGGTCGTCTCGCTGAAGACCGCCGGATCGCGGGGCGCGGAACCGTACACGTTCGTACTGGACTTGACCACCAGCCGCCGCACGCGCGGGGCCTTCTGGCAGGCCCCCAGCAGCTGCATCGTGCCGATGACGTTGGTCTCCTTGACCGCGGTCCGGCCTCCCGTACCGGCCGACTTCGCGGAGACGTCCAGATGGACGACCGTGTCGACCGCGTGCTCCGCGAGCACCCTCGCGATGGTGGGCCGACGGATGTCCGCCACCACGAACCGGGCGTCGCCCAGCGAGTGCCGGGGCGCGACGGCGTCGACGGCGATCACCCGGTCCACCTCCGGATCACGCTGGATGCGCCGCACGAAACGGCCGCCCAGCTGCCGGGCCGCTCCCGTGACCAGCACGACCTTCCCCAAGATCAGCGCCTTCCGTCGAAAGGTTCTACCTGGCCGTCACCGTAGCGGGTGGACGTCGCCCCGCGACGACCTCGCGGCGGGCTTCCTACGACTCTTGGCCCGAATGCGGGCACCTCTCGACAACGCGCCGCAGCCCTCCCGCCATTTCGGCGGAAGGGCTGCGGAATCACGAACCGCGTTCGCTTACTTCTTGTTGCGACGCTGAACGCGCGTGCGCTTGAGCAGCTTGCGGTGCTTCTTCTTGGCCATCCGCTTACGCCGCTTCTTGATAACAGAGCCCACGACTACCCTCGCTCACTTCTCGGAACATCCCCACGCCAGCGGGGATCGGTGCGGGGCGTCTGGGCCCACACGACCTACGTCGGCCTAGCCTACCCGCCACCGCGTGAGGGACGTAATCCGAGGCGAATATCAGGTGGACTCCGCCCCGGTATCAGGCGGATTCCACCCCCACGAAGGACTCGCGGAGATACTCGTGAACCGCTTGCTCCGGAACCCGGAAGGACCTGCCCACCCGGATCGCCGGCAGATGACCGCTGTGCACCAAACGGTACACGGTCATCTTCGACACCCTCATGACCGAGGCGACTTCCGCCACGGTCAGAAACTTGACCTCGTTGAGAGGCCTTTCGCTGCCAGCAGCCATGACCCACCTGTACCTTCCGCACGAGACGCGCACCGGCTTCCCCTCCGGTGACTCTTCGTCGTTGTGCGCTCACTCCCCAGATTAGGGGCGGGTGATGCGAGTGGGGAAGAGGAGAGGTGACCGGCCGCCTACTGTGACAGACACGCCCGATTGAGTACATAGCGAGTGAGCGGCAGGTAGGAGACGGACCGCACGGCGTCGTCGAGCGGCACGGCGACCGACACCCGCCCCTCGGCCTCCCCGACGAACAGCGCGGGGTCGTCCGTGTCCGCCAGCCCGATCGCCTCGATGCCCAGCTGACCTGCTCCGCAGACCCATCCGTGGTCCCCGACGACCAGTCCGGGAAGCCGCCCACTGCCCACCGCCGCCGCCTCCAGGGCGACCCGTACCGGCAACGGCGAGTGGGTGTGTGCGCCGGTGCCGTCACCGGGACTCCGTGCGCCCGGCTCACGCACCATCGCGACCCCTCGTACGTAATCGAGGCGGCACGTACGTACGCCGAACCGGGTCGTCATGTCGATACATCGCCCCTGCGCAGGGGTGAGGACGGGACATCCCGCCGCCGACACGGCGTCTGCCAGCGCTGCGTAGAAACCGAGCAGCCGATGCGGGTGCCCGGTCCCGAACAACACCGGCGACCGTCGCGACGCGGCCTCCGACAGCCGCCCGGCGAACGCCTCCAGCCCCGCCAGAGTCCGTTCGGGATCGATCACGTCGGGGCCCGAGACGAAGGCCGGGTCGTCACAGACCCCGCACTTGTCGGCCATCAGACGAAGAAGCTCGGACTCGTCCCAGTCCCCCTCGGGGGCAAGGCCGAGCGTCATGCGTGGATCGCGGGCCGCGAAGAGCCGATAGCTCCGCAGGCTCGCCTCCCGCGTCGTGGCCACGGGTCCGGCCAGCCGGGCCTTCAGCAGATGCGCACGCAGCGCTCCGGTGCTCAACACCCCGCCGATGCTTCCCCAACCACCCGAACGGGGGGCCAAAAGCCGGGTGATGCCCCACGGTTGGCGTAACGGGCCTCGACGCGTACGAGAACGCCCGCGCCCACGACACGGAACGACGGGGACTCAGGCCAGCAGCCCCCGCAGCGGGAACGCCGCCCGCCGGGTCGCCAGCACCGCCTGGTCGAGCCGGTCCGCGGGGTCGTACCCCTCCTCCCACGGCTTCCAGGAGGGAGCACGCCCGTCCGTCATCCGGGCCGGCCCCAACCGCCGTGTCCGCGCGTAGACCTCGTCCCGCCACGAGGACGGGATCAGCGACTCGGGATCCACCGGCGTGTGCGCGGCGATCCCCACCAGATGCGCCCAGGACCGCGGCACCACGTCGACCACCTCGTACCCGCCACCGCCGAGCGCGATCCAGCGCCCGCCCTCCGCATGGGCGTGGGCGAGGTCGTGACAGGCCGTCATCACGGCGCGCTGAGCGTCCAGCGACACCGCGAAGTGGGCGAGCGGGTCCTCGAAGTGCGTGTCGGCCCCGTGCTGGGTCACCAGGACCTGCGGCCGGAAGTCCGCCAGCAGTTCCGGCACCACCGCGTGGAACGCCCGCAGCCATCCCGCGTCGCCCGTGCCGGCGGGCAGCGCCACGTTCACCGCGCTGCCCTCCCCCGCCCCGATGCCGGTCTCCTGAGGCCAGCCGGTCTGTGGGAAGAGGGTGCGGGGGTGCTCGTGCAGCGACACGGTCAGGACCCTCGGGTCCTCCCCGAACGCCGCCTGCACCCCGTCGCCGTGGTGCACGTCGACGTCGACGTACGCGATCCGCTCGGCGCCCAGTTCCAGCATCCGCGCGATGGCGAGCGCCGCGTCGTTGTAGACGCAGAACCCGGCCGCGCCGCCTGGCATGGCGTGGTGCAGCCCGCCGGTGAAGTTCACCGCGTGCGCGGTGTCACCGCGCCACACCGCCTCGGCCGCGGCCACCGACTGCCCGGCGATCAGCGCCGACGCCTCGTGCATCCCCCGGAACGCGGGGTCGTCGACCGTCCCGAGCCCGTAGCGCTGATCGGCCCGCTCCGGATCGGCGGAGGCCACGCGCACGGCCGCCACGTAGTCCTCACGATGCACCAGGCGCAGGGTCGAGTCCCCGGCGGGCCTGCCCGCCACCACGTCCACGGCGCGGTCGAGTCCCAACGCCCGCACCAGCCCCATCGTCAGGGCGAGTCGCACGGGGTCCATCGGGTGGCCTTCCCCGAAGTCGTATCCCGTGACTGCGTCATCCCACATCAGCTGTGTGCGGCCGCTCATGCCCGCCACCGTATCGGGCGGGCGGCGCGTCGAACGACTTGGCGTACGCGAGCGTCGCGAGCACCAGCACCATCGGCACCAGCATCGCCCCGCGGTAGCTCCACGCGTCCCCCAGCACCCCCACGAGCGGCGAACCGATCAGGAAGCCCACATAGTTGAAGACGTTGAGCCGCGCGATGGCCGTCTCGCTCGCGCCGGGGAACATCCGCCCGGCGGCGACGAACGTCTGCGGCATCACCACGCACAGCCCGAACCCCAGCATCGTGAACCCGAGCATCCCGACCCACGCCCCGCCGGCCGCCGCGACCACGGCGAACCCGCCGGCCGCCAGCACGCTCCCGAACCGCACCACGGCCACGGCCCCGAACCGCCGCACCCCGAAGTCCCCGACGGCCCGTCCCAGCAGCGTCGTCACCATGTAGACGTTGTACGGGACGGTCGACAGCTGCTCCGAACTCCCCAGCACGTCATGGAGGTACTTCGCGCTCCAGTTGGAGACCGTCGAGTCCCCGATGTACGCGAAGCTCATGACGAGACAGAGCGGCATCAGCAGCTTGAAGGAGACCGAGGCAGCGTCCTTGGCCCCTTCTCCCCCCGGTCCCGCGGCCGACGCCCCGCCCTCGACGTACCACCGGCTGCCGACGAACGCGGCGGGCAGCAGCACGACGACGGCCGGGAGGTACGACATCAGCAGCGAGAGGTCCCAGTGCGCCCCGGCCCACGCCATCGACGCCCCGGCGATCCCGCCCAGGCTGTACGCGGCATGGAACCCGAGCATGATGGAACGCCCGTACGCCCGCTGGAGGCTCACCCCGATCATGTTCATGGAGGCGTCGAGCGCCCCGACGGCGAGCCCGAACACCCCGAGCGCGAGCGCCGCTTCCCACAGCGCGTCACCGGCTCCGGCGGCGACCAGCGCGAGCATCACCACGGGTTGCGCCCACCTGAGTACGACGCCCGGCCGCACCCGCGCGACCACCTTCTCGGTGATCACGCTGCCCACACCGGCGAGGATCGGCACCGCGGCCAGAAACGCCGGCAGCAGTCCGTCGGATATCCCGTACCGGTCCTGGATCGCGGGTATCCGTGTCACGAGCAGAGCGAACGTCACTCCCTGCGCGAAGAAGCTCAGCGTGAGGGAGGCCCTGCCGTGCCGCAGGCGCGCATCTGTCATGGCCACAGTCATGGCGGCGAGCGTAGGGCCAGTCTCTACCCGTGGGTAGAGAGATCACGCGAGGACTTCCCGCAGTTGGCTCATGTCGGAGAAGAGGCCCGTCACCCCGGTGAGCCGGTCCGCCGGCATCATCGACGTGAACCCGTACACGTCCATCCCCGCGGCCCTCGCCGCCTGCACACCGAGCGGGCTGTCCTCGATGACGACGCACCGCTCGGGGGCGACGCCCATCCGTTCGGCGGCATACAGGAACAGGTCCGGCGCCGGCTTGCCGCGCCCGACGTCGTCCACGCTGAAGATCCAGTCCTCTTCGAACCACTGGTCCAGCCCGGTCTTGAGGTGCCCGACCCGGATCCGCTCGTGGCTGCCGGACGACGCCACGCAGTAGGCCACCCCGTCGGCGACGAGCCCCGCCAGCACGTCCTCGACGCCCGGAACCGGCACCAACTCCTGGCGGAACGCCGCGAAAACACGCGAGTGAAACGTCTCGTCGAAGTCGTCGGGCAGCTTCCCGCCCGTTCTCTCCTCGACGAGATCGTGCACGCGGTGCACGGCGGCCCCCATGTAGTCCCGAAGGCTTTCCTGGTACGAGGTGGGGTGGCCGAGTTCGGTGAGGTACTCGGCCAGGATCGTGTTGGAGATCGGCTCGCTGTCCACGAGCACCCCGTCGTTGTCGAAGATGACCAGTTCGTAGCGCATGGTCCGAGACTAGACGCTCCGAACGCGAGAAAGCCCCGCACCACAAGGGTGCGGGGCTTCCCCACAAAAACTGTTCGGCGGCGACCTACTCTCCCACAGGGTCCCCCCTGCAGTACCATCGGCGCTGAAAGGCTTAGCTTCCGGGTTCGGAATGTAACCGGGCGTTTCCCTAACGCAATGACCACCGAAACACTATGAAACACATCAAAACCAGCAAACAGCGGTTCGTTGTTTCAGAACCAACACAGTGGACGCGAGCAACTGAGGACAAGCCCTCGGCCTATTAGTACCGGTCAGCTCCACCCGTTACCAGGCTTCCACATCCGGCCTATCAA